>JAGOLL010000013.1:12485-41441 GCA_017994055.1 Methanothrix sp.
CCAGTTCCTAACCAGAACGACACATCACCCGACAAAGGATCCCATTCCATGTTGCCGTTATAGTCCAAGTACCATGGACCATTTCGGAACACGCCTATCTTGTCTTTGCCGTCTCCATTCCAATCCCCCGCCACAGGTATGTCGCCGCCGGTTCCAAACCAGAACGCTATGTCACCTGATTCAGGATCCCAAACTCTGTTGCCATTATAGTCCAGGTACCACGGACCATTTCGGAACACCCCAATCTCATCTATGCCGTCTCCGTTCCAATCCCCCGCCACAGGTATGTCGCCGCCGGTTCCAAACCAGAACGCTATGTCACCTGATTCAGGATCCCAAACTCTGTTGCCATTATAGTCCAGATACCACGGACCATTTCGGAACACCCCAATCTCATCTATGCCGTCTCCGTTCCAATCCCCTGCCACAGGCATGTCGCCGTTGGTTCCAAGCCAAAACGACAGATCACCTGATTCAGGATCCCAAACTCTGTTGCCGTTATAGTCCAGATACCATGGACCATTTCGGAACACGCCTATTTTATCCGGAGAAGCATTCCCGGCCACAATCTCTATCGCCGATTGATTGGACCAGAGATAGGAGCTGAGCCCATTGCTATCTGTTGCATTAGCTCGGATATATTTTGTTCCGGCGCTGTTCCATATATGAGAAGCGCTTGCTGTCGAATTAGAGGGAACATATCCCGTCGTGCTGTATGTGCCGTCGCTCCAGTCGAATGTGAATTTTACATTATTTCCGTCTCTGGGATCAACGGCTGATGTGGTGAAGGTATAAGATGTTCCTGTGTATCCCGTGCCTGGGCCGGTGGGCGCCGCCGGCGCATTGGGGCGCAGATTTATCCCCGGATCGATGGTATTCTGCCACAGGCAATGGGCTGCATCATCGCTATATCCATAGCCCCGCCACTGGCTCCAGAATTCAGCAAATATATCCTGCGTGCCGCTGGTCAGTATATTGAATATCTCCTCATATCCCCAGCTGTAGGCGCTCAGATCTATTCCGTCCGGGCTTGCGTCGGAAATATCCCAGAGTGCACCGGCAACTCTTCCCTCACAGGTGGGACCGTCGCAATAATCGGGAGTATCCCAATCCCCCACCTCGAAATTAAAGGAGAATCCCGGGTCCTTGTAGACCGGATCGTCATTCACCGCAATGCAGAAGAAATCCGCCCATCCCTCCGTCCAGCCGCATCCGTTATCATAGCACCACTCGACCCAATGGGTAGGACAGTTGAAAGGCGGGAAATAATTTCCATACTCTCGGTACATGTAATTGTGGCCGTATTCGTGTATCACCACGTGGGAGGCATACTCCGTGCCGGCCTTGATGTGGATCTGTCCTCCATGCTCATAGTAGGTTCCAGCGGCAATGGTCGGGGCCCAGGCAATTGTGGCCTGATAGGCGGCAAGCCCCCTATCATAGAGGAAATCATCAGCCCGCCATAAGTCCTGGTGCAGCCAGCAGGCCCTGTAATTGGAATAGTTCGGGTCCGGCGCCCTGGGACCCATATCGAATGTCCCGTCAGGTGATGTAAATGGGCCGGCAAACCAATAGTAAACGCCTTCGAGACCGGTTATGCCGGTGTCGCTTGGATCTACCACTCTCAGCTCATAGTCGGGGCCGTAATAGGTGTAGGTCCATAAGAGGACATAAAACTCACTTCCATCATTGTTTATGTCTATGGAAAAGGCCCCATTTGAATCGGTATGACCGACCCCCAGCACATCAGATGTGTTGCTTGCCCTTACAATCTCGATCAGCATGGTCTTGCAGGGCAGCCATTCGTCTCCATCGTTGTCCCTGAAGATGCTGTCCTGGCCCCAGTAGACCCAATTGCCCTGCACGGTTAGAGTGCCGGGGCTTGCCGGAGCGGAGTCATTGTCAAGGCCATCACCAGACATCAGAGGCGTTATTGCTCCTTCTACTGGCGTTTCAGCAAATCCGGAAGGGCCGGCATTGAGGCCCGGACTCAGGTCTCTCGATGCCACGGGCAGCTCATCAGGTCCCGGCAGAGCCGGGGGAGAAATTGAGACAACCCTGCCGTCCTCTGCTCCTGCCTCAAATCCAGATCTACCCTCAACCACCTCAATAGAGGGGTAGGCGGCCCAGGGCCGAGAGAGAGTGAAGGAGGATGCCTCCTGTCCGATGGTCAGATAAAGAGACTCGACATCTCCCCAGAAATTATTTGCGTCTATCACTCGACGGGCTGCTGCCTTGATTGTATAGTCGTCTGCCCTGGTAAAACGGACAGTGGCATTGAGAAATACAGGCTCATTTGCCTTGAGATCCCACTGTCCGGTCAGATCTCCCGCCGCCAGCTCAACTCCATCCGGAAGAGAGATGGTGGCAGTGGTATTGGGAGCATCGACTATGCTGCTCACATTGCAGATCAGATCTGCATCCTCATTGACCAGAGGGACTTTTTCTATGCTGAGATTAATATATATAGGGCTATGCAGATCGTATCTGCTGCCTGATCCGGCAGAAATAAAAGCTATGCTCAGGATCAAAGCCAGAATTGTGAATTTGAGCGCCTTTTTATCCATTTCGGACCACTCCGTATTGCGTGTTTAATTTCTGCATCTGCTTTTGAAGAAGTATATCTTATAATATAAATATCTATTGTTATTAGGTTTGCCGATTCGAGAGACAAAAAATATCCGCTATCTGGGAGGATCTATGCCAAATCTTTCAAGCCCAAGCTCTATAAATCCTGGCACCATCGTCATAGAGCAGTTCGTAGTCCGCCTGGGAAAAGCTCAGGTTGAGCAGAGGAAATGCATCGTGACCTGCGAACGGCGGCATGTGCCCTGGCCGCAGAATGGATACGCTGGAGACATAGATAAGAGCATTCTCGTGCCCTATGCTCTTCAGTTCATCGATTGCTGCCCGATTGCCAGGATCCCATCTGATCCTCTCCGAGAGCCCGCAGCTAAATCCCGTCGGAGCCACCCGCGGGCATGATGTCTTTATCCCCGTCAATGGATAGACCCAGGCCCCGGTTTGATCCAGATTTATGCAGACCGCATCGGATAGGTTCTGCTGGGACAGCCAGATCATGGCATCATAGTCCTGCTCCGGCAGACCCCAGGATCCGGCATAGCTGTAGAGGACGAGGCCGGTGGAGGCGACACCAATTGAGATCAGAATCAGCAAGAATGAAGCCCTGATCCTGGCATCTCCCCCATCCATCCTGCATAATGCAAGTGCGGCAAGAAGGCTGAGTGGAAGGTAGAGTGGGAGAAGCAGCCTGTCTGCAGTTCCAAGAAAGCTCAGCGGCCCCGAGTCCGCCAGCAGAATCATAATAATCATCGAGCCCGCCCAGGCCAGAGCCATGCGATCCAGCCGCTCCTGCCTGATCAAAGCTATTGCTGCACCGAAGACGGCAAGGAAGGCCGGATACCAGCGGGCTACAAACTGGCTGGCAAGGTCCTGATCGCTGAATACGGATAAGAGATACTCCGGCCTGTGCACCCAGAGCCATCCTGCTGCCAGGAACAGAAGCCCTCCGCCGAGGATTGACAGATGCCTGAGGGTGAGATGCCTTCTCAGCCATTCTGCCAGACAGTATGCCAGCAGAATGCCCATGCCCAGGGCTAATATGCGGGGATGAGAGAGCAGCATTCCAAGGGCAAGGGCCATAAAAAGAAGGCGCATCTTAAGCACTGCCGCCAGCACCGCTGCAACCAGCAGCATCTCTGCCGCAGCAGAGGGATAACCCCCCCATATGAGATAGCTGTAATGTGTGGAAAAGGCAAAAGAGGCCAGCAGGAAGGCATAGACCGAGACTGCCTCATGCTTCATTTCTCTCGCTATCGAGTATAAGATCAGAGGCGTTGCTGCTGTGATCAATACCGGCAAGGTCTGGATAACATCGATCACAGGAAAGGCTTTGGCCCACAAATAGGCGTAGTAGTGAAATCCCTTGGGATAGTACTCCCAGTAGTTTCCGAGCAGGGGGAGCTTAACCGGAAGAGTATGGCCGTCGATCAGCATGCGCAGCATTTCCGCATGAGCCACTGCATCTCCCGCCATCCACATGATAAGGCGATCGAAGAAAAGGATGCACATGACCAGATAGAGAGTCCAGGAGCCGAGGACTATCCAGTCGGTTCTATCAAAATTGAGAGAGACGGCATCATGCAGTTCGTCTCGGTGGAGAAGATACAGCCTCGAGCATAATAGCGCTCCTGCCAGAACAGTGAGCATCTGGGGAAAAATCGGGTCAATCCCCAGCAGCGCTCCCAGTATTCCCGCCAGTGACAGCAGCACATAGCCAAGGGCGAAAGAGAATGCAATTCTGGTGAGGGTGCGCCTTCCTGCTGTAAGAGCAAAAGGCATTCCTGAGAGGACGGTCACAATATAGATCCCTAGAGCCAGAAGAAGATCAGGTATCATCTAACACCCCCCCAATGCAAGGGATCATAGATCCCTATTTTGTAGATCCCTCGCTTCCGCCGCCAATTTATGCTTTGCGGGAGCAGAGCATATGCAAAGTCCTGAAGATGGATCGAGATTTCTGAGATTGCATCTTTTAAAAAATGAATTATTTGTAGTTAAGCGGGGATTAAGCCCGCCTCTTCTCCCTACTTCAGCACCAGCTTCAGCGCCCTCTGGGGGCAGCCCACCACGCAGGCCCCGCACTGGATGCACTTTCCCGAGTCCGCTACCACCCGCCAGTCCTCGAAGCGGAAGGTTTTCGTGGGGCAGATGGAGACGCAGGCTCCGCAATGGACGCACTCGTTCTCGTCCCGGACCACGGGGATCTCCAGGGGCATGACCTTGACCCCCCGCCTCTCGAAGGCCTCTATTACCTCCTGATATTTGTCGGCGGGTGCCTCTAATACGATCTCTCCGCTCACGGCATCGATGCTGGCCCTCTCGATATTGACCAGCGCCCCGGTCTCCAGAATGACCGAGGCTACGACCGGATAGCGCACAATTCCCGGAGCCACATGCAGCATCAGCTTCATCTCTATCGCCTCCTGGCCAGCAGGCTGGAGAGGTGATTGCTGGTGATCATTCCTATCACCCTGTTCTCCCGGTCCACCACGGGCATGGCCGAGATGCTGTGGGTCTCAAAGGTGCGGGCGGCAAGCTCGATGGGTTCATCGGACCGTACCGAGTAGACCCGCTTGGTCATGATCTCTCCAATGCGAGAAGGCTTTCCTCCTGCTACTGCCTTGGAGATATCCCAGGCGGTAATTATGCCCATCAATTGTCCGTCCCGGGAGACCACAGGCAGATGATCGAACAGGCCGCTCACAATCAGCTTGGCCGCCTCCTCCACCTCGATCTCCTCGCCAACTGTGACCACATCCCGGCTCATAACATCCACCACATTGGGCGACTCCTTGGTCTGCTTCATGGGCCGGGAGCTGCCCAGCCGCGGCAGCGGCTCCACGGCAGCGCTTAGCAGGAACTCTCCCTTCTCCACCTGCTCCTTGAGGGCTGCCGCCACCTCCCTGGCCATGAGGAAGCTGGAGAGAGATGAGGTGGAGACATCTTTTCCGTTGAGGTCTATAATGCCCGACTTTAGGTCCTCGTAGCTGACCATCTTCAATGAAGGCCGGTCCCGCCGGGGAACGCCGTAGTCCACCACCGGCACGGAGATATCCCTATCCCTGACGGCAGTGCTTTTAGCCAGCCTCTCATTTAGAATGGGAATGGGAATTCCAATGCCCAGATAGAGGCTCGGTCCGTACTTGTGAAATGTAGCCGCTCTTAGAAAGCGGCTGCTCATCTTCTTCATGTCTCCGGTGACCATGAGGGTGGAGAAATTGTTCTGGGGGTTATGCTGGGTGCCGGCGCCCATGACAAATCCCTGGGCCCCGGCCAGAAAGATGCGCGTGCCCACGCCAATGTAATCGAAGTTGGGATCATTGGATATGGGCGATAGGACCCCCGCCCCGCTGTAGTGAATGTTGCCCAGCCGCGGCAGCAGGGTGCCCATGTAGGTGTGAACCGTCCTGTCGGAGGAATTGGTAGCGGCATTGTAACGCTGGTAGGCGTTTCTGGGGTTGACCATGATGGCCTGGTTGAAGTCCTCCAGCCGCAGGCTGGTCTCCAGCTCCATCTGAGGATAGCAGTCTGTCCCTGCGCCGAAGGCCTCCACCTCGATCTGCTTTCCGGATATGAGGTCCTCCATGACGTGAGCCCCGCCGTACTCAATCCCCCGGTCCTCGGAGGGCTGGGTGGCTCCCAGAAATAGATCTACTGCGGCGACGCCCCCATAGGCCTCTACCCGGTTCAGCAGCGCCCGGCTGATCTTGATGGGCGGATCGCTGTGTCCCAGATTGAGAAAGACTCCTGAGGAGCACATGGCCCCGAAGGTTCCGGTGGTGACCACGTCCACCTCGCGCACGGCTCCGCCCGGCCCCAACTCCTCCACTATATCGGGCATCTCCTCCGCTGTTACCACTCGGGCGCTGCCGTCGCGAATGCGTTCGTTGATCTCCGATAACGACTTCTCTTGCACGGTTTTATGAAATCGGCGATCCGATAAAAACCTGTTGGGCTCTGCTATCCAGCATTTTGCCTTAGCGGCTCTTCTTCGGCTGCCCTCTTCAACAATGTCTCCAACAATGTTATATTCCAGGGCCGCAATGGGGCGAAGAATGCCACCATTGCAGGGCAAGAAGATAGTCCTCACCAGCGACCAGACCATGATGAGCAGCTACCACGGAGGGGTGATGCTGGGCTTTGCCGCCATCATGCCCAAAAGAGCCCTGCCCGATTTCGTCTTCCATAAGTTCTTCTGCCCACCCGTTCCGGCCAGGCCGGACGGCTCGGCTGCCATCGCCCCCTGCGGCATGCGCAAGGTTGAGGCGGCCCTTCTGGAGGCGGGCTTCTCCCGGGATGAGGTTATGGTAGCCCATCCCCTCTACCTGGATCGGGCCATAGGGCCGGAAACAAAGGTAGTGGGCATAACCCATGACGACCCCATGGGCAAGATCGCCGTCCGGGAGATAGAGGATATCATCGGCCAGGGCCCGCCATTCAACCGCTCCAAGTTTCTGGAGCTGCTCTCCCATCCCCTGATCCAAAAATACAGGCCCCGAGTGGTCCTGGGGGGAAACGGCGCCTGGGAGGCCATGGGGGAGGATGTGGATGTAAACCACATCTACCTCGGAGAGGGTGAGAGCGACTTTCCGGATATATGCCGGAAGATTCTGGCCGGGGAGACAGTGCCTCCCGTCATTCGGGGCCGGGCTGTGCCGGGAGAGGATATCCCCGCCTGCCGGGGGGCGAGCATAGGAGGCATTGTGGAAATAGGACGGGGCTGCTGGAGGGGCTGCGCATTCTGCTCTCCCACCAACAGGGTCATGCGCCACCGGCCGGTGGAAAATATCCTGAAGGATGTAGAGGTGAATCTGGAAGCGGGCCAGAGGGATATCATCCTGCACAGCGAGGACTTCTTCTCCTACGGCTACGGCAAGAGCGGCCCTGATCAGAGGATGATCTTGGACCTGGTAAAAGCGGTCAAGAAGCTTGAGCCGAAGACCATAGATGTGTCTCACCTCAGCCTGGCCTCGGTCTACCAGAACCAGGACCTTCTCCGTAGGGTCTCTGAAATTGTGGGCGTGGGCTCAGACCAGAATCACATGTCCGCCTGGATCGGCATAGAAAGCGGTAGCTGCCGCATCCTCAAGATGCACATGCCCAATAAGGCCCGTCCTGCGGAGATAGAGAACTGGCCGCAGATAGTGCGGGACTGCTACTGTCTGTTCGCCGAGGAGTCCTGGCTGCCCGTGGCCAGCCTGGTCCTGGGCATGCCCGGAGAGAGGGCGGAGGATGTGATCAAGACCACCGAGCTTGTGGAGTCGCTCATGGACTACACCGGCCTCATGCTTCCTCTCTTTTTCACCACCATCGCCGATACAAAGCTCGGCGGCAGCAAGGGCTTTTCCAGGCAGGATGCCCTTCCGGAGCACTGGCAACTGGTGGGGCTGTGCCTGGAGTACAACCTGCGCCACCTCAAAAAGCTGCACCGCCTCTATCAGGAGAGGATGACCGCCGGGCCGGGCGTGCACCTGGCCCTGAAAGGCATAAACCTGCTGGCGGATTCTGTGCTCGGCAAATATATGAAGAGGATGAAAAGAGGCGAGCCGCCCAATTAGATTGGGAAGCCATTGGAATTATGTAATAGAATCTGGGAAGGCAAGACGAGATTTAGTAATTCTCCAGAACCGATCTCACCACGCTCTTGTGATCTCCCTTGAGAGAATAGACATTGTGGTCCCCGGAGACATCGATGCTCAGAATGCCCAGACGGGTGTTCATCAGTCCCACCATGGCCGAGACTCCCCGATAGCTGACATCAAAGCCCTCCTTAGCCAGATAGGTGAAGACATCCTCGGTAGTATAAGCTCCATCGCTTAAAAACAGCTTTAGTACCGCCTTTCTTATCCCAATTCCATCCCGCTTAAGATAGTTCCTGAGCCTCTCCTGGATCCTTCCCTCTGCGTTCTCCATCCGGCAAAATCACCGCCCTCAACCAAGGAATTTAAGGATTATAAATGTATTCTCTCTACCACAATCCCGCCCTGGAAGGGATATCTCTCCACCAGGCATAGGGCGCAACCGATCCTCTTCAGATCCTCGGCTATATCCTCCAGTATGGCGGCAGCAATGTCTATTCCTCTCTCACTGCGGCAATACATCTCCGAGGGGACGCCCAGATCTCCCAGAATTCGCAATGCTGCACCGCAATCTCCTTCTATGGTGCCGTGGATTATGGTTCCCTCCTGGCTGATATGATCAAAGGGTCGGGCAGTGCGTCTAGCCCGGCGCAGCAGCCTCTCTCGGAGCTGCACCGCATCCTTGAACCGGGAGGGGCAGTAATGGGCCCGGATATCCTCTTTCAGAAAATGCTGCCTGGCGATCTCCTCGCTTCCGAGAGCGCCGCAGCCCAGCTCCTCGGGCATGAAGCCCTCTGCCGCCAGGGCGGCATAATTGGTCTCGGAGAACTCCAGCTCATTGATATTGAGGAAGGCATCGGCGTCTCTGATCGCCTGGACGATGGCAGGAGCCATTTTAATGGCCGGGATCTCCACCCCGGCCAATAGGCCCAGGCTTTTAGCCTCTCTCAGAGCCCGTGTCAGAGGACCGGGATCGAACCACTGCTCTAGAGGAGGATGAAACCGGATCTCATCCAGCCCCGCCTGCCGCAGCTTTTGCATGGTCTCCCAGCCGGGCAGCATTCCGGTGTAGAGATGGATGTGATGCTCCCTGCCAAAGGCAGCCTTGAGTGACCGGATGCACTCCAGGACGTAGTCGAGCTTGGCCAGAGGCTCGCCGCCGGTGATTCCCGTTCCCAGGGCATCTATGGCCCGCCCCTCCTCCAGGATGTCTGAGATCTTCTCCACCCTCATCTCATCGGCGAAGACAATATCCTGTCCCCGCCTCTCCTGGGAGAGAGGGCAGTAAAAGCAGCTCCGTTCACACCTGCCGGTGACGAAGAGCACCAGCCCCGCACCCTGCCGGCAGATGCGGCAGCCGGGAGAGAGATAATTGTAAACCGATCCAACCTCGTCTTCCTGCCAGTTTCCCATTGCAGTTTTTCTGTTTCTCTGCCATAATTAGCTTTGCTCTGCCTGTATGCTCTGCCCCTCCATCCAAACAATTATCTCCGGGAAGAGGCCAATCACCATTGGAAAATGGAACCTAGTTTAAATTATATCAGAGAGTTGATCGCTGGTGAGAGAATATCTTCTGGGAAACGCAGCCATTGCCCGGGGCCTCTTGGAGGCAGGGGTGGGGGTTGTCGCCGGCTACCCCGGCACCCCATCCTCGGAGATCATCGAGACGGTTGTTGATCTGAAAGGCGATTCAAAGCTGCATGTGGAATGGTCGGTGAATGAGAAGGTAGCCCTGGAGGTGGCGGCAGGAGCCTCCTGGGTCGGCAGGCGGGCCGCAGCCACCATGAAGCATGTGGGGCTGAATGTGGCCGCGGACCCATTCATGACCCTGGCCTACCTCGGCGTGGGAGCCGGACTGGTGGTTATCTGTGCCGACGATCCCTATTGCCATTCCTCCCAAAATGAGCAGGACTCCCGGCGCTATGCCCAGTTCGCCGGCATTGCATGCCTCGATCCCAAGAATCCGGCCGAGGCCAAAGAGATGGCTGCCTATGCCTTTGAGCTTTCTGAGAAGTTCAATATCCCGGTCATGCTCCGGCCCACCACTCGGGTCTCTCATTCCCGCTCCGATGTGGAGGTGGGGGAGATCCGGCCTCCCGCCGGGGTGGGGTATTTCCTAAAGGATCCGGCCCATCGGGTGGCTCTGCCGGTCCATGCCCGGCCGCTTCATGCCGATCTTCTGGCCAAACAGAAGGTGATCGAGGCGGAGCTGGAGGGCGCTCCCTGGAACCGGCTGGTCCTGAAAGGAAAGACGGGAGTAATCGCCTCGGGAATAGCTGGCCTGTATGCCGAGGAGGCCATAGCCGAGCTGGATGAGGAGGTTTCCCTGCTCACATTGGGGACATATCCCCTTCCAAGCAGAATGATCTGCCAGATGCTGGAGCATGTGTCCCGGGTTATGGTCATAGAGGAGCTGGAGCCGGTGGTAGAGGAGCAGGTGAAGATGCTGGCTCGGAGGGTCAATCCCGGCCTGGAGATCCTGGGAAAGGGGGACTCTATACCCCGCCATGGAGAGCTGGACCTGCTCACTGTGCATAATGCCATAGCCCGGATGATGAAGCGGCCGGAGAGGCTGGCGGCAAAGGTCCCCGACACCGGCATTCTGCCCCCCCGCCCGCCCTCGCTATGCCCCGGATGCAGCCACCGGGCCACCTATTACGCCATGAAGAAGGCCTTCGGAAAGAATGCCATCTTCCCCAGCGATATAGGCTGCTATACCATGGCGGTGAACATGGGCACTGTGGACACCTGCCTGTGCATGGGGGCGAGCATCACCCTGGCCAGCGGCATCCGGCACGGCGATGAGGGGGCGAGCATCTGCTGCAGCCTGGGAGACTCCACCTTCCTGCACGGCGGCATGACCGGACTTCTCAATGCCGCCTACAATAAAGCCAGGATTACTGTGGCCATATTGGACAACTCCACCACGGCCATGACCGGACACCAGCCTCATCCGGGAACGGGCGTTACCGCCACCGGGGAGCCCACGGTGCAGGTTTCACTGGAGGCGCTGGCCAAAGCATTAGGCGCCGGGTTGGTGGAGACGGTGGACCCTTACCGGCTGGATGAGACTATAAAGAGCTTTGAGCGGGCCAGGGACTATCCCGGCCTCTCGGTGATCATAGCCCAGAGGGCCTGTGTGATCAAGGCCCGCAAGAAGGGCGAGCGGCTGAGGCCCCTTCAGGTTAACGAGGAGTGCAAGGGCTGCAAGATATGCATCGACTTCGGCTGCCCTGCCATAGAGTTCGAGGGGGAGAGGGCCAGGATCAATTCGCTCTGCACCGGCTGCGGAGTCTGTGCCGCCATATGTCCTGCCTCGGCCATAGAGGAGGTGGCCTTATGAGGACATCCGAATGCGACCTGGTCATCGTCGGGGTGGGGGGTCAGGGTGTGATATTGATATCCGATGTCATCGGTAAAGCTGCCGTTCTGGCGGAAAAGAGGGTGTGCGGAGCGGAGACCCACGGCATGGCCCAGAGGGGGGGCAGTGTGATCAATCATACCCGCATAGGCTGCAGCTTCTCTCCCCTGGTCGGCCTGGGAAGCGCTGATCTGCTGGTTGCCCTTGAGCCCGGTGAGGCTCTGCGCTTCGCCCAGTATCTCTCCCCGGAGGGAGTAGCCCTGGTCAACACCAGGCCGGTGCTGCCGGCCACTGTCACCGCCGGCCTGGCCAGATATCCGCCGGTTGCGGAGATACTCTCCGCCCTGAGAAAGCATTGCCGCCGGGTGATGGACCTTGATGCCATTGCCCTGGCGGGGAAAGCCGGCACAGCCCAGGCCATGAATGTGGTGATGCTGGGGGCGCTATCCAGCTTCATCCCCCTCTCCCAGGATGACCTGTTGTGCTCTTTAGCCCAGGTTGTGCCTCCTCGGTTCCTGGAAGCAAACAAGAGGGCCTTTGCCTTAGGAAAAGCTGAAGTAGAATAAAAACCAAGAAGGCGCGCATGGAAGAAGGAAATAAAGCAGAAGAATCAACCAGCGAGGAGAAGGCACCTGAAGGAAAGGCGACTCCCATAGTCACCCGTTCCATGATGGAGGAGGCCTGTCCCACCTGCGGAGCAGAAGCGCCATCCATGCCCGCGGTTCTACCCGATCCCAGCTGGTCCACAGAGAAGCTGATTGCTGCCACCAAGGACAAGCATATGCTGGTGCGCTCCAATGCCATCATCCTCCTCTCCCGGCGGGAGATCTCCGAGTCTCTGGAGGCTTTGATTGAGGCCCTAAAGGATGAGGAGTATCTGGTCAAGAGCAATGCCATGGTGGCCATCGCCGCCTATGGCCACCAGGCGTCAGAGCGAATAATTGAGGCCCTCTCCGATGCGGACAAGGACGTCCGCGCAGGCGCGGCCTGGATCATAGGAGAGCTCAAGGACAACAGGGCCATAGAGGCACTGGAGAAGGTGGCCAAGGACGACTATCCCCTGGCCAGGATCCAGGCCAAGGCTTCCTTGCTGGCTATGGGCAGGGGCAAGAAAAAGCAAGAGGAGAAGGCGGAGAGTGAGGAGCGGGAAGAGGCTAAGCCAGAGTAGAATCATAAGATCATTTTTTCAGGCCTTCTCCGGCTGTCCTGACCTCGGCCAGTGGGAGAAGATGCCATTTTGATTTAGCCATGATCGACTGGAGATCTGAAGATAAGCCAGACCTATTTTTAGGCTGCCAGCCATGATTGGCTTTCCGGCTCAGATCCTGAGCCTTTTAATGTAGGTCTTCCCGGCTAGAGCTACCGGGTCCTGAATATTCTAGCCGGTTCTCCCCTGATTCAGGCAGACGGGAATGATATTTCGCTCCCGGACCAGCAATGGAGAAACTTAATTAAGTGATCCGGCATCATGCAAAAGCTGAGGCATTGGGAATGGCAGACAGCTTCACCTATGATGTGTTTCTAAGCCACAACCGGCAGGACAAGCCGCGGGTGCGCGCCTTGGCAAAGCGGCTGAAAGAGGCCGGGCTGCGGGTGTGGCTGGATGACTGGGTCATTAAGCCGGGTGATGACATCTACCTGGCCATTGAGCGCAGCCTGGAGGCGGCCCGGGTGCAGGTGCTCTGCCTCTCGCCTGCAGCATTGGGCTCGGATTGGGTGGCTCTGGAGCGGAGCACGGTTATCTTCCGCGATACTGCCAATGCTGGCCAGCAGCAGGCCCAACTATGAGACTTTATTCCCAGCGATTGCCACCATGCTAGCTATTTTCCTTTTTCTATGATATGAATTGAATCGAATATCTGTTGTGTTCCTTCTCCCCATCGGATGCTTGAAGTGACGGTGATGATAGAGCTGTTCGTAAGCCATTGACCTTCAAATAGAGTTTCTCGAACTATGCCCCAATATGATACGCCTATCATGCCTTGGTAACCATCAAAGATTCTTGGTGAAATTGAAATTGGCTCAGAGCCTATCAATATCATGGAATTTTTAACACTAGCAGTCATATTTTCAGTGGCACGTGCTGCATTAATTTCGTCTTGGCTTAGTTCGGATTCGAAATCAATAATAACAACAGTAAAGTGATTTTCCCCTATGGGAGCATCGACATAACCGTCTAACGAATACATGATGATCTTTTGACCTGCCAATTCTAGTTCTTTCGGATCCTGAGTTGACCAGCTAACATTTCTCCCTGCATCTACAGATACGGTGTATGGTCCGACATCATGCATAGTAGGCTCACACGTGGCACCAAAAGCTAGCATAAATATAGACACGCAAATTATTATAATACCTCTTCTCATAGGACAAAGTTTCTAATTCAGGTAGGTATATAGTTTTTCGGACTTAGACTTCGATGTGATATGCGGCGGAAGAACGGCCGGGAGATCTTCGAGGCAAGAGAGGACAGGCACCTGGAATACTGGATGAGCCAGCCCGTGGATGTCTACCTGGTGATACGCCAGAGCGACGAGCGAACCGGCGAGGAAGCCATCCGCTGGATGAATGTGACCCGCTACCTCAAAGACCGAAAAGACAAGAAGAGCCGCCAGATCATCTTCCAGGGCGAAGATCTGAACATGCAGGCCGTCTGGAAGCTGCGAGATGAATTTTTTAGAGTTTAAGAAAATATATCAAGGAGAAAGGAGTAGTATCTAGTATGGAAGAGGCCATTGGCAATAGCGTCTATAATTTCATCGATCTGGTGGGAACCTCCACCGAGGGATGGGAAGATGCGGTGGGCAATGCGGTGAATACGGCTGGCCTGAATCTGACCAATATGAGGATTGTCGAGGTGGCCAAGATGGACATCCGCCTCTCCGATGGTGGAATTATGGAGTACCGGGCCAGGGTAAGGCTCTCCTTTAAGCATGAGGTCGAGCCGGAGACGCTATAGGTCAACCGATTTTGGTTTTCAGCCTTAATAGCCGCCGGGCTAATGCAAGCGCAGTGAGCGGTCTCCCAGGCCCAGGCAAAGTATATTATGCCCCCATTGACAGAGTCAGGAGATATGATCAGGGGCAAGGCTTGGATCTACGGAGACGACATTGACACTGATGTGATCATTCCCGGCAAGTATCTGCGCACCAAGGATCCTCGGCTCTGGGCGGAGCACGCTATGGAGGGCTGCGATCCGGATTTTGCGGGCCTGGTGCAGCAGGGCGATGTGATTGTGGCCGGCAGGAACTTCGGCTGCGGCTCTTCCCGGGAGCAGGCTCCTCTGGCTCTGAAAGGCGCCGGCGTATCCGCCGTGGTGGCCCGCTCCTTTGCCCGCATCTTCTATAGAAATGCCATCAATGTGGGCCTGGCCCTGATCGAGGCCGATGTGGACTGCCGGAAAGGGGATAATGTGGAGGTGGACCTGGCGGAGGGCCTGGTGAGGGTGGAGGGCCGGGTCTACCAAGGCAGCCGACTTCCTGATTTTCTAAGAGCGATCCTGGATGACGGCGGCCTGGTGGCTCATCGCCGAAAAAAGAAAGGGCTGGCATGATCTTTCCGGAAGACTACAAGTTCGTGGGAATCAAGGACCGCGAGAGCAGAGGCGAGCCGGTTTACTTCTCCACGGAGTATATCATCAGCAGGGAAGGGCCGCGCCTTTATAAGGTGGAAAGTCAAGGCAGCGGCTTCATGAGAGAGGCCAAGGCTCTGCAGCTTTTAGCCAGCGGCGAGGAGATCGCCTTTTACTCCAAGGTCGTCGACACCAGAAACCGCACCCTGCTCATAGATCTGGCTGGAGAGATATGCCGGGACGGCAAGGCCAATACTGTGGTCTTCCAAGGCCCGGATGAGCACATCACCTTTGTCAAGGATCCCGATCCGGCGGCAATCCTGGAGATAGAGGTCCTGGATGTCTCCCCTCCCAATCCCCCCTGGCTGGTTTACTCTCTTCAGAGGCTGGAGGCCTGCGGCATGCTGGGGGATCTAGCAGTTCGCTTTCTGCCCCGCATCCTGGACCTGCGCCGTTTCTCCGGGGACGGCATTTATTATCCCTGCCGGGCCTCCGGCCTCGCCCCTACTCTGGATGCCGACCCGGTGGCGCACCCGCGCCCCCGCATAGTGGGCTGCGAGGTCTCCCGGGAGATATTCCTGAGCAAATATCCTGATCGGGAGCATGACTTTGTCAATATCTGCCCCCTACACAGCCAGGAGGAGGCCCTGCGGCCGGAGAGGCCCTTCCTCACCCGCTGCTGCCGATCTGAGCGGCGGGGCAGGACAGCCAAGAATGGTCAGCCGGGAATGGCAGTGCACTGGGGAGATGGCCCGGATAAAATAGCGGAGGCGGTGAGGTGTCTGGTAGAGGATCTAAGAAGATCGCAGTGATCCCCGGGGACGGCATAGGCCCGGAGGTAGTGGAAAGCGCTCTGGAGGTGCTGCAGGCAGCAGGGGCGCGTTTTGAGAAGGTTCCTCTGGAGATTGGCCTGTCCCGCTGGAAGAAAACGGGCCTGGCCATGAGCGACGAGGATATGGAGACCATTAAAGGGTGCGACTGCATTCTCTTTGGGGCTATTACCACTCCGTCCGATCCCAATTACAGGAGCGTTCTGCTGCGCATGCGACGAGAGCTGGACCTCTATGCCAACATCCGGCCCTTTTCCAGCCGCGATCTGGATTTTATCATCGTGCGGGAGAACACCGAGGGCCTTTATTCCGGATTGGAGGAGCTGGGGCAGGATGAGTCGCGCACAGTAAGAGTGGTCACCAGGCGCGGCTCGGAGAGGATAGCAGAGAAGGCCTGCGATCTTGCCGCAGGCCGGCGAAAGCTGACCATAATCCATAAGTCCAATGTGCTCAAAAGCGACCTGCTCTTTCTGGAGAGCTGCCGCAGGACGGCCGAGCGGCGGGGGGTAGACTATGAGGATATGCTGGTTGATGCCGCCGCCTACAATCTGGTGATCAATCCCAGGCGCTTTGATGTCATGGTCACCACCAACCTCTTCGGAGATATCCTCAGCGATGAGGCGGCAGGCATTCTCGGCAGCCTTGGCCTGTGCGCCAGCGCCAACCTGGGCCGGAGCATGGCTCTCTTCGAGCCCATTCACGGCAGTGCCCCGGACATCGCCGGAAAGGGCATAGCCAATCCCATCGGAGCCATACGCAGCGCGGCGATGATGATGGACTGGCTGGGAGAGAAGAAGACGGCCCGGCGCATGGAGGAGGCGGTTCAAAAGAGCCTGGAGGCAAAGGTGCACACTCCCGACCTGGGCGGAAGCTTCCGCACGGCAGATGTGACCCAGGCGGTGAAGGAATATTTAAGCCAGTCCGAATAGCAGTGGCCAGCCATAGATGCTCTTTTTTTCTGGCGCGAGCCGGACAAGAGACACTACTACTTATCCTGAAAATTTCCAAAGATTTATATTCTCAATCACACTTAATATATTTGGTGTGTTAGAATGATGCCGGGAAAGTTGTCTCTGCTCATTGGCCTGCAGATATTGATTATCTCATTTTCTTCCGCCTCGCCCTCATATGATCTATCGCCCTCAGCCGACGATCCTCTCCTCTTCCTGGAGGGAACTGCCTACCTGGACGGCAATGGGGACAGATTTTTCTCGGCCAATGAGACCGGCCTGGCCAATGTGACCGTCCGCCTGATGCAGGGCGGCCTGCTCCAGGCCAATTCTCTCACCGACGGGGAAGGGCAATACATATTCCCCAATCTCTCGCCGGGAGTCTACAGGCTGGAGGCTGGCCCGGTGGCAGGAAGCAGCCAGACCGCACCGGGGAGAGGATACTATGAGATCACCCTGGACGACATGCCCGGCTCCGGCCTCGATTTCGGATTTGCTTCCGCCCATCCTCTTGCCGCCCGGATCCTCAGGGCGCATCCACTCATGCGCCCTGCTCCGGAGGAGGCGGCCTTATGGACCAGCCAGTACAGCGCCTCGCCCAAAGCTGTGGTCATCCCTGAGACTGCCGCCATGATAGCCGCCGCGCCACCCAAATCATTCAGCCTTCTGGGCCAGCTCAAGTACAATGCCTCGGAGAGGGATCAGGGAATGTGCGGCAACTGCTGGGCCTGGGCCGGCACGGGGGTAATGGAGATAGATTACGCCCGGCAGATGAAGAAATCTGATCGTTTTTCTGTCCAGTTCTTGGACTCGAATTACAACGGCGGCTGCGGGAGCAATGCCGCCTGCTGTGGCGGCTGGCTGGATAACCTGGCCAGCTTCTACAAAGTTAAGAAGATTATAGTCCCCTGGTCCAATGCCAATGCCCATTACCAGGATGGATCCAGGAGCTGCGGCAGCTGCTCCGCTTTGCCGGCTTATAAGATATCAGCAAGCCCCAGCTATGAAGTGGCGTCCATATCCTCCAGCCGAATCCCCACGCAGGGCCTCCCTCAGGAGCAGGCTATTGCCAACATCAAGGGTGTGCTTTTGCAGGGCAAAGCCATATGGTTCGGATTCTTCCTGCCCGATGCAGCCTCCTGGAGCAATTTTCAAGAGTTCTGGGGCAGCAAGCCGGAGACTGCCCTCTGGAGGCCGGATTATGCCTGCGGCAGAACCTACAGCTATCAGAGCGGAGGAGGCCATGCCGTTCTCTGCCTGGGCTACAATGACACCGATCCCAATAACCGCTACTGGATCATGCTAAACAGCTGGGGGGATACGCCTGGTCGGCCCGCAGGCCTCTTCCGGGTGGCCATGGACATGAACTACAATTGCTCCTACACTGGCCTGGGATACGCCTTCTACTGGATGACCCTGGACATGAGCTATGATGCCGGCCAGAACAGCCCTCCCCAGACGCCTTCCGCCGTTCAGGGCCCGGCTCAGGGATATGCGGGCAAGATCCTGAGCTATACTGCCACCTCAAAGGATGCCGACGGCGACCAGTTCCTCTTTGCCTTCGACTGGGGAGACGGCACCACCACCAAGACGCCGCTTTCCGCCTCTTCCACGGGTAAGGGAAATCACATCTGGAAAGGGGAAGGGGCCTACCAGGTAAAGGCTATGGCCATGGACAGCAGGGGTGCCTACTCAGGCTGGTCAGAGCCTTTCGGCGTCAGCATCTCCGGCTCCAGCAAAGTAAACAGCCCGCCCAATAGACCATCCACTCCGGCGGGAATCTACAGCGGCCAGGCCGGCATCAGCTATGCTTTTACCGCATATGCCTCTGATCCCAACCGCGATCCCCTCTCTTATACCTTTGACTGGGGAGACGGCCAGACTACCACTACCGATTTGCGGACATCGGGCCTTTCCGCCCGCGCCTCACATGCCTGGCCCCATGCAGGAGCATATGGCGTCCGGGTCCAGGCCACGGACAGCAGCGGCGCACAGTCGCCCTGGTCGGCGGCAAAGACAGTGACCCTCAAGAAAGCTGCCGGCCAGAGGGCCTCTGGGATCCTGGAAAAAGCCTCTCGGAAGGTATCTGCCAGGATGGCCGATCTGGCGCAAGCTAAAATGAGGATTGTCTGAGGCTAACAGGCCTCTTTGGGCAGGGACCGAACCACGGCCTCAGCCCTCCGGCCCACCTCGGACGGGTCCAGAATCAGTCGCGCTACGCCGCTCTCTATGGCCGCTCTGGCCACGGCCTCGGCCACAGCGGGCACCACTCTCTGGTCCAGGGGTGAGGGAATGATCTTGTCCTCAGAGACCGGCTCTGCCAGAGCGGCTATGGCCCGGGAGGCGGCCACCTTCATGGGCTCGTTTATGTCCGAGGCCCTCACATCCAGAGCCCCCCGGAATATGCCCGGAAAACCCAGGACATTGTTGACCTGATTGGGGAAGTCCGACCTTCCCGTGGCCACCACCCTGGCTCCGGCCTGCAATGCCAGATGGGGCATGATCTCTGGATCGGGATTGGCCATGGCAAAGACTATGGCATCCTCGGCCATGCTCTCTACCATCTCCTGCGAGACTATTCCGGCCACAGAGAGGCCCAGGAATACATCCGCTCCCTTCAGAGCATCGGCCAGGCTGCCTTTTATCTGACGCGGGTTGGTCTCTCTGGCGATCCTTTCTTTTGCTTCATTGAGATCGGACCGGCCGGGATGGATCACTCCCCGGCTGTCGCAGAGGATGACATCCCTGGCTCCGAAGCTATAGAGAAAGCGGGTAACAGCAATGCCTGCCGCTCCCGCGCCGCTCACCGCCACGCGAATCTCCGAAAAGCTCTTTTTTACCAGCTTGAGGGCATTGATCAAAGCGGCCAGGGCCACCACCGCCGTGCCGTGCTGGTCATCGTGAAAGACGGGGATGTTGAGGGCTTTCTTGAGCCGCTCCTCCACCTCGAAGCAGCGGGGAGCGCTGATATCCTCCAGGTTGATCCCACCGAAGACAGGCTCAATAGCGGCTACGGTATCCACTATGACCGACGGGTCCTTGGAGTTGACCGCTATGGGAAAGGCATCGATTCCGGCAAAGTTCTTGAAGAGTATGGCCTTTCCCTCCATCACCGGAAGGGAGGCCAGGGGCCCTATGTCTCCTAAACCCAGAACTGCGGTTCCGTCTGTCACCACGGCAACCAAATGTCCTTTGGACGTGTATTGATAGACATCGTTGGGGCTTTTCTCAATCTCGCGGCAGGGCTCGGCTACGCCGGGAGTGTAAGCCAGGGAGAGATCTTTTACCGTGGCGCAGGGGACCTTGCTATGTATGGCAATCTTGCCCCCGGACGCCCTGTGAAACTCTAATGCTTCATCTCTTAAAGACATAACAACACCTGAATGTCGGGCTAAACTGAGGAGCAACAGATATAAAGCATGGGTTAGACGGACTGTGAGGTAAGCCGGGGTGGCAGAGCGGACAATTTCCGCGGAAAGGATGCCGCGGGAGTTCAAACGCGGCAGGCTCGAGACCTGTTGTCCCTTCCAGGGACGCTTGGGTTCAAAATGGCAGGGCGCTATAGCTCGGCCAGGAAAATCCCAACCCCGGCGCTAATCAAATTCAGAAAAAGGCGATAGAATTATGGCTAGATTTCCAGAAGCAGAAAAGAGAATCTTGAATCTCAAGATATGCATGCGCTGCAACGCCAGAAATCCCGTGAGAGCTACCCGCTGCCGCAAGTGCGGGTACGAGGGATTGAGAATGAAATCCAAGGAAAACAAGACCGCTTAAATGACATTTGAGAGGGGCAGGGTCGAACTGCTCCTGGCCCGGGCGGCAGAGCGCGGAGCCGGGCATCTCACCCTGATCGATCCCGACTCCCAGAGTCCGGACCAGGCGGGGGCTATGGCCCGGGCGGCAGCGGATGGGGGCACCGATGCCATCATGGTGGGCGGCTCGGTAGGCGCGGCGGGAGTTCTTCTTCACCAGACCGTGGCCAGGATCAAGGAGCAGACCGATCTGCCGGTGATCCTCTTTCCCAGCAGCGTGGCCGGGCTGTGCGAGAACGCCGATGCCGTCTTCTTCATGAGCCTGCTCAACTCCCGCTCTCCGTCCTATTTAATCGAAAACCAGGCCCTTGGGGCACCACTGGTTTTGCGCTACGGCCTGGAGCCGATTCCCATGGCCTATATCATCATCGAGCCGGGCGGCACGGTGGGGTATGTGGGAGACGCCCGGCTGATACCGCGAAAGAAGCCGGAGCTGGCGGCGGCCTATGCCCTGGCGGCCAAGTTCATGGGCATGAGGCTGGTCTACCTGGAAGCCGGCTCGGGGGCAGACGCACCTGTGCCGCTGGCCATGGTCTCTCTGGTCAAGAGGCTCCTGGGTGATGTTCTTCTCATAGCCGGGGGTGGCATCAGGGACGGAGCAGCCGCGGCCGAGCTGGCGGCGGCCGGAGCGGACCTGATTGTGACCGGCACGGCGGTGGAGAAAAGCCAGGATGTGAAGGGCTTCGTCTCCCAGATCACCTCCGCCATCGGCAGGTAGCTTTTTGTGCCCGGCCATCTGTCCGCTTTTCTGGATCAAAACGGCCTGGACGGCTTTCTTTATGTAGGCGAAAGCTACGGCGATGCGGATATGTATTATCTCTCCCGTTTTCTGGCCGGGGACAGGTTCGCCCTGCTGGCGGGGGAGAAGACCACCCTCCTGGTCTCATCCATGGAGCTGGGCCGGGCCAGAAAGGAGTCCGTTGCCGACCGGGTCCTGAGCACCTCAGAGTTTCATTTCCTGGAAAAGCTCAAGATGGGCAAGAGGCCGGACGAGGCCTATTCCCTGGTTTTGGCCGAGTTTCTGGGCCGCTGCTCGGTCAAGAGGCTGGGTGTGCCCCACAATTTTCCCGCCGGAATCTTTTGGTACCTGGAACAGGATCTCAGTGTCCAGATTCTGGACAGCCCTGCGGCGCGCCAAAGAGAGATCAAGAGCCCTGAGGAGCTAGAGGCCATAGCCCTCACCCAGAGGGCCTGCGAGAGGGCCATGCGAAGAGCGGTACGCCTGATTGCTGGCTCTGATGTGCGGGGCGAGATCCTCTACCGGCGGGATGAGCCTCTTACATCAGAGGGGATTCGCCGGGCCATTGATATCTCCCTGCTGGAAGACGGCTGCGAGGCGGTGGACACCATTGTGGCGGGAGGGAGGCAGGCAGCCGATCCCCATGCCCGGGGTGAGGGGCCGCTTCCAGCTAATGCGCCCATAGTCATCGACATCTTCCCCAGATCGAAGAGCAGCAGATACTTTTCGGATATGACCCGTACGGTTCTCAAGGGCGAGGCATCCTCCGAGGTTGTGGAGATGTATCGGGCGGTGGAGATGGCTCAGAAGGCGGGCCTGCAGGCAGTGCGAGAGGGGGCTACTGGATCCGAGGCGCACCGGAGGGTATCAGACGTATTCCAGGCGCAGGGGTATCCGGAGAGAGAAGGCTGCGGCTTCACCCACTCCACCGGGCACGGGGTGGGCCTGGAGGTCCATGAGAGGCCGTCTCTTGGGGAAGCGGGAGAGGCCACTCTCAAGAGCGGTCAGGTGGTGACAGTAGAGCCGGGCCTCTATTATCCGGATCTGGGAGGCGTCCGGCTGGAGGATCTGGTGGTGGTAGAAAAAGACGGCTGCCATAACCTGACCCGTTTGCAGAGAAAGCTGGTGGTCTGAGGTGTTCACTATGGAAGCGGAAATGATGGAAGCTGATATTCTTGAGAAGTACAGAACGGCGGGGCGGATTTTATCCCAGGTCATGGCCGAGGCCGGGCCCAGGGTGAAGACGGGAGCATCGCTGCTGGAGGTGGCCGAGTTTGTAGAAGAGGCCATCAAAAGCAGAGGAGGCCAGCCCGCCTTTCCCTGCAATATCTCCCTGGACAGAATTGCGGCTCACTATACTCCTGCTCCGGCTGATCCCAGCACCTTTGAAGAGAATATGGTCAAGCTGGACATAGGGGTGCATGTGGATGGCTACATCGCCGATGCGGCAATGACCGTTGACCTCAGCGGCCATGATAAGCTGGTACAGGCCTCCCGGGCGGCACTGGATGCAGCCTTGGAGATAATCGGGCCGGGAATAGATACGGCCGAGATCGGCAAAGCCATAGAGGAGACCATTACCGGCTACGGATACCGGCCGGTTTATAACCTGACCGGCCACGGTCTCTCCAGGTATCAGGCCCATGATCATCCCGCCATACCAAACCGGGCAATGGAGAGGGGAACTGTGCTCAAGCCGGGCGATGTGATCGCCATCGAGCCCTTTGCCACCGACGGCTCGGGCAGGATCAGCGAGGGGCCGGTCAATGAGATCTACGGCCTCTCCGGCTCCCGACCGGTGCGGCTGGCTGCGGCGCGCTCACTACTAAAGGAGATCATGGACAATTACAGGACCCTGCCCTTCGCCCGAAGATGGCTGAAAGGCGACAGGTCGGAATATGCCTTGATGCAACTGCTTCGCAGCGGTGCGGTGCACAGATACCCTGTGCTTTGGGAGGTAGAGGGAACTCTGGTCTCTCAGGCCGAGCATACCGTCTTGATATTAAAAGATGGAATCGAGGTAATAACCAGATAGTTCAGTCAATCATCTTCCAGGCGATCGGGGATTGGAGCGAGAGTAGCAAATTCATCTTGAGCCGATCCACATCTCCATCTTCTCCCGGCGCATAAATCGAGCCGTTCGCCCTGAGCTAATCTCCCTCGCCGGCATCATCCGATCCGTCATCGTCCTTGTAGCTGTCATCTCCCAGCATTGCTGCGGATATGGCATCTATTCCGTCCATGAGCTCAGCGGTCATGCAGTAGGGCATCTCGCCGATCTCCGGCAGGCTCTCTCCTCCAATCACCCTGGCTCCAACCTGGCTGAGCAGGTCGAAAGCCAGATCCAGGTTCTCCTTCTTCTCCGCCTCAATGGCTCCGGCAATCAGCTCATCCATGCTGATCTCTCGGTCATAGCTCCCGGTGATATAGCGCTGGCTGGAGACAAATACGGCAGCAAGAGATGTTTTAAGGGACTCGATCATCAGATCGGCATCCTCTCCCAGAGACTCATGCTCGGCAAAGACTATGGATCTGATGGCAGCGATCTCGGCCATAGCCTCTTCAGGGGTCAAGATCTCTCTCTCCACCCGGGCCATGACCTTGAGGCAGGCCAGCACCACGTCGTCCATTATATATATGAAGACGGCTCCGGAGTTCTTGTCCTCTGCTTCAGAGAGACGGAAGTTGCTGTCCTTTACCTTATTCATCCAATTGAGCCAACGCTTCTCGGTGTAGAATTCTTCTTTCATGCTCCAACTCATCCTTGCTTATGGTTTATCGATATGTCTCCACCAATGCTACCCTTTCAATAACCAGATCTTCTATCCTCTCTTCGCCCACTGCCTCTAGCTCTTGGGAGGAGATGTGAAAGATATCCTTGACTGCTCCGGGATCGGAGGAGCAGCCACAGCCATCCACCTCAATGATCTGGCAGATCTCTCGGTCATCAGGCCAGCTTGCCTTCCCATCCGTCTTTGCCAATATCAGTGCAATCCTACGGGTTTGATCTGAGACCCCCATAACCAGGGCTCTCTCTATCTGCCTCTCCCCCGAGGCGTAACGCATGATCTCCATTGCCGCATCATTGGCTATATTCCTGCCATCGGAGAAGGCAGAGAGAGCCTTATGCACTGCAAAATGAATATGCCTCTCGCTGACCACCAGGCGGGCATCCAGAGCCTGGGCAATCAATCCGTGTCGGGATTGCAGATCCTTTATCGCCTTGATCAGCCGACCTCGCTCCTTGGTAGCCGGCTTTCCTAAGAGCAGGCGAATCTCATTCATCATTTTCTGATCTGATGAGCAAGTTTAAAAGCTTGCGGTCTTGAGTCGGCCGTGAATCAGATCTTTATGCCATTGATCCTCAGTGGCCCGTTTTCTATGAAATGTCAAATGCTATTTTCCATCGACATCTTCTATGGCTCATTTCTTCAGACCATTCCACCCAGACGATCTCGGATCACCATGGCTCAATGGACCCTTGCCGCTTGGCCTTGTACAGCTTAAGCTAAGGCCAAAAATTAATTAAAATCTGAGAAGGGGCAGGCTCGCTGCCCTCAAATGGGAATTTTAAGCAAATCAAACCAGGCCGGCGCGCTGTAGCCTGAGCAAGTCGGCTGTATTCAGCTTCTCGCCCTGCCGGAAGTGGGTCAGGATCTCTTCGGCCTCGCGCTTGGCAACCTCTTTGGCGCGATCTTCTTTGATATCCCTATTTTTCTTCTTCAGTCCCACAATGACCTTCTCGAAGTCGCGAACCTCTCGCTGGGTGCGGATGAACTCCTTGTGCTGCTCGTCGGCTGCCTCCTGGGCCTTGACGAATTCCTTATGGGCAGCATCAGCCTCGGCGCGGGTCTGATCGGCTTCCTTGAAGGTGGCGATCATCTGATCGTGGTATTCCTGGGCCAGCTCGGCATACTTGGTGACCTCATCGTGGTACTTGGATGCCTGATCTCGGAGAGCCTGTGCCTCGTCCAGGAGCTTGCGCAGCTCATCGTTCTTCTCCAGCTGCTCTTTCCTGCCCTTGAACTCAGCATGCAAGGATGCAATCTTGTCCACCAGTTGCTTCTCCTTATCCGGGGTCAAGACCTCGGTCTGCTGCCGGAACTCCAGGTGATCTATCTCCCGACGCAGATCCCTGATGGAGCGCTCTCCGGTGAGGTTGTACTTCTTCCGGATATCGTCTATTCTTGCATAGAGCTGGTTTGTCTTCTCGTTGTACTCATCCCTGAACTTCTTGGACTCGGCAACATTCTTGTTGTTCTCATCCCGCAGCTTCTTCAGCTCCTGGGCCTTGTCGATCAGCTCTTTGGTGGCCTTGTTGAGCTCATTGCGTTTGGCGGCCCATTTGCTCGCCTCGGCATTCAATTGGCTGCGCCTGTCCTTAAAGGCAAGGGACTCCTGTCTGAGTTTGCCTCTCTTATCTTCCAGTTCTGCCAGCATCCCCCGTTTGTCCTCCTGTTCCAGCCCTCGGCTGGGGTTTGGCCCCGCTTTGGAGCCAAAAAACCCGGGAACCCTTCGCCTGGGTGGCGAAGTGCTTCACTTTTGCACTATACCTGTGGGGTTTTTACATGCTCTATCCGGGCTCCCAGGATCAATGTCTGTCGCGATATAATTATCGATTGGATTCTATTCTCTGCTTTAAAGGCGGCATTTCAATGCAGTGGTTACGATCAAAAGACAGCCTTTTCATGTGATCTAGAGAAGCCAGCATGCCAGTGTATATCGAGAAAGCCCTTACGTATTAAGCTTTTGGTTAGACTCCATCTTCCCGGATCGACCTTGCGGGGCCATTTGATGAACTGAATATAATCTGGCTGCAGGATTGTAAGAGAGGCACAGGTCTTTATCAAAAAGGCAATCAACAGGTTAAAATAGGTGAGTTGACCAAGTTAAACCAGAGTCACCAAGCAGAATAAGGTTATTCGCTTTAAACGGAGGGATTGATCTGAAAAAGGCTATACTAGCAGCATCTATAGCAATGGTTTTAGTTGCTCTTATCGGAAATTCAGTGGCATGGACTGGGCCGACTTATCCAGCAAGCGCCAAGTATCCTAATGGCTACTCTGTGTCCAACGCCACATTCAATTTTGAGCAGAGCGTACAGGGTAACGGCTATCATATGAGCTATATCTATGCCAAGGCCGGAGCGACAATGATGAAGAACTATGCTCACGGCTCCGGCTCACTGGACAGCGATGCCACCTTGACCTGGCAGCATGTGACGGAGAAGACTCATAATGTCTACTCTGACTACTTCGACCACTATCAGGACTGCATCCAGTTCAAAGAGGATGTGGCCATGGTATATGCACCCATGAGGATTGCAGTTGGAACGGGCTACTATGCCGCAAATCCCCTGGACTACAGCTCCCTGCTCAAGGAGAGGACCGAGGCCAAGAACTACTTTGCCGGAACCAGCATGGTTCATGAGATCGAGTATGCCCATGCCATAGATAAGGAGTTGGACCTGGTGGTCAAGGACAAGATCAACTACACCTACGACCCGGAGATCCTGACTGTGGGATACACTCAGATGAAGGTCAATGAGGATGTTACCGACGGCAAGGTCCATATCGGCGTATTGCAGGCCAATGATCAGTTCGTCGGAAAGATGCTGAAAAGTGATAACTATTCAGGACGGCAGCCAAATGATATATCTGAATTGCTAACAAGCTTTGATGACCTGTCTGCCAGAAAGGCTATGTGGAAGGATCCAGCCATTGAGATAGATGAGGATTACTGGGGAACCTATCACATCGAGAAGAACATGACCCTCGAGGTGCCCTACCACGTAGTCTGCAAGAAGGACGATTGGCTGCCCTGCTGCTTCGCAGGCTTTGACGACATGAACCCACTGGACAAGAAGGTATTCAAGTCGGCAACCGGCGTCTTTGACTGCACCTGCTTCAAGGCACCAACAGCAGCCCAGTTCCCAAGAGTCTACTGAGAAAGGGGCTAGCCCCTTTTCTCCTTCTTTTTCTCAACATCTGCAAAATACTATTTTGAAAGAGTGTTTATTGTTTCACAGGAAAGCACTATAAGGCCGGGCAGATCTATGCCTTTGCATGCTATTTGAGACCTGGGAGCCCTTGTACCAGTCTATTCTGGAGGACTTCGGCTTCTCCCGCCGCAGGGATGAGGAGGCGGCAGATCTTCTGAGAGAGCTTCTGCAAGGGAGAGACAGCCCGCTTTCGGCTGCTGGGGAGTTGCTGGCCGGGAGAAGGGCGATTGTATGCGGCAATGCCCCCTGCCTGGCCCGGGAGCTGGAGCGATCTCAAGCGGATGATGCCGTCTTCCTGGCAGCGGACGGTGCTACAGTCGCTCTTCTGGAGGGTGGCATTCTGCCTGCGATAGTGGTAACCGACCTGGATGGTCCTTTTCCGGCCATCTTAGAGGCCAATCAAATGGGCTCACTGGTGGTGGTACATGCTCACGGGGATAACCTGGAAGCTCTGAAGAGATATGTGCCGCTTTTGGATAGGGTCTTAGGCACGGTGCAGTGCCGGCCCCCCGAGGGCCTCTACAACTTCGGAGGCTTCACCGATGGGGACCGGGCGGTATTCCTGGCCCGGGAGATGGGCGCGGCGTCTATTGATCTCCTCGGCTTCGACTTTGAAGACCAGAGCGTCACCCCCAGGAAGAAGAAAAAGCTGGCCTGGGCCAGGAAGCTTATTGGCCTCGCCCTGTCCTAGATCATCTGCCGAGCAGCTCCAAGGCCGCCTTAGTGGCATCCCTCGCCACGGCCTCTTCATCCTGAGCCGCGTCGATCAGAACAAACCGCCCCGTTTCGCCTGAGGCCATGCTCCGGAAGTTTTCGTCCACCGATCTCAGGAACTCCAGATGCTCGAACTTCTCTTTTCCGGGACGTGATCCGATCCTCTTCAATGCCGATTCGGGGTCCAGAAGGAAGAGCAGGGTCATATCCGGAACGACATTCCAGGGGCGGAAGACCTCCTGGATCCAGGAGACCGGATGGGGCACAACTCCCTGCAGGGTTACGCCCTGATAGGCAGCAGTGGAGTCAGCATATCGGTCCGATAAAACCACAGCCCCGTCATTTAAAGAAGGCAGAACGATCTCGTCCAGATGGCAAGCATGGTCGGCCATAAAAAGGAACAGCTCATTCATGCGCGCCGCAATGGAAGTCCGCTCCTTCCCGGAGGCCTCTCTAAGCCCCGCCCTCAAGATGCGTCCCACCTCACCAGAAGTGGGTTCAGCCGTCAGGACGATCCTCTTTTTCGGCTGACTCTCGGCAATACGGCGAGCGATATGCGGCAAGGCAGTGCTCTTTCCCGAGCCATCTATGCCCTCCAGGGTAATGAGCCGGCCGATCACGAGGATCTTTAAGGGCAAAGAAAGAGATTAAGCTGTCGATCTCCGATCCTGTGAGGAATAATTGTATGCTGTCGCCCGATACTAACTCTGGCACATCATCCGATGGGTATCCGCAGTCAGTCCAGTAACCCTCGCAACGGGCGTCTGTACCGCATCTGGGTTGTCTCATGGTCACAGGTAGACGACAGTCATTATC
>JAGOLL010000014.1 GCA_017994055.1 Methanothrix sp.
TGATGAAGGCGTAAACCACCGATGCTCCGGCGGCCATTATCTGCACCGAGAGCTGATGGAAGCTGCCCTCAATCAGGCCGGCATAGCTGTTTATGGAGGTGGTGGCGAATATGCCCGTGGCAATAGCGCCCCACAGCCCGCCCATGCCGTGCACCGCCCAGGCGTCGCAGCTCTCATCCAGCCCCCGCCCCACCCGGAAGAGCAGAGCCATATAGCAGATCACGCCGGATACCGCGCCAATGGCTATGGCGCCGGGCACGTCGACATATCCCGCCGCAGGGGTTACAGCCACCAGGCCGGCTATGCCGCCGCTCACCATTCCCAATGCGGAGGGCTTTCCTTTCAGCCAGCTGGCGAACAGCCACGTGAGGGCCCCGGCAGCGGCAGAGGTGTTGGTCACCACCAAGGCGTTGGCGGCCAGGGCATTGGCCCCCAGGGCGGAGCCGGCGTTGAAGCCGAACCAGCCGAACCAGAGCAGCCCCGCTCCGATCATGGCCATGGGGATGTTGTGCGGCTCCATGACATAGGAGCCGTAGCCTACCCTCTTACCTATGACCAGAGCAATGGCCAGAGCAGAGAAGCCGGAGCTGATGTGGACCACCGTGCCCCCGGCGAAGTCGAGAGCCCCCATCCGAGCCAGCCAGCCTCCCGCCCAGACCCAGTGGGCCAGGGGATCATAGACCAGTGTGGTCCAGAGCAGGGCCAGCACGATGAAGGAGCTGATCTTGACCCTCTCCGCCACCGCCGATGTTAGGATGGCCAGGGTCACGGCAGCGAAGACCAGCTGGAAGGCCACATATAGGAGATGGGGCAGGTTTGCCGCCAATGGAGCCGCTCCCAGGCCCACGCCGCCGAGGGCAAAGTAGTTCAAGCCTCCTATGATCCCGGCCACATCGGTGCCGAAGGAGAGGCTGTAGCCGAATAAGACCCACTGGATGCTGGCTATAGCAAAGGCCAGGAAGGACAGGCCGATCATAGAGACCACGGTCTTGCTTCGGACAAGGCCGCCGTAGAATAGGCCCACGCCCGGGGTCATGAGCATGACCATGGCCACTGAGACCAAAACCCATGCTGTGTCACCGCTGTTAATTTCCAACTGAATCACCCTTGAATTTATATGAAAGCTGAATTGACTTATTTTTATTTCACGGTTAATGCGCTGCCTTTATCGGATCATGCCCGGCTGGCTATCCGGCATCGGCTGAGAGAAGGCTGCAACTGGGAATTTAAAAGGGTATTTGATATAAATTGAGAAGGGATGTGAATGGTTCACAACGGTTCATAGATGCGCTTAATCTTGCAAAAGAAGAACGAAACGCCTGCTGCTGCCAATATAATGACACTGCTTTATTCTCTACTTAAATCTAAATAATACCTCGGCGGAGGATATCCGATGAGGAGTGGTATATGAAATTCAATAGCTTATGCCTGTGTCTCCTGGCTCTGATCCTTTCCGCAGGATTGTCAGGAGCGGCAGAGACGGATGGCTTTCCCCTGGATCAGTCCCTTGAGGCTCAGTTCATGGGAGGGCAGCCCGCAGAAGATCAATTCGCTGCCGATCAGTCCATGGATATGGGCGAGGGGGCTTTCAGCCAGAGCTTTGTGGAAAGCCTCTTCGGGATCGGAGGAACTGAGAGCGAACTGAGCCAAGGGTGGTTCGGACCCCAGTTCGAGGACGCCGGCAGCGCCTATTCCTTCTTCTCCCAGTTCTACATCAGCACCAGCACGCCTGTCTCGGGCGGATTCGCCCCGGTGAAGATCGACATCAACAAGAAGCTTCCGGGCAAGCTCTACTTCGGCAGTGGCAAGGAGATCGCCTTCACAGCATACCAGTCGGCCACATCCCCCGCCAGGGGCAACGAGCTGTGGATTCAGAAGCACATGGACTGGTCCCAGTATGCCATAGTCCCCCAGGGAGCAGGAATGCAGTTCATAGCCTTCGCGCCGGCGGGAGGAAAGGCGGATTACTATCAGATACACGAGACCGGCGTCCAGAAGATAACCGCCAAGCAGGTTAATTTCTTTGCCGGCTACAATAGCCTCAATTTCCTGGCGGACAAGATGGGCCGACACATAATCCTCTTCGTTCTCAATAACCAGCCCAGCAATGCCATAATCATCGATGTGATCAGCCAGCCACCCACGGCCCCCTCTGAATCACAGATGCAGCCCGGCTCCGATATGCCGCCTGCCTTCGGCCAGACCGGTGCCATTGTGGAAGGATTCGGTCAGCCCGCAAAAACCACTGCAATTCCCGCCACCTCCACGCCACCGTCTACTGCACCCTTGCCCACCATGCTCGGGCCGTCCCAATCCACTCAGCCTGCTTTATCCGGAGACACTCCTGTGACCATCCAGTCGCCGACCATGAGGGGCTATCAGGTCTATCTAGATGGGCTCTTGATTGGAACCGAGGGAACAGCCGGAGATGCGCCGGACGGCAAATTTAGCTTCCGAGTGATGGGAAACCAAGAGCATAACATCAGGGTCTATGACGGCCAGTTCAATTATCCCAAGAGCATGTACTTCCAGAGAGGCATCTTGAAGATCATTAACCTAGACCAGGGATATGCCGTGTACTTTTAAATATTTTTAATTTTTTGATTTATTCTGTTTTTCTTCTCTCGCCCGATTTTGATAGGCTTTCTCCTGCTGCTTGCAGCTGAAAAAGGGAATTTTCAGCAGTTCAATGGATCATTCATCTCATGCATCCTTTCTCCCCCTGCCCTTAAAGAAGGTGTAGCAAAAGACGCCGTCATCCTCCGCCGTCCTATACAGATCCCTCACTCCTGCCTCAAAATCCTGCTTTTCAATTATTCCTGCTCCCACTGCAGCCGGCCCCACGCCTTCGATCATGGCCGTGAATGTCTTTTTGGTGAAGCCCTCTACCAGTTCCGGCCGGCTGGAGTCCACATAAACCATGCGGGGGGAGACGGAGACGGCCGAGAAGCCCGCCGCCCTGAGAACAGGGTACATCTCTCTGCCGATCATGGCATTGCCGCCCGCTCTCCTCTGCAGCTGTACCTGGCAGTTTATGGCCCTCCTGGCGGCATCGCTGTCCGGGTGGAAGTAGGCCGAGCCATGATCGCCCTCTATAACAGTGATGCTTCCCCCCGGCTTGATGAATTTCTTTAAAGTTATCAGCGCCTCTACCGGACGGGGCAGATGCTCCAGGACGAAGCAGACGAAGAGGTGATCGAATGACGCCTCCCGGAAGGGCAGATGGAATATATCCGCCTGGAGGAGCCTGACATTGGCCAGAGCCTCCTCAGCCACCCTTTTGCAGGCCTCTCTGGTGGAGGCGCTGGAGATATCGAGAGCTATGATCAGGGCCTGCGGACTATTTTTTGCCAGAGGGACTGTCTGAGCTCCCACCCCGCAGCCTGCCTCCAGAATAAGAGAGCCTGGGGCAAAGCAGGTATCCCAGTGCAACAGCCCTTCCAGGGTGGATGCCTGATCCTGCAGCCTGGCGCTCTCCCGGGAGTGGTAGCCGTGAACATAGGGATTTTTCATCAATAGCCGATGTCATACGGCTTATATCAGCTTTTCTCGTTCTCGCCGCTCTTGCCGCTTCTATAAAAACCGTTTTCGCCAGGCAGCAGCCTCTTTCATCGCCAGTCCTAAATACACCATCCCACAAAAGAGGGATTTTTATGAGACCGTTTTCCAGGCCCAAGGTCGTCATCAGCAGATGCATCGAATTCGATCACTGTCGCTATGACGGCAGCATGATTCCCAGCGATTTCGTAAAGGCCCTCAAGCCCTATGTGGACTATATTACCGTCTGCCCGGAGATGGAGATCGGTCTCGGCGCCCCCAGAGAGACATTGAGGCTGGTATCCGTTGACGGCTCTATCCGGCTGATGCAGCCCGCCACCGGCCTGGATCTGACGGAGAGGATGAACCGCTTTGTCAATGGCTTTCTATCCTCCCTGCCGGAGGTGGACGGATTCATACTTAAGTTCCGCTCTCCCTCCTGCGGCATGAAGGATATCCGGGTCTACTCCGGGGCCGCCAAATCCAGCGCCGTGTCCAAGGCCATGGGCTTTTTTGGGGGAGCAGTTGTTGGATCGTTTTCCCGTCTTGCGGTGGAGGACGAGGGAAGGCTGCGAAACTACAATATCCGGGAGCACTTCCTGACCAAGCTTTATGCTTTGGCCTCCTTCCGGGAGGCCAGAGGCGAGGGTGAGCTATCATCTCTGCTCCGCTTCCACGAGGCCAATAAGCTCCTGCTCTCATCTCACAGCCAGAAGGAGACCAAGATGCTGGGAAATATCCTGTCCAACCATGATGGGGTGAACCTGGCCGATATCTCAGATCAATACCAGGAGCATCTGACGAGAGCCCTAGCCAGGCCGCCTAGAGCCTCATCCAAGGCCAATGTCTTCATGCATGCTATGGGCTATTTCAAGCAGAATCTCACGGCCCGGCAGAAGGAGCTTTTTTTGCAGAGCATCCAGAGATACAAGAGCAAGAAGATCCCCTCCCGGGCCCTTCTGGTCATGCTCCAGTCCTGGGCGGAGGGCTATGGCCAGGAGTACCTCATCAATCAGAGCATCTTCCAGCCCTTTCCGGAGGAGCTGGTGGAGCTGTGTCAGGACTCTCAATGCGAGTGGGCGGGAGAGGAGCTTTTCTCGGGCCGGCAATGAAGATAGGCTATCCCACGATCACCCTGGGGCTGGGCTGCACCCCCAGCCACACCTTCCGCCTGGCCTCCTACTCTGATGAGCGGCTAAAGAAGACAGTTGCCCGGAATCTGGACTGCCTGGAAAGGATCCTGGCCTACAATCTGAAGCATAATCTGCTGTTCTTTCGCATCAGCTCGGAGACGGTGCCCTTCGCCTCCCATCCCATATGCAATCTGGATTGGGAGGAGCTATTTGCCGAGCGGCTGAGGAGAATAGGCGGCTTTCTGTCGGAGCATCAATTCAGGATCTCCATGCATCCGGATCAGTTCATTGTGCTCAACTCCCCCCACCCGGATGTGACAGCAAGAAGCATTGCCGAGATCGACTATCACTGCCGGCTGCTCGATGCTATGCGTCTCTCGCCCGAGGCGAAGATACAGATTCATGTGGGCGGAGCCTATGGAGATAAGAAAAAAGCTGCTCTGAGGTTCATGGAGAGATATGAGGAGCTCTCCCGATCCATCCGGCAGAGGCTGGTGATAGAAAACGACGACCGGCTCTTCAGCCTGAAGCACTGCCTGGATATAAGCCAAAATATCCGGATTCCGGTGGTCTTTGACAGCCTGCACCATCAGTGCCTCAATAACGAAGAGAGCTTTTCCCTGGCCCTCGATGCCGCCGGCAGGACCTGGGGCCCAGCCGACGGCTTGCCAATGGTAGACTACAGCAGCCAGGCGTCGGGAGAGAGACCGGGAAAGCATGCTCCGTCCATCAATGAGGAGCAGTTCAGGGATTTCATCCGGGAGACCGCCGGACGGGACTATGATCTGATGCTGGAGATAAAGGACAAGAACATCAGCGCCATGAAGGCTCAGAGAATTATCAGAAACGCCGGCAGATGTCATAAACGAGGGATAGATGATGGAGCGGTCATGGCGGAACTGTAATAGAGGAATAGATCCTCATCGTATAGGAGGGCCTGCTCATGGATAGCTTCACAGTTTATGCTTCTCTTTACCTGGTCGGATTTGCCGCCCTGCACAGCCTTCTGGCCAGCCTGCCGGTCAAGAACATGGCTCGCAGGCGCTTCGGCCCCCGGGTGGACCCCTGGTATCCCGTATTCTTCTCCGCCTCGGCGGCCATCACCTTTCTTCCCCTGGTCGCCCTGATCATTTACCGGCCGGGGCCGATGCTTTACATCCTGCCCAGCCCCTGGACCTGGCTATTCTTCGCCCTGCAGCTCCTCATAGGCCTCGCTTCCCTGAGGGCCTTTCTGGATGCGCCGCATCGCTTTCTGATCCGGGCCCAGCTCGCCGGGCCGGAAAGTTCCCAGGCATTTGCTTTGGGGATAAAAGGGATCTACTGCTGGATCCGGGACCCCTTTCTCCTCTCCGGATTTCTTCTCCTCTGGCTGACGCCGTTTATGACCGAGAATATGCTTCCGGTCTACCTCCTGGCCACGGTCTATCTATTCCTGGGCTCACTACACTGGGAGAGCAGGCTGGCACACCAGTTCGGGCAGGAGTATGCGGCTTATAAAAAGGAGGTGCAGCGCATGATTCCGGGCCGGAGATGGAAGGGATGCCGGGGCCACGGCGGGTCGGGATTGAATTGAAATCGACTCTCCGAGCATTGTATTAACTTCCTCCCGGATCGGGATCTTTCTTGCCCGCGCTCTGCCCTTCCATCTTTTTCATCAGCTCTATCAGGGCGGAGAATACCGCCGCCTCCAGGGGATCATCCAGGGCATAAAAGGCCTCGCTGGAGTGCTTCTTGGCCATTGCTGCCAGCTCCTTTGCATAACCCTGGTCCTCCTTTTTCATGGCCCGGCCGGCTCTGGCCCAGCGGGCGGATACCTCTGCCGCACCCATGCGAACGCTCTCAAAGCTGCGCCCCATCAGAAGGCCTCCAGGGTCTTCTGGTTGCTCTGAGCCTGCGCCTTTCTGCAGCTCTTAGCAGAAGGCCTCGGCGCGCCGTCCGGGCCTCGTCCAAAGTAGAATACTCTATCGGCATAGTCGGTCATCATCTCCAGAAATGGGTCGGATGCGGGGGAGTATAGTAGAACTGTGCTCTCCCTGGCCGCAGCTTTCATGGCCTGGGATAGGTACTCGGTCATCTCCTCTGCATCCTGATACAGAAGCGGATCGTGCTCTATGATCAGCAGGCTGTGGCAGCTCTCCTCAAGCACGGTCATGAGCTGGAAGACGGTGAAGGCCCGGCGGATCTGCAGGGAGGTGAATTTGCGGTCCAGGTTGCTCAGGATCCGGGAGTAGTTGCCGCAGACAAATAGGACCTCAAACCTCTGCAAGTCCAGGTGCCGGTTCAGAGCTGCGGTGAGCATGGGCAGAGGCGCCACCAGTATATGCCAGGCCCTGTCCTGGAGGGTAATGGAAGGATGCAGCTCGAGGTCCATGAGAGACAGAATGCTTCCGGCAGGGTATAAGGTCGAGGAATGCGCGGAGCGAATGTGATAGCGTCTTTAAAATCATCCACAGTCTATTTATCTCAACCGGGCCAAATTTAGATAACAGCAAATCTGGAGAACGGAGTGGGATTAGATTGATACTTCAATTCTGGGGCGCAGCCCAGACTGTGACCGGCTCGATGCATCTGGTTGAGGCCAATGGGCACAGGCTGCTTCTGGACTGCGGAATGGCACAGGGCAGAAGACAGGAAGCCAATCGGCTGAATTCAGAGCTTCCCTTCAACGCCGAGAAGATCGATGCCGTGGTGCTCTCTCATGCCCATCTGGACCACAGCGGCAAGCTGCCCATGCTGGTCAAGAACGGATTTTCCGGCAGCATCTTCTCCACATCAGCCACCAGGGACCTGTGCAGCGCCATGCTTGCCGACTCCGCATCCCTTCAGGAGATGGATGCAAAGTATGTCAACAGGCAGAATGAAAAGCAGGGCCTTCCTTTCATCAAGCCGCTCTACACTATTCATGATGTTGCCCGGACCATGCGGCTCTTTCAGACTGTGGAGTTCGGGCGGACCATTGAGATTTTGCCGGAGATCAAGATGACCTTCAGGAATGCAGGACACATCCTGGGCTCGGCATCGGTGGCACTTGAGATCTCCGAGAGCCGTGGAAATAAAAAGAGGTCTACCACCCTTGCCTTCACCGGCGATCTGGGCCGAAAGGGCGCTGCGGTGGTACGGGACCCGGACATATTCGAGCGTGCTGATGTCCTCATCACCGAGTCGACCTACGGCGGCAGAGATCACGGCCCCATGAATGAGGCCCAAAAGAATCTGGCCCGGGTTGTGAAGGAGACGGCCGGCGCCGGCGGACTGCTGATCATCCCGGCCTTTGCCGTGGGAAGGACTCAGGATGTGGTCTATCATCTGCATGAATTGATGCAGGCAAAGGAGATCCCCCAGATGCCGGTTTATGTGGACAGCCCCCTGGCTACCAATATAACTGACATCTTCCGGGCTCATCCGGAATGCTATGATGAGGAGACAGAGCAGCTGCTGATGCAAGATGGGGGCGATGATCCATTCGGCTTTTATATGCTCAGGTACACCCGCAGCACCGAGGAGTCGAAAAAGCTGAATAGCATAAAGCGGCCGGCGATTATCATCAGCGCCTCGGGTATGTGCGAGGGGGGGAGAGTGCTGCATCATCTGCGCCGCAATATCGGCGACCCCAACACCACGGTCCTATTCGTGGGATTCCAGGCCGAGAATACACTGGGTCGAAAGCTCCTGAGGGGAGACAAGACGGCCCGCATATATGGAGAGGAGCACCAGGTCAGGGCCAGAATGGAGGCAATCGATGGATACAGCGCTCATGCCGACGAAGGGGAGCTGCTCGAATTTATCTCTGCCATACCGGAAAAGCCGGAGCATGTTTTTGTGGTTCACGGCGAGCCTGATGCTACAGCGGCCATGGCAGCCGGCCTGGTGAGGATGGGAATAGAGAATGTGACCATCCCGGAGAGGGGAGAGAGATTCGAGATCTAAAACACCTTTTCCCGAGGCCCGGCCAGAGGATTGATCTTTCCAAAAGATCTGCTAAGTCCGACCTCATCGGCCAATTCATCACATATTCTTGATCTTGCTGGACAAGGGATTTATGGCAAGAGCGACCATTAACATTGGCTATGATCAAATAGCGAGGAGTGGATAATAATGGGATTTTTCAGCGAGTTCAAGGAATTTGCCGTAAAGGGAAATGTCATGGACATGGCCGTGGGAATAATCATCGGCGCCGCCTTTGGATCCATAGTCAACTCTCTGGTCAAGGATGTGCTAATGCCGCCCATTGGCATGATCACCGGTGGGATAAATTTTGCTGATCTATTCTATGCCCTGGATGGCAGGAGCTATGCCAGCCTGGCGGAGGCCCAGGCGGCTGCAGCTCCGACCATAAACTATGGCCTGTTCATTAATTCCATCATCAGCTTCATCATAGTGGCTCTTGCCATATTCGTTCTGATCCGGAAGGTCAATGAGCTCAAGAAACAGCCCGCACCTCCGGAGCCCAACACCAAGAGCTGCCCTTACTGCCTGGAGAGCATTCCTCTGGCAGCAGTCAAGTGCTCCCACTGCACCTCCGATCTGAAGTGATCGCGGATCCCCTATTGATATTTTTATATTAAAATTTTTAACATAGAGATAGGATGTCCTCTCGCGGCAATTATTTACCATTAGCCGCTAAAAGGACGCCCATGAGCCTGAAGGTCACATTGCTGGGTACCGGAGTGGGCATACCCCAGCCGGGCCGATCCCAGGCTGCGGTCCTGGTGGAGTCAGACCAGCCGCTTCTGCTGGACTGCGGGGCAGGAACCCTTCTGCGGTTGGATCAGATCGGAGCGAGCATAGAGGCCTTGGACACTGTTCTGCTCAGCCATCTCCATCTGGATCATGTCTCGGATCTTATGGCCCTGGCAAACGGTCGCTATCTGGCGGATATGCCCGGTTTGACAGTATTCGGTCCTGCCGGAACAGAGGAGTATATCCGCTCTGCCCGGCAGCTTTACCCCAATCTATCAGAGATGGATGTGGCAGTGCAAGAGATCGATCCGATGGACTCTTTGGAGTTGAAGGGATTCGACGTTTTTGCCGAGGAGGCGCTACATAGCGTTCCCGCTTTGGCCTTCCGGCTGGAGGGGGAGGATGGAGTGGTGGTATACTCCGGCGACACCGAGCCCTCGCAGCGCGTGGCTGCCCTGGCCAGGGATGCCGACCTTCTGATGCACGAGTGCTCTTTTCCGGAGCCCTTTGATGTAACCAATCACAGCACTCCCAGGAGATTGGGTAGTATGATCAAGGATTGCGGCATCAAGAGGGTGGTGCTCACCCATATCTACCCCCAGGCGGCCGGGTGCGAGGATCAGATGGCGGAGCAGGTCATTGAGCTTTCCGGGATTCCTACCATCGTCGGCTGGGATATGATGACCCTCTCTTTATGACTAATCTCATCATTATGAATTATCAGCAATCCGCTACCATCAGCTTATGGGCACATAGATAATGGTAAGAATATCCTCCGGTGCGACCTCCCTGGGATCGTTTATATAGGCCTCTCTCATCGGCCCGGCGATCTTGTGGCCATTTTCTTCCAGCCAGGAGAGAAGCACCTCATAAGTCCTGGGGCAATCATGATAGGGGCCTTTGTGAACCGTCCTGGCCATCTTTCCGCCGCAAATCTCATAGCATTTGACCTCTTCGCTTTCCGGGATCCTTTCGGCAATGGCAACGCAGACCTCTATGTCGGCACTTCCTGCCTCATCCGCTCTTCGGGCCTCCTCTGCGTTCATCTCGTGCATCAGATAAAGAGGAGGACCGGAAATTACTGCATTATGGCTCATGGCATATTCAAAGAGATTTGGAAGCATCTCTGCAATCTCTTTGTAATGACCCTTGCGTCTCATTCCTGCAACCAGCTGAGGCTTCTCGTTTACTAATGCAATCTCGGTCATTCTATCTCACCCAAAGGTCCGACTGCATCTTTGATAAGCGTTTTGAGAGATTTGCTGCCGCATAGAGGCGCATTTTTTGGCATGAAAATGCTCCCAGTCTAAGCGAAGGCCTTGGCCAAGCTGCATTCCGATCTATTCATTAAACCTATTGCAGAGTGGAGCCCTGCCATCCACAGGGGTGAACCTGAAGGATGAGCGTTTTTCTCGGTTTTACATCCAGCTAAAAGAGATATGTATGATCAACTCATTCAGGTCACATCAATGACTATTTTGTAAATCCAAATCATTTGATTATCACTAAGTTCAGGAGGAGCATTATCGCCCCTAAGAATCCTGCGATAGTGATAATGGTCTCGGTGCCTATCTCTGGATTATGCACGGGGCATTCCCAAGGCAGATCCAGAATATATAGATTTCCGGAGGAAAATCTCCGGGCAGAGGCAATCTATCCCCTGGCAAGGACAAAGGGAATTATATCCAGAATGGTGATGGCCAGGATCGCCGCTATCCAGTACATCGGCTTATGGTGCTGCCAGGTCCTGGCTCCCCGGGCATAGATGTAGACGATATAAGGCAGCAAAGGCAGAATCGATATCAAAGGATTGGGTTCTACCTTAAGGACATAGGTGAATATGTATCCCTGGAGGAGCAGGCAGGCAGCCGTGGCCAGACCCACCATGGCCTGGTTGTTGATTCTCATGAACCCAGCTACCTTCGCCCTACATTTATAAGCCTTTCATGCCCATGCTCATGAGAGTCGTCATCAATGTTTTAGAGCTGCCAAAAGATCCTTTAGAGAGAGGGCATTGAGTACATCCTTCCTCTCCAGCCAGGCCCTCCTGGCCACGTTGATGCCGTATCTCATGACCTCCAGCTGGCTGGCATCGTGAGCATCGGAGTTTATGACCAGCTTGGCGCGCGCCTCCCGTGCGGCACGGGCATTGACATCGCTCAGATCCAGGCGAGAGGGATGGGAGTTTATCTCCAGGGCGGTGCCTGTCCTGGCTGCCGCCTCCAGTACAGCTGGCAGGTCCACCTCATAAGCATCTCTCTGGCCGATGATCCTTCCTGTTGGGTGGGAGATGATGTCCACATGCTCGTTTTCTAAGGCCTGGATCAGCCTACCGGTGATAGCTCTCTCACTCTGCTGGCCGCCCATATGAATGGATGCCACCACCACATCGCATTTGGAGAGGAGGCGATCCGGATAGTCCAGACGCCCGTCGGATTTGATGTCCACCTCGGTCCCTGATAGGATGGCTATCCCCTCCAGCTGCTCATTGGCCGCCTCGATGGCGTTGATCTTCTCCTCCAGCCGCTCCGGAGAGAGGCCACCGGCTATGCCCACGGCTGGGGAGTGGTCGCAGATAGCAATGTACTCATATCCCAGGGCTGAGGCAGCCCGAGCCAGATCCAGGATGGAGGCCCGACCGTCGGACCAGTCGCTATGAACGTGCAGATCGCCCCGGATGTCTTTCAGCTCTAGAAGATCCGGCAGCCTGCCCCGCTGAGCCGCCTCGATCTCCCCCTGGTCCTCCCTCATCTCGGGGGGGATGTAGTCCAGCCCCAGAGCGGAGTAGACATCCTTTTCCCGGTCGAAGAACAGGTCCTGGTTGTCGGATAAGCGCTTGAGCGAGTATTCGCTCAAAGAGAAGCCGCGGCTGAGGGCGATCTGGCGCAGCTTGACGTTGTGCTCCTTGGAGCCGGTGAAGTACTGCAGAACAGTGCCGAAGGAGCGGTGCTCCACTATTCTCAGGTCCACCTGGATGGTCTCCTGGACTATGACGCTGGCCTTGGTTGGGCCGCTGGCCAGCACCTCCTGAACCAGAGGCAGGCGGGTGAAGGCGGAGACGATCTCCTGCGGATGAGAGGCAGTGGCCAGGATGTCTATGTCCCCCACCGTCTCCCGAGCCCGGCGGAAGCTGCCGGCAACGGTGACATGCTCCAGGCCCTCCATTCCTCGCAAATGGGATAGGATCTGATTTACCACCGGCTCGGCGGAGCTGTAGAGTATCCTTGTGCTGCGCTTTTTATATCTCTCTATGGCCTTGATGATGTTGCTCTCCCGGGTAGGTCCCATCCTGGGCAGGCGGCGGATGCGGTGCTCCCGTGCCGCTATCTCCAGCTGTTCCAGGTTGGTCACATTGAGCTTGTCGTGCAGCAAGGAGACCGTCTTGGGGCCGAGGCCGGAGATCTGAAGCAGCTCGGCCAGGCCGGGAGGAGTCTTGGCCAGAAGCTCCTGGTGGGCGGCGATCTTTCCCGTCTGCAGGTACTCCCCCACCTTATCCGCTATGGCCCTTCCCACGCCGGGTATACCCCGTAGCCGGCCCTCCCGGCAGACCAGGGCCACATCCTCCGGCAGCCCCTCTATGGCCCGGGCGGCCTTGCTGTAGGCTATTATCTTGAAGCGGTTCTCCGCCTGCAGCTCCAGGAGCTCGGCAATCTGATAGAGGATCTCGGCGACCTCGCGATTTTTCACGAGAGAGGAATAAGGTTCTGCCCGGTAATAATTTTTTCTTGGGGCCCGGCCAGCATAAGTGCTGCTCCAGGACCCCTGCAGATTGCTTCCTCTGCAGATCTCCATTTTCATCTCAAAAATCCAGCTCTGATTTCATGCGATCTTCCATTGAGGGATACTATAATGTCATAATAAATTTCATACGCCAATAGAGTCATATCAAGGGGAAAGGCTGATATCTTCAAGATGCTTATCGATAGGGCGATGCTTGAAGTAGGATATCTGCACATTGACAGTCCCATTGCTGTTATTTCTCCCCACAGCCATCCGGAGACCGGCGTTGCTACCGGGCTGGTCCTCCTGGATGGATTTGATCTGGATGATATATCCCTTCAGAAGATGCAGGAGTGCATTGACAGCTATAGCGAAGGCGAAAGAAGCAATCCAAAGGCAACTGCTCTGGGCATTTGCGCCACCTGCTCCAGAGACGAGCCGCTGCTGGAGGCGGCCAAGCTGGCCAGCCGCAACCTCTGTCTTCTGGATCTGAGGCTGTCCAAGATTCGCGATCCCATCCGCCTGCTGGAGCTTATTCCCCGCCTCAAGCGCTGCGGCGTCACCCTTTCTTTGCGCATCAGGCCAGAGGACCTTTCCAATGAATTGATGGAAAAGATCCAGGAGAGCGATCTGGATATAATCCACCTCGATCTGCGGGGCCTGAACGGAGCCGGTCCCAGGATAGTGAAAAAGGCCAAGGACAACCGGGGACCGATGGTGATGGCCCTCGCAGATGTCGGCGAATTTGAGGATGCCAGGATCCTTATGGCCATGGGAGCGGATGTGGTCTCCTTGCGGGGAGCAGATCCGGAGTTTGCCCAATGGCTCTCCCTGGCTATGAAGGAGTATGATGCCATCAGCGGCTGGGGCAATGCCCCCAAGCATATCTGCGCTGGGGGGGATCTGCGCGGCCTGGCCTTCTGCTGCCCGCCGGTCAAGCACTGCGCCGTTCTGGGAGCTCTGAAGAAGGCGGGCATGACCGCAGAAGAGTTTGTAGCCAGGAAGCTGGCTCTGGCCAAGGGAACCCCCCTGGAGAAGGGAGAGGGGACCTGCTTTGGAAGCCTGGTCTGGTGCTGCAAGGCCAGCAAGATGTGCTACTTGCGCGAAGCTGCCATGCAGAAAATAGGCCTCTCGGACCACGATTATATGCAGATGAAAAAGAAGCTGGCCGAGGATCTGCTTCGCCACATCTAAGAGCCATGAACTCCAGACCAGGCGCTGAAAGGGTGGCACAGTGGGCTCTACTGGCCATGCTCTTTGAGCTCTCCTCCAGTCCCAAGCCGGGCAATGTGGATCGCTGTCACGATTTCTCCGATGTCGGCTTTCATCACTTTCTGACCAGCGCCGTCTCCGCCTATCCCGTCTTTCGCCAGGCAGCAGAGGGCGGGGCAGCTCCCGGAGCTCTGATACTGAAGGGCGTGGAAGCCTGGCAGACCTGGAACCTTTCCAGCAACACCCATTTCGGATCTCTGGTGCTCATGATCCCTCTGGCTATTGCTGCGGGCAGGCCGGGGGAGTTGAGGGAGGAGCTCAAGAGAGTTTTAGACCAGAGCAGCAATGAGGATGCCCTGGCCTTTTATCGGGCTTTCTCTCTGGCTGGAGCCAGAGTTGTGGATGTGGAAAGCTTCTCCCTGAAGAACCAGGAATGGCAAAATAGCCTGAAGGAGAGCGGCAGGAGCCTGCTGGATCTGATGAGGCTGTCTGCCGGCCACGACCTGATTGCCTGTGAGTGGTCCACCTATTATCGGCGCTCCTTTCTCTTCTCCGAGAAGCTGAAGGCATTGATCGAAGAGAAGGGCTTGAACGAGGGTGTGGTCAGAGCCTATTTGGAGGCCCTGACAGAGGTTCCTGACAGCCTGGTCCAGGCCAAGTTCGGAATAGAGACCGCCCGGGAGGTCTCCCGTCGGGCGGGCCAGGCCCTCCTGGATCCCACCCTGGAACAGGCCGGGCTATTGGACCTGAGTCTATTAGAGCGGGACATCAATCCCGGCTCTACGGCGGATCTGATCGCGGCATCTTTATTTATAGCCCTGCTGAGGGGCTTGAGGTTTTGAAAATGCTCTATGGAAATGAGGCTCTTGACGATTTGGGAATTCTGGACGGCATAAATGAGGTGATTGCTACAACGGAGGCAGACGGCAGGATAAATGCCGCTCCTATCGGAATAATCAGAACCGAAGACCGGCTTTATGTCCGGCTATTCCTGGGGACCCACACCTATGAGAATGTCCTGGCCAATGGCTGGCTTGTGGCCAATATCACCCATGATGCCTGGATTTTTGCCGAGACTGCTCTGGAAGACCTCTCTTCCAAATACTTCTGCCGCCGGGAGGAGCTGCCAGTGCTCAAAGATGCCGAGGCCTGGGTGCTCTTTAAGTGCCAGGCTTTTGCCTCGGACATCATCATAGCCGATTTAGAGGCGATCAAGGGAGAGGTTATAAGGCAGGACTTTCGGGCCATCAACCGGGGAGCGAACCTGGTCATCGAAGCCGCTGTTGCCGCCACCAGGTATCTGGCACTTCGTACAGATTCCTATTTCGAGGAGCTGATGAAGATGCAGAGGATCATCGATCGCTGCGGTGGTCCCAGAGAGAGGGAGGCAATGGATCGGCTCATGGAAAGGGTGGACAGCTTCTCTCATATGAGATAAAAACGACCGTATGATCTTTTATGCTCGACTGCTTGCCCTGTGGCTGCAATGCCATTGACCTCTTATTGGGGGGAGGATTCGAGGCGGGAATAATCACCCAGATCTACGGGGAGTCGGGCACGGGAAAGAGCAATATCGCTATGCAGCTTGCGGTTCAGGCCGTCTCTCGCCGCCTGAGGGTGGTCTTCATAGATACAGAGGGCTTCTCCGGGGAGAGGTTCAAGCAGATCGCCGGGCCGGGTGCAGAGGATATGGCCAAGAAGATCATGGTCTTCGAGCCCATGAGCCTGGAGCAGCAGGCCATAGCCATCCGAGAGTCCTCCCGCATTGCCGGAAGGGATCTGGGGCTGGTCATCCTTGACTCAGCCACATCTCTATACCGGGTTATGCTGGAGGCAGAGGACAACCGCACCATTCGTCGCACCCTTAACCTGCAGCTCTCCGAGCTGCAGGAGATGGCCCGAAGGCACAGGATTCCGGTGGTTATAACCAATCAGGTCTATATGGACATCGAGAGCAAGACGCTCCGGCCGCTGGGAGGCAAGGGCCTCGAGCACATGTGCAAGACCATTGTCCTCCTGGAGAAGAGAGGTGAAGGCCTGCGCCGGGCCAGATTAATCAAGCACCGCTCTGCACCGGAGGGGATGACGGCAGACTTCCGCCTCACCGCCAAGGGAGTGGAGTGAAGGGCAGTTTCAGGATTCCCCGTCCATAACATCTATTTCCATAACTTACAGCCGCAACCTCATGATTATCGCCGCCTCGCCGTCGGCATAGTAGGCAGGACAGACCCCGATCATGCGGAATCCCAGCATGGAATACAGCGACTGGGCTTTTTTATTGCTCACCCGCACCTCCAGCGTAGCGCTCAATGCACCCAATTGCCGGAAAGCCCTCAAAACCTCCAGCATCAGCCGCAGGCCCACGCCCAGGCCTTGAAAGCAGGGACGGACCGCCAGCCAGAAGATCCTTCCCTCGAAGGGTGTGTGCTTGAATCCCAGCACAAAGCCAGCTACCCTTCCGCCCACCTCTGCCACCAGTGTGCTGTGAGGGTGGTACTGGCAGAAGGCACTGAAGATGGCAGGATCGTATCCTCCGAACACCTCCTGATCTATCTCCAGGGCCGCTTCCAGGTCCCTGGGCTGAAGCCTCCTGACCATCAGGGGCTCTTTCAATATGCTGGTGTCCATTCCATCTATAAGGCGGCTGTGAGCCTGCTCCTCAGTCCACATTCCAGGCGTCATTGAATCCTGAGCGGAAATAGTTTATCAAAAGCCAGCTAAAAAGTGCCAATAACCAGGACTCAGCTCCTTGCCACTCCGATTGCTGCGAATCAATGGTTATGGCGCAGGCAGCTTTGCCATCAGTCCCAGTTCATTCTTGATGAGCGGGCGGAAGCTGCCGAGCATCTTTAAAGGCACAGCTAATCCCTGACCGCAAGCACATCGACAAGCCGGTGAGGATGAGAGCTGAAGAGGTTTCTGAAAAGGCCTCAATGCCAACCGGGCAGCTGTTGCCATACTCATAATACTTGCCGTCCCAGACTCAGCGCATTCGGCGAAGGCTCTGGGGAGGAATTCGAAGAGTTTGAAGAAGTGGCCCTGATGTGATCTTTGCAGATGCGAATGTGCTTTACAGCGCTTTGGTGCAAACGAAGTTCACCAAATTCGCCCAAGATATCATTTTAATGAAGTCTGATCTGGCGACATCATCAACGGTTTTAGGTGAATTGGTCTTCATCTCCCTTCTAATCCCCTCAACTTGTTTTAGCATGGGATCTCTAAAATCGCCACTTTTGATGGCGACTATCTGAGAGTTGAATGGCTGTGTGTAATAAATTAAAGCAAATGACCTACCTGGCTCTTTATGAAAAAGCAGTGCTATAAAGTGATCTGATCCACGGCCAGGGCCTCGCTCCTGGGTGTGGCCTCGTTCTCGATCTTTAGGCAGGCAGCCGAATAATTCTCTGACCAAGATATAAAAAGAGCCGAATGGTATTCAAAACTTTCAAAAAATGATGCTCCGGTTGGGATTTGAACCCAAGTCGAAGGAGTGAGAGTCCTTCATGATTGGCCGAGCTACACTACCGGAGCGCGGATAGGGGGGTGGTCTTACTATAATTTAAGTCTTTTGGCCTTGAACATAGGCGCAGCAGTCCTGCAGACAGCATTTCTCGTGCCTTGGCCCACGGGCATGGCAGACCTGCCTGCCATGCCGGATCAGGTTGAGGTGAAAGGAGATGTACTTGTCCGACGGTACCATTCGTTCCAGCTTCTTCTGGGCCTTTTCCGGATTGGCTTTCTCCTCGACGAGCCCCAGCCGTTGGGCGAGGCGGAAGACGTGGGTGTCCACTGGCAGGAAGGGCATGCCGAAGGCAAAAAGCAGCACTATGGAGGCGGTCTTGGGCCCCACTCCCGGCAGGCGGAGGAGATAGTCCATGGCCTGTTCCTTCTTCATCCCGGCCAAAGAGGCCAGGCAGATCTCTCCCTGTTCCTTCCTGATTCTTTCAAGGACCGCCTTTATCCGCTTGGCCTTGATCTCCGCCAGGCCCCCCCTGCGAATGCTCTGGGCCACCGCCTCATCCGACGCTCTCAGCAGTGACTCATAGTCGGGAAAGGCACTCTTCAATTGGGCAAAGGCTGGCAGGCTGTTGGAGTCGCTTGTGTTCTGGGAGAGTATGGTCTTGACCAGCAGGTCCACAGGCTCCTCCTCATCCGGGCGGGGAATTCCGTACTCCTTCTCCAAGAGAGCAATGCAATCTGCAACCTTTTGCTTCTCCATTTCGTCCTGGAGAATGGAATGCATGGCTATTAAACTATGGCCTGAACCAAATATGGGATAGATTGCACATATAAGATAGATGAGGCTGGGCAGAGACAAAGGATAGATATACCTTGTTTTCACTGCACTTGATCCATGGAATTGAAGCTTGATCCCTGGGGCGCAGTGCATGTAGACGATTACAACAAGCTCTTTGTGGAGTTCGGCATATCCAACTTCGATTCAATCCTCTCCCAGCTTGAAAGGCCCCACCCTTATATGCGGCGCAAGATCATCTTCGGCCACCGGGGCTACGAGCCGGTACTTGCCGCCATGAAAAGGCATGAGCCCTTTGCGGTGATGAGCGGCTTCATGCCCTCCGGCCGGGCCCATTTCGGCCATATGATGGTCATGAACGAGATCATCTGGCACCAGCAGCAGGGCGGCGATGCCTATGCCGCAGTCGCCGATATGGAGGCCCATTCCGTGCGGGGCGTTAGCTGGGAGAGGTGCAGGGCCATCGGCATCTACGAGTACATCCTCAGCCTCATCGCCCTCGGCTTTGCCCCCAAGGAAGGCAGCCACATCTACTTCCAGTCGGAGAACTGTCCTATGAGAGACCTGGCCTTTGAGCTAGGCATCGAGGCCAACTTCTCCGAGGTCAGTGCCATCTACGGCTTCTCCGGCGAGACCCACATCTCCCATATGCAGAGCGTCATGGCCCAGAGCGCCGACATCCTCCACCCTCAGCTGAAGCAGTTCGGCGGCCCCAAGCCGGTGGTCATCCCCGTGGGAGCGGATCAGGACCCCCACATCAAGCTCACCCGGGACCTGGCCTACCGCATGAGAAAGTTTTTGGTGGAGCAGAGGGAGGGCTACATCAGCATCAGGGGCAAAGCAGCTCCACCGGAGCTGATGCAGGCGGCAGAGTCTGCCCTGAAGGATCTGGCCATAGGAAAGGTGAAGAGATACGAGGAGCATATAGATCTTACCGATATCCGGCTCAACGATCCATCCCTCCGCCTGGCCGATCTTCTGGAGACCATCGAAGGGCTGATCATAAAGCTGGAGACGGATCACGGCCATTATGGATTCATGCCCCCCGCCTCCCTCTACCATCGCTTTATGACCGGGCTTACGGGAGGAAAGATGTCCTCATCCAAGCCGGAGAGCCATATCGCCCTCACCGAGGATCCACGGGAGGCGGGCAAGAAGATCATGCGGGCCATCACCGGAGGCAGGCAGAGCCTGTCCGAGCAGAAGAAGCTGGGCGGCGAGCCGGATAAGTGCTCCATATATGAATTTCTGGTATTCCACCTATCAGACGATGACAAAGAGCTTTTAGAGCTGGATGCGGCCTGCCGCTCCGGCAGACGCATGTGCGGAGCATGCAAGAAGGATGTGGCGGAGAGGATTGAGAGGTTCCTGCGAGAGCATCAGCAGGCCCGAGAGGCGGCCAGAGAGATGCTTCCGGAGTTCGGCATCAAGCCTTAGCGGGAAAGTTTGGTGGCCTGATAAATCCCATTGAAAGCGAAATTGCAGCGGACCGACCCATCAAGGTCGGCGAATCCCAGGAGTGGCCAGGTACCATCTCCCTTTTTTCCCTTTCATGAACTGCATGGCCCCGGCATAATCATCGAAATAAAAGGACTCCCTGGTATCCAGATTTATTATGGTTATCCGACTCTCTACCGAGATTCCCTTTTTCTGGAGCACATCTTCCATCTCCTGCCGCAGCCTGCTCTTTTTCTTGATGATCAGGCCCCTGTCATCTGAAATAAAGTCCTGCTCTTCTTCAGTCACAGTCCAGACCCCTATAGCTTTGCCTCTTTGGCCCGGCTTACAGCCCATCGCATGAACTCCACCGAAGGGAATTCATGCACCGATGTAGCCAGAATCAAGCCCTGGCCGAACTCGCCCGCCACAAGAACCGCCCTGCCCTTCTCGTCCTCTAAAACCGTCTCAAATCCCTGGCCGGGGATGAGAAATCCATCGCACTCCGGGCTGCTGGTGCAGAGCAGACAGGTGCACTCATGACTGGATGGGCCTATGCTCTGAGAGCCCAGCTCGCAGACATATTCCAGAGGCAGCGGCAGCCAGTCGTATCTGTGCTCAGATACCATGGGGCCATATACAGTCAAAATCCCTCCCGCTCTCACAAAATCAGCGACTCTGGAGCTGGCCCTCTGCAGGCCGACAAGGGCCTTGGAGTAGAGGGGATTGGCAAATCCGGTGGGAATGATGATCATCTTGAACCGGGGCAGGAAAGAGCTGCCCAATAGATCGGCAGAGACGAACTGGTAGCTCACCCCGGCCTCCGCGAACAGCTTCTGATAGAGAAAGCTGCTCTCTCCGATGAAGGCAATATCAGACATAACAGTGCGTTTTGTCCTCTCTTAGGGGGATAGCCTTTGTGGTTTCTTCGAGCTCTATCAGATTGAGTTTGCCATTTTTCGCCATTAAGCTTATTACTAAATAACATCTGGATACCACTGCGATTATATATGGAACAGGAATTAATGAGGATCGGGGTCTCTCTGCCGGAGAAGCTGCTCTCCCGCTTTGATGAGATAATTTTGCAGCGCGGTTACTCATCGCGCTCAGAGGGCATCCGGGATGCAATCCGCAACTACATCGTCCATTATGAATGGATGAGCGATGTTCAGGGAGAACGGGTAGGAGTCATCACATTGGTCTACTCCCACAGCCAGAGGGGTCTGGTGGACAATCTCACCGAGATCCAGCATGAGGCGGGGAGCATCATCCAGTCCAGCCTGCATGTTCACCTGGATCACGACAATTGCCTGGAGGTCATCGTCCTGCGCGGTGAGGGCCAGGAGGTGAGACGTGCGGCGGAGAAGATGATGTCTTTGAAAGGAGTCAAGCACGTCAAGCTCACCACCACCTCTATGGGAAAGGAGCTCTAGCGACAGGATAGGGGCATTAAATTTCTATGGATTTCCAGGAGATAATTCCCGGAGTGGCGACCATAGATGTGGATGGACAGCCTAGGCTGGCGAGCAAGAGCGACGATCCTGTGCCGGTTTATGGAGAGCGTATACTGGAGGGCTATAGGATCTGGGATCCCTTCCGCTCCAAGCTCTCTTCCTTGCTGCTGAAATCCAATCGACCGGGCTTCAAGCTGGATCGCAATGCCAGAGTGCTGTACCTGGGAGCGGCGACGGGCACCACGGTCAGCCATGTCAGCGATATAGTGAGCCAGGGCCTAGTCTATGCTGTGGAGTTCTCTCCCCGGGCCATGCGCGACCTGCTCCGGCTATGTGAGAGGCGGAAGAACATCGTGCCCATCCTGGCCGATGCATCTCATCCTGAGGATTATGCCTTTATGGTTGAGCCAGTAGATCTCATCTACCAGGATGTAGCCCAGAGAAACCAGGCGGATATCGCCTCCGCCAACTGCCTTCGCTACCTCAAACCCGACGGCGATCTAGTGCTTATGCTGAAGAGCCGCTCCGTTGATGTCAACGCCAGCCCCCAGGCAGTCTTATCCTGGGAGAAAAAAAAGCTGCAGGGTCTGCAGCTCCATGCCATCCTGGATCTGCTTCCCTTTCATCATGATCACTGGGCTATACTGGCCAAAAAGCAGTCATAGCTACCTTTTATTGGCCGGACCATTACAAGGCCTTTCTAGCTCACCAGCTTCTTTATCTCATCGAATATGATATTTGGCAGAAGCCTGATGTAGCCCACCAGCGGGACCCTGGCCTTGGCCACTCCTATAACCCACTCCTCTTTTACCGGCGTCAGAAAGCTTATGCCCTCTCCCACAAAGGTGCCGTTCTCTGTTTTATAGATGATCAAGCCCATGCTCTTGTCCAGGTATACATCGCCGCCCACATCCATGAGCTCCTCCCTGTGGGCATCGATATAGGACAAATTGGCGGTGCCGAAGATCTGGCCGGCCATCTGATCTATCACCTCATTGTGATCTCCCTTGGTGATATACCCGGAGAAGGGAGCCGCGGGCCCGCTTTCCCACATGGGATCGCCCGCCTCCACATATTTAAGAGCCCGATGGATGATAGGGGTAGCCTTCTCCTTGCCGGGGGCAAATCCAATAAGCATCTTGAACTGGTCTAGAAGATTGAGGCTGGCCTTGCCGTAAGGACGGTATAGTATTACATCCCCGGGAAGGTTGAAGGCGCTATAGCCGGTCTTTTCTGCCTCCTCCCAGGGAATCACATCCGTGCGCGAAGCTCCCTGAACCAAGACTATGTCTCCAATATTCAGATTGGGAACCATGCTCCCCGACTCCACGGCAACCATGGGCGTCCAGAGGCCCAGCAGCAGTTGGGAGAGAAGGGATATTCCGCCAACCACCACCACCACGAAGATTATGTCCTTGACCGGGCCGGGAAGAGGCAAATTGTCAAACCACTCGGTGATCCTCATCAACCAGCTTTATCCGTTGGTAGGCTCTTATACTCCTTTCGATGCAGCGCATATCCGGCAGTCGCACCGCCCAAGCTTATAGTCATGATCGAGAGATCGTTCTGAAGCTGGCAGAGATGGGATACCAGCTGGAGCCTGCGGCTCTGAAGATCATCTGCGACTATTCCGGGAGCAAGGAGGAGCTGCTGCGCCGCATCGTTGACCGCGCCGATGGATCTGTGGCAGTAATAGACACGGTTCAGGTCTCTTATGCACTCTCTTACTCCCAACAGCCTTGCCTCCAGGACAGACAGGCTTCTACTCCTTTCCCCGTATCTTCTTTCCATCGCCCCGACCGACCGGCAGCCTGCGCACCATCTCTCCTCCCGCAGGAGTGCTGCGCTGAGCTGAAATGCGACATAACCGGTCGCTCCACCTGTGTAGGGGACTACAGCGATTTTGTGCATTATTTTCGCGACAGGTACGCCAAGATAAGGGAGATGCTATCCCGCCGGCTCAGCTCCCGCCCCATCGAGTCCCTGGGAAAGAGCACAGCGGGGCGGGATGTCTCTGTCATCGGAATGGTCATGGAGGTGCGGACCACAGCCAAGGGCAATCGGGTGATTGAGCTTGAGGATCCCACCGGATTGATTACTGCAGTCGTGCAGAAGGATGCGGAGATATATGAGCAGTCCGGGCTGGTCATCACCGACGAGGTCATAGGCGTCACCGGAACCTCGGACGGCAACGGAAGGGTATTTGTCAAGTCCCTGCTCTGGCCGGATATGCCCAGCCAGACCGCCCCCCTGGAGAAGGGCAGCGGCTGCGCTCTGCTTCTCTCCGATCTGCATGTGGGAAGCAGGTACTTCATGGCCGAGGCCTGGCAGAGCTTCCTCTCCTGGCTCAACGGCGAGGATGACGACCCCTCCGGGCTGTCCTCTCAGGTGCGCTACATAGTCATCGCCGGGGATCTGGTGGACGGCATTGGCATCTATCCCGGCCAGGAAAAGGACCTGGAGCTGAAGGATATTTATGCCCAGTATCAGGCGGCAGCCCGGCAACTAAACGGCATCAGAAAGGACATTAAGGTGATCATATCACCCGGCAATCATGATATCGTGCGCCAGGCCGAGCCCCAGCCCTCTCTTCCTGATGAGGTTCGCGGTTATTTCCGGGAGGATATGCTCTTTGTGGGCAATCCCGCCTGGGTGACATTGAGCGGCATCTCGGTACTGATCTATCATGGCCGGAGCATAGATGATCTGGTCTTGCGCCTGCCTGGTGTCTCTTATGCTGCACCGGAGAAGGCCATGATTGAGATGCTGCGCAGGCGTCATCTCTCACCGATCTATGGCAGCCGGGTATCCATCGCGCCGGAGCATGAGGATCATTATGTCATCTCCCGTCCGCCAGCCATACTGCATTGCGGCCATGTCCACACCGTGGGCATAGCCAGGTACAAGGGCGTGCTGGTGGTCAATAGCGGCACCTGGCAGTCCCAGACCGATTTTCAGAAGAAGATGAACATCCAGCCGGTAGCAGGTGTGGTTCCAGCTGTCGATCTGGCTTCGATGAAGGTGCGCAAGCTGATCTTCTCCTGAATCGGCCTTGCGCATCCAGGGGAAGGCATCGCGGAGGGGATTTTTCATATCCATTAAGATTGGTAATATTAAAATATAACTTAAGCCACTCATGCTTAATCTCCCTTGGCCAATGCACTATGTGAATTTTAATTAGTAAGTCTTATTATTAAAAAATATAATATAAAAGATTTTATCTTATAAAGATAATCGCTATCAGCCTATTATAGATGCTTATAATTACGAAATACATAAAGAAGATATTTTTTAGTTCATACTTGTTCGAACATGCTGAGTTTTGTATGTTTAACCAAAAAATATTTATACTAACAATACCTACATCAGCTTATATTAACGGATGTATGGGGTGAGATTATTAAGACCATAGGAATTGCAATGGTATTGGCAGTAGCCATGTTGTCCGTCTCTGCTCTGGCAGGATGTGACGGTGAAGGCGTTCTCGCATCGGGAATATTTGAGACCGCGGAATCTTCGATAAAGTTCCCCGCCGGTCAAGACACCAACATTGACTCCCTGGAGGTTGGAAACGACAAAGCCCTGGCTTATGGAAGCATCTTCATGAAGACGCCCAAGGCCACAGCGGTCAACAACCTGGAGATCAAGAAGAATCAGGATTCTGGAGCCTGCGCCAATGGGATGGGTCCCAATGGATGCTGTATGAATCAGTTGGCTTCAACTGAGCAAACTCAAGGAAAGAGCACATCACTGTGGACCAGTGATTGCACCGACTGCTGCATCAAGGTGAATGTAGATCAGATCAAGGTCGGCAACAGAGATGCTCTGGCCTTCGGATTTGCCGCAGCAGAGAACAACGTCAAGATCGTCGCCAATCAGCGCTAAATGACGGATATTGATATTAAAGATTTTGACCTAGCCCGCTAGCCCCGGTTAGTGGGCATTATTTTATTCTTTTAAATTGCCTGCAAATTCAAAAAACTGCATGGACCCTAAAAACAAATAATCTAAAAATAGACTTTTCACAAGCTTCACCTGATGTAAAGGAGGTCTAATAATAACTTAATATACAATTTTATATGATATCTTATTCTCAAAATTTATAGAATTAATTTTTATTGTTTTAAAGAAATTGACATTAGATAATGCTATCAATCATTTTTATTGATAAATAATCTAAGAATATATTTTTTATATCATAAGCATTTTGAAATGCTAAATTTAGTATGTAGTACCAAAAAATATTTATACTAACAATACCTACATCAGCTTATATTAACTGATGTATGGGGTGAGATTATTAAGACCATAGGAATTGCAATGGTATTGGCAGTAGCCATGTTGTCCGTCTCTGCTCTGGCAGGGTGCGACGGTGAGGCCGTTCTCGCAACGGGAATATTTGAAACCGAGGAGTCCTCCATAAATTTCCCCGCCGGTCAAGACACCAACATTGACTCCCTGGAAGTTGGAAACGACAAAGCCCTGGCTTATGGAAGCATCTTCATGAAGACGCCCAAGGCCACAGCCGTCAACAACCTGGAGATCAAGAAGAATCAGGATTCTGGAGCCTGCGCCAATGGGGTGGGTCCGAATGGATGTTGCATGAATCAGTTGGCTTCAACTGAGCAGACTCAGGGAAAGACTGCATCGCTATCGACCAGTGATTGCACTGACTGCTGCATCAAGGTGAATGTGGATCAGATCAAGGTCGGCAACAGAGATGCCCTGGCCTTCGGATTTGCCGCAGCAGAGAACAACGTCAAGATATGTGCCGATCAGAAGTAAGATCTCTGCTTTAATCCAGGAGGAACAAATGAAGATGTCGAAGTTGCCCGCTGGCCTGGGGCTTGCGGGAATTATTTTTATCTGCATATGTGCCGTTTCGGCATCATCTGTGCCCCAGCTAGATGTCAATGAGCAGCTCAATAAATTCAAGGATAATTCCATTCATCCTCTCCGCCATGATAAAAGCCCTGATTGGGGCGTGCTGGAAGCGGGAGGAGAGACAATATACTTCCCCTGGCACGGCTCATCCCTGCCCGGTCGGCCGGCTATTTCCAGGCCAGCCTCACTGGCTCCGGTTAGAGAGGAGATTATGATGGATGCCAACAACTCATCCGCGAGATTGGATGAACTTCTGGTCATAAACTCTGTAAAGGAGAGGGATGTGATAGAGAGAAGCTCCCAGAATGGAGATACTGAAGATATGGGACCATCAAATGCCCTCATGATCGATGTGGGAGGCGAAGGCGAGGAGACGGAGTCTCCCAACTATGAAGCGGATGATATTGCAGCCGGCGGTCCGGGCTCTGGACGTGGTGATATAAGATATGCCGGCAATTACCTGACGGTCAATGTCCATGATATCAAGGTCACCGCCGTGAACAGCATGCCGGATGGCAATGCCGTGGCCACATCAAATATCATCATCGAGCCGGTGCAGACCATAGTAATCCCCTCCGAGGTCCATCAGAAGATTTGATGGCCTCGAATTCACCTATTTTAGATTCTTGATGCACATAGGCTTGGATCTCTTCAGCCTGTTTCGCTTTTTCTGCGAGTCGTCTCCCTGAGCCTGATGAGACAGACCATTATTGAGTGAGCCTATAACTATAATCCCCATTTCCGAATTGGCGGTTCTGCTGCGGATATCGTATTCGCTTCCTTTTTCCGGCTAAAACCGGGGTTTTTAGGAGTTCTCTATATTCCGCCTCTATCCCATTTTCATCATGGTCATTCCCCCCTACTATTATGATTCAAGCATATCTTATGTAAAATTTCTTACCAAGAATATTCACTTTAATCTATCAATTCCTAAAAATAAACACCAAAAAATTTATATATAATTGGTTCATAGTAGAGGTACAATCAACATGAGTTTATGGGGTGAGACTATTAGAAAGATAATCTTTGCACTGGCTATGGCACTGGCCGTCTTCGCGGTCCCTGCTATGGCGCAATGTGGCTCGAGCGAAGTACTGGAAATGGGTGTCTATGAGACGGCAGATACTGCTTTTACCATCCCGGCCAAAGCAGATGTAAATCATGACCAGTTGACCGTTGGAGGCGATGTGGCGATTGCCTTGCTTGGCGGCAATGCTGAGAACGATCTGAAGATCAAGAAGAACCAGGACTCTGGCGATTGCTCCTGCTGCGCACCGGTCAATCAAGTTTGCAGCGACTGCTGCAATAAAGTCAATGTGGAGGACTTGGCGGTAGGAGGCAGAGTTGCGATAGCCCTTGGTAATGGAAATCCACAATTGTTTACTAAGGCCAAGAACAAAGTAGAGATCGTGACCAACCAGTGCTGAACTTTGGGTCTGGCAACCGGCCCCGAGGAGGCTAAATGGAAAACAAGCTGAAACCCACCGGCCTTATGCTGGTGGGGGCTACTTTTATTTGCATGAGCATTCTCATTGGGGCGGCCAGTGGCGCGGAGCATGCCAGCCTGCCCGATCTGCAGGGCAAGCTCAAGGAGACCACATCACTCAGGCTTATTCTGAGCGAGCAGTTGAAGGGCTCGGATATTGCTCCCAAGACCCCTCCGACCAAGCAGTCGATTCCGCTCTCATCCGATGATCCATCCGCCCAGATTTCGGATCTTACTGCCATCAACTCCGTGGCGGAGAGGGATGTCGTCTTCGATGAGCAGCAAAACGGCGACCCCAATGCCAGGGGTCTGGTCAATTCCCTGGGAGTGAGCGTCATCGGCGACCAAGCCGAGATGGAGGAGAGCTGGTCGGAAGAGGAGATTGACTGGGATTCAATCGCGACGGAAGATGTGGAGAAGATCGTGGACGATGCCATAAATTCCAGCCCTGTAGGCAGCAAGGAGCTATTGGGCATTTCAGCCTACAAGTCCCTGTCAGCTCAAGAGGCGCCGAGGCAGCTAGGAAATAATCTCAAGATAGATGTCAAAGGCGTCTCGGTAACCGCTCTAAACACTGCTGAAGGGGGCCGCGCCGAGGCCACATCCAATATCATCATCAAACCGGTGCAGATGATAATCTGCCCCTCCGAGGTGGGGGAGAAGCTGAAGTGATTTCCTAGCATTCTCCCTAATTATTTTTTATTAATTTAACTGAATTTATATCTAAGAGACAAAAATCGATGCCGCATTCATGAGGAGCCGTTGCCCGGTTTCATTTCCGGACGAAAGAGCATCACAAACTATAAGGGCATTTTGCTCCAATGCTTCTGCCGATATGACTATCCAGAGACCGAGGGGCACCAGGGACTTTCTCCCGGAGGAGATGCAGAGAAGAAGCCAGGCCAAAAGGGCGATGCAGGATGTTTTAGAGCGCTGGGGATACCGGGAGGTGGCTACTCCCACCTTCGAGCATCTGGAGCTTTTTACATCAAAGTCGGGGCCATCGGTGATTGAGGAGATCTACAGCTTCAAGGACAAGGGAGGCAGGGACCTGGCGCTCCGTCCGGAGCTCACCGCTCCGGTCATGCGCATGTACGTCTCGGAGCTGCAAAACTCGCCCAAGCCCCAGAGGCTGTGGTACTTCGGCAACTGCTTCCGCTATGAGCGGCCTCAAAAGGGACGCTTCAGGGAGTTCTGGCAGATGGGTGCGGAGATAATCGGTGGAGCCAGGCCGGACTCGGAGGCAGAGGCGGTAGCCCTGGCCGATGATATGCTGAGGAGCCTGGGCATTGCCGGGGAAATTCATATAGGCTATTTGGGATTGATCCGCAGCATCATTGGGCGGATAGACCCAGATCACCGCTCATCGGTGATGAGGATGATAGACAAGAAGGAGAGAGATGCCCTGGCACAGCTCCTGGAAGAGATAGACTGCAGCCATCTCGGCCTTCTGGAGCTGATCGACAGCAAAGGAGGCCAGGCCATGAATCAGGCCGCCCGTATCGCGGAGGATCTGAGAGCAAAGAATGAAACGCCGGATCCATCCCGGTGCCCATCGGAGGGCGAGTTTCATGGCGGCGCGAATTCTCCCTCCGCGATCCAATCCGGTCGGGATTCGGCGCGGCAGGGCCGGGCGGTGGAGGCAGAGCTGAACCTGGAGGAGTTTCAGGAGACGATCGATCTGCTCAACGCCTATGGTGTTGATTTCACCATAGACTTCGAGATCGTGCGCGGCCTGGAATACTACTCCGGAACTGTCTTTGAGATCTATGCCCAGGGCCTGGGCGCTCAGAGGCAGATCTGCGGAGGGGGGACATATGAGCTGGCCAGCCTCTTCGGTGGTAAGGAGACCTCCTCCACCGGCTTCGGCCTGGGCTTTGACCGGATCATGGAGATCGCGACGCGGGATTGCATCTGCAGCCCTCCGGTCTATCTGGCTTTTACCCCTGATGTAAAGAAAGAGGCAGCAGGGATGGCAAGGAATCTGCGAAAAAGCATTCCCGTGATAATGGATGTGATGGGCCGGAGCCTGGGTGCCCAGATCAAGGCGGCAGCAGGATCTGGTGCTGACTATGTGGTGATTGTGGGCCGGGACGAAATTGACTGCGGAAAGCTCACCCTTCGCGATATGCGGCGAGGAGATCAGGAGAGCCTGAGCCTGGCGGAGATAGAAGCCAGGCTGAAAGATAATTTCCAGTTATGCCAATAAGCAGCGGAGAAAGGACGATAGGCGTGGCCGTCAGTTGATCGGCCATATGGCTCTTAACTGCTCACCCGATCTGATATGATGCCGTCCAGCTCTCTGGCCTCATCCTGCACCGCGCCCTCCCCCTGCTCTATGATCCTGGCTAGATCCCGGCGCAGAGGTCCCAGGCGAAGGCAGGCGTTCTCCGCCTCGCCCTCCTGGGAGGCGATCTGTTTCAAGCGCTCCAGTTTCTGCCTTATGACAGCAGGCTTTTCCAGAATATTCATCATCTGCCGAAAAGCCAGTGCCAGACTCCTGCCCCTCTCGGTAAGATTTAGATAATTGACCCTTCCTACCGAACGGGATGTGATCAGCCCCTCCGCCTCCATCTGGGCCAGAATGCTGCAGGTATGGGGGACGGTGGAGTCGATGCGTTTGGCCACCTGAGCGGCATAGGCATTTTCTATCTCCTCCACTGCAATAAGAGCTAAAACGGGCTTTTCCCGCAGGAAAAGCCGTCTCAGTTCTTCTTGATGCATGGCTTATGCCTTTCTTGCCCCGATAATTGCAGTTTATGAGCCGGAGGCAGGCTGCATGGTGGTCGGAGAGACGGGAGGAGCGTTCAAGGCCTCTTCCGGCACTGCAATGCTCATGGGCTTATCGAAGTCGTAGAACCGGTCTGAGGTCTTTACTGATACCGAGATCTCGCCCAGTACCTTGGATTGATTGAACATATCCATCTGGCCGGTTGAAAGGTTCATCGCTCCTATGATCTCCGGGGTCATGGAGAAGCTGATCTCGCTCTCATATTTTACAGGAAGCAAGCTCTGCTTGGAGATCCATATGGCCTTCTCCATTTTGGCCGTCTCATTGAGGTCGCTTCGGTTGATGGAGGGAAGGTTCAGCGGATACTGAGTGACCTTGGCGGCCACGGCAAAGGCAATGTTGAACAGATTGGTCTCATCTGCGCTTCCGGTGATTATTCTGAACTTATAGGCCTCCTCGCCCTCCACCGACTCGCTGCCCATCTGTTCGAGATCTGAGAGATTGAAGGTCCTGGCCAGAGAGAGCACCTGATTATTCCTGTCCTCGCCCCATACCTCTTCTGCAGATCTGGGATCGATGAGATGAGTCCAGTTGCCGCTTTCATCCTTGATGTAGGTGGAGTTGCCAATGAGATAGACCTCCGCCCCGATCTCGTTGCTATTTTCGGGTTCTCCCTCCACCTCCATCTTGCTCTCGGTTGAGCCGTTGACATGAACCATCATTCCCGACAGGTTAACTGAGGAGCGGGTCTCCATGCTCTCGGTTATTGTGGTCGCCTTATCCTCGCTGGCATTGCTGCCCGCATTCAGCTCAATAGCCTGGACCGCCAGGCTGTGCACCGCAAAGCTGGAAAGGTTTTCAGCCGATGGCGCGGATAAATTTTTCAGCTCTTCCACACTTCTCTCCGGCGCGCTGGGCCCCTTCTCCGTGCAACCGGATATGGCCAGTGCAGCCAACATAAGGATCAACAATAGTCTTCTCATATTCGGCATTCTCCATCGATAATAAATTAAATTTGTGATCTTGATTCAGCCCTTTGGGCTTTCATATCCCTGAAATCATATCCGTTTAGAGGGCAGAAAGCTCTGCCCGGTTATCATCTCAAATAGACGGATGTAGATGCGGCTGGTCTCGGCCACCACCTCAGGGGGCAGAGCGGGAATTTCCGGCTCCGGCTGGCCTGCCTCCCTGGCAGAATAAAGCCGGTCCTTGTAGCCGGTCTGGCGGTAGTGCTGGCGGACAAATTCCTTGGAGAGGTCCACCAGCTCTCCCGCCTCATAGCGGGCCTTATCCCAGAAGCGATCCTCGTCCGCTGTGCCATAGACATCTATGACCATGATCCGGCGATCCTCATCAAAAGCCAGCTCCTTCTTGCCGTCGGCGTGGATGAGGCCCCGGGAGGAGACGGCGCTGCCTATGTCCTCATCGATCCGGAGCACAGTCTCCCGGGCCTCTTCATACTCCTCAGGCGAGAGGCCGGAGATCTGCAGGGCCTCCTCCTTTTTCAGCAGCCGGTCCGTCTTCTCCAGCTTCGTGGAGACCTCCAGGAAGGGCTCGGGCAGTGGCTCGCCCATCTTCACCTTATGTCCGGAGGGATAGCCCAGATCGCGGGCGGAGAGCTTGCCCTCCTTGACCCGATCGTATAGTGAGCCAGCCACATACCAGCGGCAGATCCACTCCAGAGGGATGAGGTAGTTCTTGGACTGGGGAGTGATTTGGGATGGCTGGAGTATGTCCACCTTGCGGCAGAGCATTCCCGCCGGGGGCAGATGCTCCAGGAAGTGGGTCTTGATTCCCATCCTGGCCGCCCGTTCAAACCAGTAGACTCCCTCCCGGCTGAGGGTCTCGCCCTTGAAGGGTATCTGGGTGGGTATGACCTTGTCGAAGACGGAGATGTTGTCGGTAAAGAGAAACTCCAGCTTATCCCCGCAGTCGTAGGCCTCCTTGACCTTGCCCTTCATCAAAAGCTTGCGCTGCATCGCAGATTGTTACTCAGTCCTTGGATAATAATCCTTTTGCTATGGAAAAGCAAGGCCCAGAGATGCCCAGTCCTGCGAATATCCGAGCGGTCTATTCTATGTTTCCATAAGCCATGAGCTTGTCTTCCGGATCGTCTCATTCCTGGTTCTAATAGTAGTCTTCTTTGCCCTCATCGAGTACCCAGCAAATCCATTCATCCCACTTATTCGATTCGATTAGCCGACCAAGTATAAGCTTCTGAAATATCTGCGGAATAGGAATCGTCGCCTTTAATAGTCATTTGAGTACGGATTGATCCTCTACCATTCATAGTACTCCCTTCAATTATTCCATCTCGGGATTCAGAAGTTTGTGATGCTGAAACATAATTTCCAGATCCATCACGGAATTCTAGGCTATCCTGAAGGCGGATATTATTTGCATCTTGAGTCCACTCCCCGGCGAAAGTCATATAAGAAGTAGATTCGGTGAAAGTACCATCGCTATGAAATTCGACTGTGGAATCCCATTCATCTTTCGAATCAGGACCGCGTGTGACTTTCTCGCTTGACGACTCCCAGCTTTCCCTAATGAAATGAAAAGCCCATTTTCCAACCACGCTGCTTTCGGAATTATGCATGAAAGCAGATCCTGAGGATTGCTTCAAGAATGCGTGTTTGGTGCAGGTGTCTGTTATTTTCTGTGACCAACTATTGGTTTCATAGCCATCGGCGGAAGCCTCGAATGACCATGTTCCCGAATCACCTGCAATTGCAGCTAAGCCACTTTCACCCGCAGTTTCCCTAAAGTTATTCCCCGATCCATCCTGTCCTGAAACTATGGCGTTAGGTATGGCTGGACCATCTTCGCCCCTATCATGGATATAAAGAGTTAGAGTTATCATCCTAGATGCATCAGAATCCATGACTTCGCTTTGGAATAGAGATCCTTCATCGCTGCGTCGTGTTTTGAGTCCCGGCAAGACTTTTCCGCCACCATAGATCCATTTGTTCAACTCTTTTGGAACCGAATCGTAGTCACCTGTGTTTAGCTTAGCCAGAAGATCGGAGTTCCTGAAATTGCCTGATCCGATATTATACGCAAAACTGACTAAAGCATCAAATTGTGACTGAGTCAAGGGCACTGTTACATAGTCATTTACGGCTCTTTCTGCAACTGCAATATCGGATCTAAGGAGTTCATGTGCTCGATCTTCTGTAATGCCTTCAAGAAATTCTTGTTCACTTGCATCAGATCCATCACAATTGCCTTTATGCACCAGATGACCAATTCCGATGGTACAATGGCCCACGGGATCATTATATAAATTATATCGAATTCCTTCATGGTCTGCTATGAAATTGAGCCCAAATTCACTGATGGAGTAACCACTTTGCGCAGATGCAATCGCTGTGATCGCCATTACTAGCGATACGAAGAATGCTTGATGATGTTGTTTTGACATATTTTCCCTCTATGCTCTCTTAGGTATAGATCCAAATAGAATCTACTCTGTCGGTAGTGAAGATGCAAATATATTGAAAACGCATGCTTTTTTGCGAGCTTGGCAATTGTGCCAGATGGAATAAAGTGTAATGCGACGGCATGTCACTGCTTCGGGCTATGAGCCATGCCTCTGTCGCTGTTTTGTTTCTTGGTATGGAGAATCACTCCACACGCCAAATACGGATTGATCCATCTCTGCCGCCTGAAGCGAGCGTCTGCCCGTTGGGATTGAATGCGATGTCGTTCACCTCATCAGTGTGTCCTTCAAGCTTGCGTATTAGTTCCCCGGTGGCAACATCCCACAATATGACCGTGCTGTCCAAGCTGCCTGACGCGAGTGTCTGGCCATCCGGACTGAAAGCTACGCCCATCACAGTATCGGTGTGGCCTTCAAGCGTGCGTATTAGATCTCCACTGGCAACATCCCATAGGCGAACCTGGCCTTCCATATCTCCTCCAGCGATCGTTTCGTCATCGAGGCTGAATGCCAACCTGATATTATCATAGTCTCCTTTTAGTGTGCATATCGGATCCCCCGTGGCAACATCCTGGAGCTCAATTCTCTCTCCGAGCCAATCATTTAAAGCCAGAGTTTGACCATCGTGGCTGAAAGCTATGCTCACCACAGAGCCTTCGTTGTTGAATGTGCGCATCAAATCTCCGCTGGCAACATCCCAAAGCCGGATAGGGTCCCCCCAGCTTCCTGAAGCTAACGTCTTCCCATCTGGACTGAAAACTCCATCAGTCAAAGTATAGGTGTGTCCTTCCAGTATATGCGTTAGCGTCAGATTCCCGTCGGCTATGTTCCACAGTTTGATCATGCCTTCCCCGAAAACTGAAGCGAGTGTCTTCCCATCAGGGCTGAAAGCTATGTTTACCACATAATCGTTAAAGTTTTCCGGATCGGTGCGTCCTTCCAGCGTGCGGATCAAAGTTCCACTGGCAACATCCATTAGATTGATAGTACCATTACCACAAGCCATGGCAAGAATCCGACCGTCAGGACTGAAGGCTAGCTTTTCTAAGCTTGTGGTACTTGACTTAGTTTCATCCGTTACCAAACTGTCATCTGTCGGTGGTCTATATGTTCCAGATATCTCAAAACGGGATGTCTTCCGATCATCCATTCCAGATTCCTGAGCATGCTTCCCGTCTCTTATCTGAACCTCGATACGGTATGATCCTGCTTCTGGCGCCATCCAAGTCCAATTATTCTGAGTCTCCCATTTTGTCACCTCCACGTCATTCAGGAAGAACTTATATAATATCTGATCACCGTCAGGGTCTCTTGCCTCCGCTGTCCACTCAATTTCAGCGCCGTATTCATTCGGACTTTCTTGATCTGGAACTAAGCTAATCACCTTTGGTGGTTTGTTTGATTTTTCCTGTTCCTCTGTCTCTAGACCTGACACGCATGATTGGCATTCAATTAGTACTGTGTGCACTGCTCCCCTCTCACCGACACTTCCATAGACCGTCAGCTCGACCGGGCCGCAGACATCCGGCACGCTGGCCAGATACGCTTCTCCTTCCTGATCATAGCTAAGATTAACGCGAGAAATGCTTCCTGCCTGATCCAGATACATCCAGGCTTCCGTCTGGCCTGATATGTAGGGTATGGTCTCTTTGCCAATCAGTTGCACAGAGACATCCAATTGATTATTTTCACATGAAGCCTCTACATCTGTTCTGAAGCTGCATCCCAGGGACTTGGTGATCTCCTCCAGCAGAGGCTTGAGGCTCAAGCCCGATCTGATTTCATAGAACTGACCGCCTGTATTTTCTGCGATATTTTTTAGAGACGCGTCCTCCGGGCCGATGATGTACGCGCGCGCGCCAATATCAACCAGCTCGAAGATAGTGCCTTCCAGGGTGTCTCCCTCGGCGTTGCAGCAGCTACCGTCGGGATGAGCACCGGCGTCGGTCAAGACTATTATTGCCTTTTCGGCATCGATGCGCCAGGAGAGGTCGCTGCCTGCATGTCTCAGAGCTGCCAGAACCGCTTCTGGACCGGGTGAACCGCCGCCACCGGCTTTTAGCTCTTTAAGCCAGGAGCCAAAGGTATCGATTTCAGAGGTGAGTGTGCCATTGCCCTTAACGCTGTATGCATAGTCTCCCGGACTGCCGCAGGAAAAACCATCGCAGGTCTCAGGGAAGTCCCTAAACTCTACCAGGCCAAGCTGGTAATCTATGTTAGACGCCTCCAAATCCGTTGCGAACTTATTGGCAGTAGCTCGAAGCTCGCTGATTTCTCCGCCCATGCTGTTTGTTGTGTCGAAGACAAATGCTATGTCGATCTTCTTCTCACTTGAGCAGTCGAGATACTTCTCCAGATTTGAAGCAGATTCGGCATAGATTGGCGATATCAAAACAAAAATCGCGATAATGGCTAAAACCATCGGTTTTCTGGGCGCGTTTTTCACAGATTTCCACTCTCCGCAAATGATCAAGCCAGGAGAAGCATCTGATCTATAAATATTAATCGATATTTGCTGTTCTCAAATCTATCGGGAGACCTATAATGCTGGATTTGAGATGTATGAGATCCTTCCAGCTGGCGCATAAGATTTAATTGAATTTATATAAATTTGAATCAAGCCAAGCAGAAAAAGGTAAAGGATAAAAAAGGATAAGAGAGGCTCAATCGAAGTCCTCTCCGCCCATGCCTCCCATGCCACCTGGGCCGCCCATGCCGCCGGGCATTCCTCCCGGTCCGCCGGACTTGGAGGCGATGACATCATCGATCCGCAGAATCATCACTGCGGCCTCGGCAGCGCTGTTGATAGCCTGGGTCTTGACCCTCAGGGGCTCGACCACGCCCAGCTTGAGCATATCCACGGGCTCGCCGGTGTCCATATCCAGGCCGGAGCTCTTGACACCCTTCTCATGCTGGCTGCGCAGAGCCACCAGGGAGTCGATCTGATCCAGACCGGCGTTCTCGGCCAGGGTCTTGGGAATTACCTCCATGGAATCGGCGAAGGCCTCAATGGCCAGCTGCTCGCGGCCACCTACGGTTGCCGCATACTCGCGCAGGCGCAGGGCCAGCTCCACCTCAGGGGCGCCGCCGCCGGGAACAATCTGTTTGTCCTCCACCACTACGCCCACTACCCGCAGCGCGTCTTCCATGGCCCGGTTCAGCTCATCGACCACGTGTTCCGTTCCGCCCCGGAGAATGATGGATACGGACTTGGGATTCTCGCACTCCTCAACGAAGGTCATCTTCTCGTCGCCGATCTTTCTCTCCTCGACGAGACCCGCCTTGCCCAGGTCCTTTTCCGTCAGGTCATGGATGCTGGTCACAACTCTTCCGCTTGTGGCCCGCGCCAGCTTCTCCATGTCGCTCTTCTTGACCCGGCGCACGGTGTAGATGCCGTCCTTGGCCAGGAAGTGCTGGGCCAGGTCGTCGATGCCCTTCTGGCAGAAGACTACATTGGCTCCGGTGGCCTTGATGGTGTCTACCATGCCCTTGAGCATGCTCTCCTCCTGGTCCAGGAAGGCCTGGAGCTGGTCGGGGGAGGTGATCTCAATCTTGGCGTCGACCTCGGTCTTCTCGATCTCAATAGCGGCATTAAGCAAGGCGATCTTGGCCCCTGTAACCTTCTTGGGCATATTGGGGTGCAGCCGGTCCTTGTCTATGACCATGCCGTGCACCAGCTCGGAGTCGGTGATCCCACCGCCCACCTTCTTCTCCACGGTGATGTTGTCTGTGTCCACAGAGCCATCCTCATCCACCACAGCTTCCACTGCCTGAACCGCCAGGCTGGCCAGCTGGTCTCGGGCGGTGCCGGAGCCCTTGCCGGTCATGGAGGTTATGGCGATCTTCTTCAGAAATTCGGTATCCTTTACCGAGACATCTGTGGCGATGGTCTTGAGTATCTCCAGGGATTTGTCCGATGCTGCTCTGTAGCCGGCAGCGATGACTGTGGGATGGATCTCCTGATCCAGAAGGCCCTCGGCCTGCTTGAGCAGCTCTCCGGCCAGAACCACTGCGGTGGTTGTGCCGTCTCCCACCTCGGCATCCTGGGTCTTGGCGATCTCCACCATCATCTTGGCCGCGGGGTGCTCTATGTCCATCTCCTTAAGAATAGTGACTCCATCGTTGGTTATGACCACATCGCCCAGGGTATCCACCATCATTTTGTCCATGCCCTTGGGCCCCAGGGTGGTCCGGACTGCTCCGGCCACGGCCTTGGCGGCCATGATGTTCGATCTCTGTGCTTCCCGGCCAGCCGTTCTCTGGCTGCCTTCCTTGAGAATGAGTACTGGTGTTCCACCAAATTGTCCTGCTGCCATTCTATTTCCTCCAAATAGGATTAGATCAAAGCGAGATATCCGGTGTTTGAACTTCTATATAAAGGCGTCGGGAAGAGGTTCTGTTGATTCTGGTGGTGTTCGTTTATGGTGGTGCAGGCGTGGTGGTGAGTAAGAAAACCGCGTTTGATTTTAGCACGATTTAATTCATCACTTGTTTTAATGTTTGGTAAAAATTTAAGGTGGTTTCCCTTTATGATTTATGCAGTGAGTGCTTCCAATGAATTTTGTCGTTGGCTCCAGGGAATAGTCCTTATGTCGTAATTTCCTAGCGCATCGGTAACGGCAGGTGGTATTATACCAACATCATTGATTATAGCATAAACCTTTGAGTCTGGTGCGCGAACGCCGATAGTATCAAGCAAAGAGTAATTTAACAGGCTCGCAGTATTTCGATTGGGGCGGTTTATAGCCTGAAGGATGCGTTCTGGCTCAACCCGTGACCTCGGAATGACAAAATCGAATCTGTGATCGTATCCAGACTTTCCCGTAAATTTGGCATTAAGCGTGTATTTTATCCTGTTTTCATCTAGCCAACCAATCACATCTTCTTTGAAGATGCTAGCTATGGTTGGGCTAGCAAGATAAAATAGGTCATTAACGGCTAGCATTGCTTGGATAAGTTTGTGCTTGCGCATTGCAAATGTGTTTCGAGAGGCCCTAACTTCTAAAGTGCCTTCATTTAGCGTTGCTCCAAAACCATTCAGCGTTGTTTGAAGTAATCCGATTCTTTTAGGGCTTTCTAAGGGGCACCCAGACAATTTTAGATCTTCTAAAATATATCCGTCATCTGTTAGCAGATAGTTCCCGTCGCCTAGTTTCTTAACATATAGCTGAAGGTAATCATTGTGCCTATCCAAATATGGGGTGCTTATTTCAATCCAATCGTTATCCACCTGACGCAGAGTGCTTTTGCCGCGAATCCAACCGATGTATTCGTCCATCAATTCTTGAATTTCATCGATCATTCTAACCCCCTAGAAATTTTTGGCGGCTTGGTTATATTGCAGTACTGGATAAAGTCTTGTAGCGTGCCCCATAAGTTTCCTGGATTTGAGAAATTTGAGGGCAAAGGATATGCCCACTTGGTGCCCCACCCCTCTTTATAGATATGAATATGCGGGCATGGAACTTCAACATCGTCAGGATTACAGTGGGTGGGGCCAAGCAATTCTGCTCGAAGAAGTACTATGCACTCACGGCAGATGTTCTGGTATGAGCCCTTGTTCAGATCAATTCTGCCTCTTCTGATGGTGAGGGCGAATTCTTCCTTTCTGTCATCAGACATTAAAGGGATGTCGAGAGCCCCGCCTCTTCCGGGAAAATACATTATCTCGTCATTTACTCTAATCTTGGGCATGGCAATTAACTCATCCGCTTCATCCTGAGGTAAATCTCCATCTGACATCCTGGCACACCGAGGGGATGGGGGGTGTCATGAGTTAAATTTTTATCTATTTTTAGATAGATCGCTATAGTCTTTTTCAATTAATGGGTCCAAAAGGAGCACTTTGACTCTTTTCCCTATCCACTCCTTAGGCACGTAAACCCGTCCTGAGTTCCCGCTAGATTTTACAACCTTTTCTATAACCTGGTGAGCCTCTAACCGCACTTCCATTACTAAATATTGTGTCGCTTCTTTATAAATACTTTATGGCTTTTAAAAGCTATTTTGTATTTTTAATGCATCTACCAACAATCTTAAATACTATGTAGCTACAATATAGCTAATATGCCTTGGGATGAATCCACAAATCCAGAATACGGCAAGCGCCTTTTGCGCGGCCAGCAACTAATCGAGAATGGAGTTGAGCCTAAGCAATTGTCTGATAAGAAGTACGAAGTCCCATCGCAAAGCAAAGATTTAAATTATATTGTAACTTCTTATGCGAATTCTTGGAGCTGCACTTGCCCAGATTACCAGTTTCGGCACATTTCCTGTAAACATATTCACTGTGTTGTACTCTGGCAAAAGCTCTCCAAGAAGATAGAAGAAGCTCACAAGGAGAAATCGGTATTCGCTGTTGCCCTAAATGGTGGTATTAGCTGCAAGTTCTGTGGATCATCCAAGATAATCAAGTACGGCAAGGCCAATAATAGGCAGGTCTATTTCTGCAAGTCGTGCGCGAGGAAGTTCGTGCCTAACGAGGGATTTGAGGGCATGAAGTACGACCCGCGCGTTGTGACCACCACGCTTGATTTGTACTTCAAGGACGTGTCCTTGAGAAAGATCGCGGACCACTTGAAACAGTGCTATAGCCTTGATATAGACCACAGCACGGTTTACAGGTGGATCACCAAATACACTGACATCATTGGGGCCTATGTAGCCACGCTTGAGCCTGAGCTAGGCGATATCTGGCATACTGATGAGATGAAGATCAAGATCGGTGGTGAATGGCGATGGCTTTGGAATGTCATGGATGAGCGAACCAGGTTCCATCTTGTCAGCATCGTAACCCAAGGCCGAGAAATCCAAGATGCTAGGAAGGCTTTCAAGAAGTCCAAGGAAGTCGGTAACA
>JAGOLL010000015.1 GCA_017994055.1 Methanothrix sp.
CCTTCCCGGATTTGATCGCGCCGCCATGGACGGCTTTGCGGTTCGATCCGAGGAGACCAAGGGCGCCCGTCCCCATGCTCCTGTATTTCTGGAGAGATTTGAGCCCGTCAGGACTGGCATGCCTGTTCCTGCTCAATACGATGCTGTGGTGATGCTTGAGGATTCCATACTGCGGGGCGGTATACTGGAGACCACGGCTCAGCTCCATCCTTTCAAGAACGTCTCCCGCATAGGAGAGGACATAGCAGCTGGGGAAAAGATCTTTTCCCGGGGGCATACTCTGAGGCCGCCAGATCTGTCTCTTCTATCCGCTTTAGCTATAGAACAGGTAGAGGTCTATCAGAGGCCGAAGGTGGCCATCATCCCCACGGGAGGGGAGCTGCTGGATATAGGCTCGCGTCCCCTTCAGCCGGGGGAGGCTTATGAGATCAACTCCATTATGGCCCGGCTCTATGCCCAGAAGTGGGGGGCATCAGTGCACAAGACGGATATAATTCCTGATGATGAGGATCTCATTCGCGAGGCCATAGCCGCAAACCAAAAAGCCGATCTGATCATCATCATCGGCGGGACATCGGTGGGAGAGAAGGATTATGTGCCCCGAATCCTGGCCGAGATGGGTGAGCTGCTGGTTCATGGAGTGCGCCTGCAGCCGGGAAAGCCCACCGCCATAGGCTTTGTGGCAGAAAAGCCCGTGGTCTGCCTGCCCGGCTATCCCGTGGCCATGCTCTTCGATCTCTACCTATTCGTTCGCCCCGCTCTGCAGAGGATCGGCAATCGTTGCGATCCTCAGCCCAAGGTCAGGGCGGCCCTGACCAGGAAGATCCCCTCCCGACCTGGATATCTCAGTCTGGTGAGGGTGGTCCTGCAGGGAGAGCAGGCTGAGCCCATCATGATCTCCGGGGCGGGAATCCTAAGTTCCGTGGCCAGGGCGGATGGATTTGTGCTGGTGTCCGAGGCCAAGGAAGGGCTGGAGGCGGGGGAGACGGTGGATGTGTTCATATTCGAGTAGCATGAAAAAGTCATCTTTGAGTAGAATGCAAAAGAGTGCAGAGGAAGATAAAATCGCAGCGATAATTTTTTAGAGGCTCAACCATAATCTATTGAGCCTCAATCTCATTTTTGCCCTGCATCTGGAAAAGACGTGCAAGCCGGCCCTTTGGGGTTCGGCTCACAGGAAACGCTCAAAGAGATCGTCTGCAAATCAGGCGGTTGGAGCTTGAGGCGCAGGCGAGGGTGCCGATGATATGCTGGGCTCGGTTACAATCTCTGTCTTGCGCACTTCCACCCGTCGCAGAGGGTAGATCATCTTGGCCTCTTTATAGATATCTAATGAGATCTTGCCCCCTACTGCATCCTGTATCAGCTGATTCAGGTCCAGGCTCTTGGATCTCTCCAGGATAACTCTTTTGGACAGCTCACGAATGCTCTTGACCTGGTTGGCCCTGGCTCTCTTCACCGTGAAACAGCTGGGCTTGACCCTCACCTGGTAGCCGTCGGTGGTGGTAACATCCACAATGGCATCTATTCTGGATGTCCTTCTCTTGACCAGCGAACGCAGATAATCGGAGGTCATCTCGTGGCCTAGGAATTTGGTATAAGCCGAATCCCCGGCAACGCTATCTACTCTGAACTTGAGCTTGGTATTCTGCTTAGAGAAATTGTTGGTCAAATCCCCCAGGGTAGTCTCAACAATCCTGCCTACGATCCTCTCCGGATCATTGGCGATGGTCTCACCAAAGGGAGACCTGCCGAACATCTCCGGGCTTACAACCTTATACCACAGCTTGGCCTTTCTGCTGTCGGCCTTTCTTTGTGATCTTCTAGCCAATAGTCATCCTCCAAGATAATATTGATCCGAAGACCGTGCATGCTCACTCTATTTAAACCGATCGCCTAAAAAAAAGTGATATCAATCGTCCGGCCAGACATAGATGTAGATATAATTGGACCAGTCATTGCTGTGGTAGCTCAAAATATGCCAGCCGAGATCATCTCCCCTAAACCAGGTCTGGTGCCATCCTTTGCTTTTATATCCAAAGTCCCTTACATCAGGAGAGCAGAAGCTGCTTTCTCTGCTGCTACAAGTCTTCCACTCAAATGACCAGTAATTGCCGGGACGGCTAATCTTGGACCAGAGTGGCAGCCATTGGCCGCAAAATACTCCCGCCACAGTCTTCAGCTCTCCCGGACATCTCTGGACAAAATACTCATTGCATTTGCAGACAGATGGACGGGGATAGACGGCATTGTAGCCTCCAGCCATATATCCTGCCGGAGTGCTGCCTGCAAAGGAAGCGGAAGATGAGGGCAGAGGTGCGCTATATGGTGAAATGCCGACAACGCCGCCGACAATCATGGTAGAGCTGGTGAAGGCGGCGGCAGCAGTGTTCTGGCTTGCTGGAGGATAGAGATTGAAGTCGGGCATCATCAAGCCTTCTTCCTCCGGTTTGGGTGGATTAGGCCCGGACGCTATGCCGGAGTATCTGCTCTTATAAACCTCAGGGGATCCGCCATAGCCCGATGAGGCATGGTCGGGATAGACATAGATGTAGATGTAGTTGGACCAAAGGCCGCTGTTATAGCAGAGGATATGCCATCCCGGCACATCTCCACCAAACCAGCCCTTCTTCCATCCCATGCCGGTCCAGCCCAGATAATGCACATAGGGCCTGGACTGCCCGGGATACCATTCATAAACAAAGAAGTTCCCGCTTGCCCTTATGTCCGCCCAGAGTGGAAGAGATCCCCCATAGCTGCATCCTCCCACGGTATGAATACCGGATGAGGTCTGCACATAAAATCGGTTGGATGAGGCCATAGAGCTGGGGTAGTACCAGGCACCTGAGCTCCTCTCCGGGCTCTGGAGGGCCGGCTGAAGGGTAGCCTGCGGCCCTTGCTGGGCGGGATAAGCTGCCCCGGACCGGTCCATTTCTTGAGATGGGAAAGGCTCATAATCCCATGCCATCCCCGCCGCCTCCCCGGGTGATGAGGCAGATGCGAATTCCAGGCTCCCATCCGGAGCAAAGCCATCCATCTGGGGCAGAGACAATCCCAGCATCTCTGCCGTCAATTGCTCTTCCACCGGCCCCTTGATCTGGGGTGCCTGGGGGGAGAGCACCTCTTCCTCTGGATATGCACCGGTTGCAGGGTTGCTATGATAGAACTGCAGCGGCAGGATCGATTGCTGTTCCGCTCCCAAATCCGAACCCGGTGCCGGCTGAATTCGGGCCGCATCCATTTCTGTGGAATATCCCTGCTGCAACCATGGATCGGATGTATCCGATATGCCTACGCCGCCCACTGAACCCAGGGCAGCATTGACCATGACCAAGAAAGCAACTGATAATATTAAATAAAGCCTCATGCACCCCACTCCTCTTTCTGCTCCGGTTAAGCTATTATCTTTTAAATCTTTTAGCATCCTTTATCTATTTAACACTTGGGTTTGATGATCCGAGATCAGTGAGCCAATTGAGCTATAATAATATTAAACCATTTGCGTAAAAATGACAAAATAGACAAAATAATATATCTCAAACAAACCTTAAACAAAAAAGGACTAGAGACCGCCGCCCCGGCTCCAATTATTTCTGACCATCTCCGCCAGACGGGGATTGTCAAACTGGTTGTAGATATCCAGGTCAGTGGTGTAGCCAATAAATGGATCAATGGTTCCCTTCTCCAGATTCATTATCCAGATCTGGAGCTCTTTCTCCTCAGACTGCTCTCCTCTCTCCCGGAAGAACTGGACAAAGGGCTCCAGGCTCTCGCTGCTCGGTACCAGTATGATGCAATCTGATCCGCTCTCGACCCTATACTCATCGATGTTCAGAGATCTTATGCTTGCCACAGCATAGACCTCAGCCTTTCTCTTCTCTGCAGAGAAGGTCATATGCGCCCCTCTCTCGGCCAGAAGATCATAGCCTGCATCGGACATGAACTCCTTTAATCTGTGCTTCATGCAGTCGATGAGCATGTCTCGAAGGGCAGGAACGGAGCGGAGAAACCGGCTGGAGGCATTGGCAAAGTCCTGCCGGCTGTACTTTTTGGTATGCAGGAAATGGAATATCCGGCCGTTCATCTGGGTGTAAGTGTCAAGGGCTGGTAGATTGAAGAACAAGGGCTCTTTGCTCATCATGCTGGCGAAGATGCCCGGTGCGATTCTCGGTCCAACCTGCGCTGCCAACTCCCTCTCCGCCTCATGGCTGAGCCCGGCCGACTGGACGATATCATAAGTTCGGATCAGCAGCTCGCATCTGGCGATGATCTCCCTCTCGGAGAGAAGCTCCCGGAGCGGCCCGGCGATCTTTTCAATCTCTGACATTCTGCAGTCTCCTACCATCAATTGCTTCCTTTAGCGCCGGCCAGCTCTGACCGAAGCTCGCCCATCTTGGCCGTCCTCTCGGCAAAGGCATTGTGCTGATGAATGCTCTCTTCATTGATCTGCTTGAGGGTGACTGCGGCATCATCCGGCAGATCGGAGAAGGCCGCCACCAGCTTCTGGGCCATGGTCCTGACGCAATCCTCCACGAACTTGGGATTGCTGTGTGCCCTCTTGACCACCACCGCTTCATCCGGGCGCTTGAGCAGACCAAAGACCCTTGAACTCATGGACTCCTCTATGATCTTTATGATCCGATCTATAGAGACGCATCGACGGTCTCGAACCTCTATGGATATGCTTCCTCTGCCGCGCTGATTATGGGTGGCTATGGGAAGCCGATCGGCCAGATCTGAGGCCTCTTTTTCCGATATTCCCAATTTAGCCAGCTCTTCTCTAACCTCCTCTTTCATGATCTCCTGGGCACAGGGACATGCAGTCATGCCCAGCACCTCCGCCCCTACCGTCTTTCTGACATACCCAGACGGGCCGGCCCTGGCTACCGCCTCGGCGAAGATGTCCACCACCTCCTGGCAGTTGGCCTTTGTCACCGGCGTCTGTCGGCGCACGATGTACTCGCTCTTCATCTTCACCTCGGCCCTTGTGGCATACTCGTGCCGCAGGAGCAGCCTCTTGGCTATCTCCCCGCACAGCTCCTCTATCTCATAGACGGGTCGGTTTATGGCCTCCTCCAGGACCTCGTCAATGGCCTCGAAGTTGCGAGATAGATTGGCTCCCTTCCGGTCGGATGGCAGATCGACGAAAACCTCAAAATCGGATACAAGGACCACGGGGCGCTCGTCGTTACCCCTTTCCACCTTCACCAGCTTCTTGACTCCAGTCACACCCACCCGGGTCAGATTAAAGGGATAATCCGGCTCACAGGCCTGAATGTCGGGCAAGCAGTGCACAGAATTCACCTTGGGATCAGCTCCATGTCCTCTTCTTCAGGCTGCAGGCCCTCCATATCGTCCAGACAGGAGATGAGCCGATCCACTTCCAGAATCATCTCATCCAGTGTATCGCAGATCCTCCGGTCCCGGTCATCCGATAAGAGGAAATCCCTTTCCATCTCCGCCGCTAGCTCTTGATCGTCCATATCCAGCAGCCGACATATCCTTCTCTCCACATCCTTTGCATGGGTGGTAATGGATTCAGGCATATATGGATATTTAAGCCAGGGATATTTGAGACTTTGCCAGGAAGCTTGCAGCCCAATCCTTCATCGGTCAGATATATCTATCCCTAGAGACCTCACCAGAATAAGAGGAGTTCTACTGATGATCAAGCGTTGCCCTCAGCACGGATTATTCAGGGGAGAGCTTTGCCAGTGCGGCTCTGCCGGCCAGGTGCTATTAGACGATACCAAGACGGAGCAGCTGGGCCGGCTGGTGGCGGGCGGCCTGAGGCACTTTCCGTCGGATCTGGGCCTGCAGATGGACTCTCAGGGCTGGGTGGATCTGGCAAAGCTCGGACAGGCGGTATCATCCAGGCATCGCTGGGCGGATAAGGACCTGATCATTGCCCTGATCCAGTCCGATTCCAAGCAGAGATATGAGTTCAGGGGAGATCGGGTCCGGGCCAGGTACGGCCATTCAGTAGACGTCGATCTGGACCATCCCGACAACAGTCGTCCTCTTCTCTACTACGGAGCCAGTGAGGAAGAGGCGGACAGGATACTGGAGATTGGAATAAAGCCGGCATCGCAAAGGTATGTTCACCTCTCCGGGACGGCAGAGAAGGCCTGGCATGTGGCCACATTTCGCACCGGCAATCCCAAGGTGATCCAGGTGGATGCTGCAGCAGCCCAGAGTTCGGGGGTAAAGATGATGAAGGTCAACGATGATATCGTCATCTCCGAGACCATTCCACCCATCTATCTCAGCCTTCTTTCCAGCAGGGACATCTCCAGGCAGGAAAAGCCTTGAAGGCCAAACCGACGGCCTCCAGGCTCTAGCGTCCGAAGCGTCTATCTCTGCTCTGGCAGTCCCGGATGGCCCGCAGAAAATCGATCTTTCTCATGGCCGGCCAGTTGACATCGGTAAAATAGAGTTCTGAATAGGCTGCCTGCCAGATCATAAAGTCGCTCAGCCTCTTTCCTCCCGCCCTGATCACCAGATCCGGCTTCTGGCAGAACCTCAGATGGGACTCTATTGTCCTCTCATCGATCCGGTTGCCATCAATTTTGCCCTCCTCCACCTCTCTTAGGATGCTCCTGAATGCCTCCACCACCTCCCTCTTTCCTCCGTAGCCCAGGGAGATGTCCACCTTGAGGGATCCTATGGTTCCGGTCCGGACCACATCCTCAGCCGTGTGCAGACTGATCCTTGCCGGATAGCTGGCCAGCAGTCCCTGCAGGAGGCGGCAGAGGCCCGGCTGGTCATCGCTGACATAAAGTATGAGTGCGGAAAGGCCAATGGACCGGCTCCAATCCAGAAGCTGGCATAGGCGGCTTAATCCATTTCCGGAGAGATCTGCACTGCCCAGGACTACAGCTACGCAGCCGGGCAGATTCGACTTGCTTATGCTGGATTTCAGCAGGTGCTCATAGACGCGGCGTATCATGATCGGATCCGCGGTTTGGATTCCATAGGCAAAGTATTTTTGTGAGCAATATAGTCCCCTAGCCATGCAGCGAGAAGATGCCGCCAGGCTTGCCATCGGATTGATGGTTCTGCTTCTTCCCAGCCTTGGAGCTTATACCGTCCTTCCTCTGGCAGGATTCTTCCTCCTGGACCGGACAACCCGTCTGCTCTCGGCCTCTCTGGCCATGCTCCTGATAATGAGGCCTCTTCTCGCCCTCACTGACACCAACCTTCCCCAATATGTCATAGCCATATCCTTTGTGGCAGCAGCCTTCTCTCCCCTTGCCTTCCGCAAGTTTGATTCCCTGGCCGGGAGCATCATCTATCTCTTCATCAACATCGGCCTGGGCTATCCCATCGCGAGCCTGATCTCAGGAGGTGCGATCTCCTCCGAGAGAATACTCTTTCTGGTGATACTGGGCGGCCTGTCCGGAGCCTTTCTGCACCATGCCTCCAGGGAGCGCGACTTTACCGTGCCCTTTGGAACAGCCATGGTCATGTGGCTCTTCTCCTTCGACTACCCCCTTCCCGAGCTGCAGAGGATACTGCTCATCTGCATCTTCGCCCTGGTCCTGGGAATGGGAGCCTACTGGGCCAAGGCGGCTGACTCGGATGCTGTGCTCAGCGAGACCATTGTCTGCTTGCTGGTGATCCTCTTCGCCGGCCTCTCCTGGTTCATACTCCTCCTAGCCTTTTACCTCTTGGGAGGCGTATTCACACGCTACGGCTACTCCCAAAAGGACAAGCTGGGAATAGCCCAGTCCCATTGCGGCAGGAGGGGCTATAAGAACGTCTACAGCAATAGCCTGGCTCCTTTAGTCCTGGCCATCCTCTACGGGGTTTACGGCCATGAAGTATTCATGTTTGCCTTTATTGCATCCGTTGCCACGGCCAATGGAGATACCCTGGCCAGCGAGATAGGGGAGACCAGCCGCTCCCGTCCCCGTCTTATCACCAACCTTATGGAGACAGAACCGGGAGTAGACGGAGGGGTGACGCCCCTGGGGGAGATGGCCTCCCTGGCCGGCTCATTGATCATAGGTCTGCTGGCCACGGGAATGGGCATGGTGGGGATATCGGGTATCATAGTCGCCGCCCTGGGAGGATTTCTGGGCACCAACTTCGATAGCCTTTTGGGAGCCACATTGCAGAGTAGGGGGATTCTGAGCAACAACGGGGTGAACCTGGCCGCCACCGTCTTCGGCGCTCTGGTGGGCGGAGGGCTCTGGTTTATGCTGCAATTTATCTAGAAAGAGGGTGCATCTCTTCTTCCATGAAGATCTTTGGCATCTTTGGAGATCCGATCGAGCACAGCCTCTCTCCGGCCATGCAGAATGCTGCTCTTAAGGCCATGGGCGAAGATGCCTGCTACCATGCCTTCCGGGTGGGCGGGGAGCGGTTGAGAGAGGCCCTCATTGGTGCCCAGGCCATGGGATTTGCCGGGCTGAACCTGACCATTCCCCTGAAAGAAAGATCTCTGATGGTCGGAGTCCTGGAGCCCGATCCACTGGCCAGGGCCATAGGAGCTGTGAATACCGTATGTTTTTCAGAGCAGGGCATCCTCGGCTATAACACCGACGGCTGGGGAGCCAGCCTGGCTTTGCAGGAGTCGGGGATCTCTGTGCGAAGAAGGCCGGTTCTCATAATCGGGGCGGGAGGCGCAGCCCGGGCTATTGCCTACACCTTGAAGCAGGAGGGTGCGGATGTAATCATAGCCAACCGCAGTGCCAGGAGGGCGGAGGATCTGGCGGCGGAGATTGGGGGGGCAGGATACGGTATATGCCATCTCAAGAGCCTGGCAGCACGTTCAGATATCATAATCAACTGCACCAGCGTGGGCATGAGAGAGGGAGATCCCAGTCTCCTGGAGCCGGATATATTTCGTCAAGGGCAGGTGGTATTCGATATAGTATACAACCGGGAGACAGAGCTGCTGCAAGACGCCCGCAGGGCGGGGGCGATAGCTTTGGACGGGGTGATGATGCTGGTATACCAGGGAGCCAAGGCTCTACATATCTGGACCGGCAAAAGAGCACCGATCGAGGTCATGGAAACGGCAGTCAGAGATGCCCTGGCTGCCGGAGTGAGCCGGAAAGGATAAAGAGGCAGCCGGGGATGCTCTCTAAAATGCTATTATCGATTAGAATAGTCGGGACACATAGGGGCATAGCAACAAAAAGGGCTCGGCTCGGATGGTGGTAAGGAGAACATGAGAAGAATACTGATCTTAGGCGGCACGGGGGAGACGGGCTCTTGGTTCGCCCGCTACTTCAAGGCCAAGGGTTACGAGGTTGCGGTATGGGGACCGAGCGGCAGGGTGGATGTGGCAGAGAGGCTGGGGGTCATTTTTGCCCATGATGTGATGGCCGAGGCAGAGCGAAGCGATATAGTCCTGGTCAGCGTGACCATTGAGAATACTGTGGAGGTCATCCGACAGGTTGCGCCGGCAATGCAGCCAGGAAGCCTGATCATGGATGTCACCTCCGTCAAGTCCGAGCCGGTCCGGGCAATGGAGGCCTTTGCCCCTGCCGGGGTGGAGGCAATCGGAGCCCATCCGATGTTCGGGCCAACCATGCCCTCTATGCGCGGCCAGACCATCATCTTGACTCCGGTGGAGGAGAGGACGGGACAGTGGCTAAATGAGATCAGTTCGCTGTTCCAGTCCGATGGAGCCCATGTGGAGATCCTGGACTCAGAGGAGCACGATCGGATCATGGCTGTGGTCCAGGCGCTGACGCATTTCGCCTACATCGGCATAGGTGCGACATTGCAGGCTCTGCAGTTCGATGTAGAGAACTCCCGGCGGTTCATGTCTCCGGTGTATGAGATAATGATCGACTTCGTGGGACGCATACTGGATCAGAACCCGGAGCTGTATGCCTCCATTCAAAAGAATCCTCAGGCAGCCGCTGTCCGTCAGACCTTTCTGTCCCAGTGCATGAGGCTGTGCGAGAGGGCCGACGCCGGGGACCTGGATGGCTTCAAGCAGATGATGAGGCAGGCGGCGGAGCACTACGGAGAGACACACCAGGCTCTGGAGAGATCGGACATGGTGATCAATGCCAGGATAAGGGAGCGAGAGGGAAGAGAGGCAGATCTATAATTAATTTCAAGCCACTTTCTCCGGCAAACTATATAATCTCAGGATATGCAACATCCATCATCTATTATGGAGGAATTCTATGAAATCTCCCATTGCCATTGCCCTGTTAATGCTATTCCTGGGAATTGCAGGGCTGCAAAATGCGGCAGCCAACTGTGCCGGGGAATATACAGGCGATTACCATTCTTTGTATATTGCGGAGATCAATCATCCCTGCCCTAATTCATACGAATACGCAGAATATAATCTGTATGGAGAGGGAGACGGCGACTTCGATCTCTATGTCCTGGACTCATGGAACAATACCTGGTATTCATCGGAGGCAGCAGGATATAATGAGTATTTAAGTGTCCCCATCCACTGCGGATATGGTCATAAAGCCTACGTCTGGACCTACAATGGAAGCGGAAGCTGGAGCGTATGCTCACCCCAGATAACCTTCGGGGAGGGTTTTCAGCGCATTGCAGATTCGGAGACTGCTCCAGATGCAATTGTAGCGACGACCACCACCAATGCCACTGAATCGACAGATTCCGAACTTGTCGGAAGATGGGCCCTCACATTCGATTGGGACTGCGATGGAAATCCTGGGGAAGACGAATTGATATTCAACTCCGACGGCAGCTTTGGAGATGACGAAAATCTCAATAAAGGAGAATGGAGCGCCGAAGACGGTTCAATTCGATGGGAGTACGATGAAGATCCCAATCCGCTATACCGTGGTTCCATATCCGGCCTTTATATGAGCGGAAGCATGTCCACTATTAATGGCCGTACCGGCTGCTGGACGGCAAAAAAGGCCGGGGATATCTGAGAGAAAGAGATGGCTCTGATGGGGATGAGTCTGCTACCATCCTCCTTAGAGCCCGCCCACTCCCCGACATTCTTTTTTGTCCTGCTGCTAGTGGATATCACTATTTCAATCTGGCATTATCTATTTAAGGTCGAATCGAATTGAGTTCTCAGGGTGATAGATTGAAAAAGATGGTTTTATTGATTTCAGCATTCTGCTTTCTGGCTTTCACGGGTCTCTGCCTGGCCCAGAATAACGAGGGTGGCAGCGGCCAGAACATGACCGAGCTCAAGCAGGACAGCACCACAAATGCATCTGAGAATGTTCAGCTTTATTCTGCCGGACAGGACTGGGGATTGAACAGCTTCTTCTTTGGGGAAGCCGTAAAATTCACTGCTCCGAAGGATGGCTGGAGATTAAAGCAGATAAAGGTGCTGGGCTGGAACTACTACAATGAGACCAGCATGGCTGTGCCATCGCCCAGCAACTTTCTCATTGAGATAAGAGATAAAGAATTGAATCTGCTCTACCGGCTTGCCGACACACAGAATGCTTATTTTACCGATAAAGTGCCGGTTTTAAGGGCAATCAATATCCCGCCCCTGCCCGTGGCTGAGGATTTTTATATAATCTTCTACGATCGGAGCATAATGAAGATAGGAGTGGAAGTGGAGAACGGAACCGGTAACTCGTATGTCTACAACAGCATTAATGGTGAGATGATCCCTGCCGAATTCCGAATTGATGAGTCAAATGCCACCAAGGTCAACTGGATCATCCGGGCAGCAGGGGAATAAAAGAGCAACCGGCCTGGAGAAGGGCAAGAGAAGGGACATTTTAGCCGAGGTGGGGGGCATCCCTCTCCGGCCATCTTTTCTCTGCAAGAGCAAATTGGAGGACAATATCCGACTCACTGCTTTACTTATGAATTATCTGAACCTGGCAAATCTGACCCTGGCAACCGGACTCGGAGCCTGAACGCTATCAGACTATGATCCATGAAAATCTATATAAAGGCAAGATTCGTTTTGCCCTTGGTGATCAAGTGAAGATGCTTTTATCAATAGCTATATCCTGCTTGCTGGTTATATCTTTTATCGGCACATCCGTTGCTGCTGATTCCCAGACTTCAGAGGGCCAGGTGCTTTATTCCTATGAAGGAAATCTATCCGAGAAGAAGGTCATCCCCATATCCGTGCTATCCATTTACGGCCCGCCGGGATTTTTCATTGCTGAAGCAGTCAAATTGGAAGCGCCAAAAGACAACTGGAAGATCAGCGCCGTGCAGCTCTTCGGCTTTGACGGCTATAACGGAAGCCCGGAGTCTGCTCCCGAAGAGAGAACCATAGCTCTGGAAATCAGAGATAAGGATAAGAATCTGCTGTATAAATTTGCAGACTCTCAGATACCCTATTCTAACTACGCCCGCAATGCCACTCTGCTATATCCATTAACCATTGAGATACCACAGATTCCTGTCAGCGATGAGTTTTACGTATGCTTCTACGATAGAGGAGCGGTTGCCGTGGGCTGTGAGCTTCTGAATGAGCCAAGCAAGAATTCATATATATATATAGAAAATGAACTATTGCCTGCTGTGCTTCCAGAGAGTGAGAATGTGAGCACACCATTAAATTGGCTTATAGCAGTCAGCGGAAGATAGAAATATACTGGGCTGAATTATGCGTGAGCATATCTTTCAAGAGCCCAGATCACCTTTTATTGTTTTTCTTTTCCTGATTTTATAACCCAGCCAAATTAAATGGATCCCGCCGATATATCATAAGATTCCTCTCTCTTGTCTCAACTGTTTTTATCAGAATCTTTATATGCATTATTATCATTTGACCGCTTCAGGGGTGAGCATTTGAATAAGAGTATGCTGTTATTTTCAGGCCTGTGCTGTGCGGCATTATGCATCTGCGCCAGCGGGGCGGACTCAACACAAGAACAATTAAAGACGCTTACAGGAAGCGATTTGAATTTCTCTGAGGCAAATTTGACCTTATTCTCTTCTTACGATCTATTCGGATCATTTGGCATAGGCGAGGCGGTAAAATTCTCTGCTCCGGCCTCCGGCTTCAATCTGAATAAGCTGCGGATCTTAGCCTGGAGTGGATTCAATGAAACATCCAAGACATATCCGGCCGAGAGAGACATAATGATTGAGATAAGGGATCAGGATCTCAATCTCCTCTATAAGTTCGCCGACGGCCAGAACAATTATTTCCTATCCCCAGAGGGCCCCGTCTTCGGAGAGATAGAGATACCGGAGATGAAGATGACCGGAGACTTTTATGTGGTCTTCTATGATCGCGGCGCTGCTCCCGTCGGCGCGGCAGAGGTGGCTGACTCGGGCAACTCCTACCTGTTCAATGGTGTCGAGGCCTTCCCAGCCGAGTTCGTTGACCAGGATACCAATGAGACCATCGGATATAACTGGGTGATCGAGGTCATTGGCGAGTAAGAGTCCATAAGCCTCAGAAAACGATTGCAAGTATGGATGCATTTGGCGAAAGAGTGTTATAGCAGCAGGCCAACTTCGTCCTGATGTTCGAGTCTGGCTCTATATGCATCTGCGGCCTGCCGGGTATAGGCAGCGTGGGGAAGGTAGCTGCCGATTTCCTGGCCACATCTCTGCAGTGCAGCAGCATCAAGCCCTTTTTTTCTTCCCGCTTTCCCCCCCAGGTCATGGTCTCGGATGGATTAGCTGCTCTTATGCACAGTGAGATCTTGCGCCCCAGTGAGAGGGAGAATCTGCTCATCCTCTCCGGGGATGCCCAGCCCATGGATGTTGTGGGCATGTATGAGATGGCGGGTGAGATCCTCGAGGCCCTAAAAGAGCAGGGAGTCACAGATGTGATCACCCTTGCCGCTTATGTCGGCGATGCCCAAGAGGCGGTTCTGGGAGCTGCCACCGATCTAGAGACAGCTGCACAGCTCCTGGAGAGAGATATACCTTTGCTGAAAAGCGGTGCCATTGGAGGATTGAACGGCCTTCTCGCCGGCCTGGCGCCCAGGTACGGAATGCGTGGCTTATGTCTTCTGGCTACCACCTCAGGCTCGGATCCAGTGGATCTGCAGGCGGCAGTCAACTTGCTGTCGATGATAGAATACCTGCTGAAATTGAAGCTGGATCTGTCTTTGCTCTCATCGGTAGCTGAGCCTCCGGAGGACCAGACCTCTTCAGATGTGGATATGAATTATAGATGAGCCATAGATGAGCCGATTGGGATTTGAAAAATATATTTTTAAATTTGCCAGCTAAATAGCCCTGGCCACCAGGCTTCCCCTGGGAACGCCCACCGCTGCCGCCACGGGCTCGCATTTGGCCCTCATGAGATATATCAGCCGGCCGGCTAGCATCTTCTCATACTCTGAGATGGTCTCATAGTTGCCCATGCCTTTGGACAAAATCAGCCAGCCTGGATCGAGAAGCAGGGATCGGGCCCTATCAGAGAGAGAGTCCAGAGCCGTTCCCACCACATCTCCCGTTGCGATCACATCGACATCGCTCATGGCCTCGAGCTCCCGGACAGTGACATCATTGAGCACTGGCTCGGACTTGGATCCGACCACAATCCGTTTGCCCATCTTCTTCAGCCTGCCTATCAAAAAGAGGTCGAAAACCACCTCCCCACTGTTGTCCGTGAGATAAAAGACATTGCCAAAGCTCTCCAGCCGCTCCTTGATCATCTTAATATCTCCATAGAGCTTCTCGTTGAGCGTCTCTGAGAAGACGCCGGCAAAGGTGCTATTATCATAGTCATGGCCTTTGACCCCGAACTCCATTGAATTCGCCGCTGTTGCAATGCGGATAAGCGCCTCGATTTTGTCATCTGCCTTCTCGTAGAACTGCTCGGCTACAGGCAGAAGATCCCTTGCCACCCGGTTGCTCTCATCCTTGAATTTTCTATACGGGTCAGGATTATTGCTGCGCCTCTTGATTATTCTCTCTCTCTCTGTGCCAACCAGTGCCGACACACCACCCTTGTGGCGGGCCATGTAGTCCAGGAGCTCTTCCACTGCCGCTCTCTTCTCCTCTTCTTCGGAAAAGACCATATCGCACTCGAACTTGGCCCGGTCCAGGATGCAGGGATAGCAGTTGGAGGCCATCTTCATGTTCTGCTCCCACCTGCTAAAACGGCTATCACATCGGGTATCACCCGCTCCGCTACATGGACACAGGAGCCGCCGCTGAGGACATAGACCAGTCCCAGATCTCCCACAGCGTCCAGGATCATGCGGGCCATCCTGGGATAGGCATCAAAGCTGAGATCAAAGCCTCCGTAATCATCCTGATGGGAGTCGTGCCCGAATATGACAAAGGCCATCTGGAAATCAAAGTCCCGGGCCAGATCCAGGGCACTCTTCAGGGCGGAGAGAAATCGCTCGTCTTTGGCCCCGAAGGAGAGGCCAATGTCGTAGTTGTTTTTCTCTGGATCATGAACCTCATCCTTTCCGCTGTGCATATTGATGTGGAAGACATCGGGATCTTCTCCGAAGAAGTCTCTGGTGCCGTCCCCGAAATGGGGATCGACATCCACAATGAGGAAGCGCTGCAATCCCATCTCCCGCAACCTGCGGATGGTTATAGCCACATCATTAAAGTAGCAGAATCCCCAGCAGCTGCCCCTTGAAGCATGATGGCCCGCCGTTCCGGTATAGGCAAAACCCCTCCGGGCTTCGCCCTTGGCCACCATCTCTGCTGCCATCATCACGCTTCCGGCGGAGAGCATGGCCACATCCCGGTAGGGATCATCCTTCATATTCATCATGTGCGCCGCCGTGTGGCAGCTTTCCACCAGGGCCAGAGGAGCGGGTCTGGGCCGGAAGACCTGAACCTGATCTCCATCCACCAGACCTGAGCGCATCAGCTTCTCAAATGAGGGCCTGATCCTCTCTTTGAGCACTGAAAAGCCCCGGGCTCCAAAATCCTCATGATAGGTGATGGCAACTTCTGTCATTCTTCCTCTTAGAGTTCAGTTATACGGGGGTATCTCTCCAGAAGCATCCCTTCCACCACAATGGGCATCTGCCTCTTGGCATCCTTGACTGCGCTCTCCAGTTCCCAGTCGGAGCTGGAGCAGATGGAGATGAGGGGCTCGCCCTTCTTGACTCTCTCTCCCATCTTCTTGTGGATAGTCACCCCGGCCTTCTTATCCGCCGGCGCTCCGGCTATGCGGGCCAGCTCCACCAGGCGTTTATTGTAAAAGGCCACCACATAGCCGCCCACTGGGGCCAGGATATCCTCGCAGTTCTCGCCGGTGACGATATCCTCGCTCTTGACCGCCGGGTCGCCGCCCTGGATCTCTATGATCTGCTTTAGCTTCTCCAGCGCCTTCCCGCTGGTGAGAATCTCTTCCGCTGCACTGTAGCCGTCTCCCCGCCCGGCTACGCCTCCCATCTCCAGCAGTATTCCTGCCAGGGAGAGGCTCTTCTCCTTGAGGCTGTTGGGGCCACCCTTGTTCTCCAGAACGGTGAGAGCTTCCTTGACTTCCAGAGCCGGCCCTATGGTTCGGCCCACCGGCGAGCCTCCGAAGGTCATGGCGCACTCCACCCGGATTCCCAGCCTCTCCCCCAGATCGATGAGATCCTTGGCCAGGGTCCGGCCCGCTTCCGGCGTGGGCAGCTTGGTCCCCGGTCCCACCGGCATGTCCACCACCACCGCATCTGCGCCTACGGCTCCCTTCTTGGCCATGATGGAGGCGAGCATCTGGCTGTAGGGATCTATGGACAGGGCATACTCCGCCTTGATCAGCTTGTCATCGGCGGGTGCAATATTTGTGGCTCCGCCCCAGACTATCACCCCGCCTACCTTCTCCGTCAGCTCCTTTATCTCAGCAGCGGAAAACTCGACCGGGGCCAATATCTCCATCAGATCTGCTGTTCCGCCCGCCCCGGTGATGGCCCGGGAGCTGGTCTTGGGAATGAGCAGCCCTGCTGCTGCTACTATGGGAACGATGAGCAATGAGACCTTATTGCCGGGGACGCCTCCGATGCTGTGCTTGTCCATCACCGGATGGGTGTCGAAGTGGATCCGCTCACCGGTCTCGATCATGGCCTTGGTCAGCCACTCCACCTCCTGGCTGTCCATATCATGGATGTAAGAGGCAGTGATATAAGCGGCAAGTTCTATATCGCTGAGGTTATTGTCCACAATATCCTGGACTATGCTTCGGATCTGGTCTTCAGAGAGCTTCTGCTTGTCCATGAAGCTCTTGATATAGCAGAGCGAGGCCGGCTTGGGTGCGGGCAGGATGTCCACTGTGGAGGGATCCTTGAGATCTTTCAGGGCCTCGGTGAATATGCCGATCTCTCCCAGCTTGACCATTCCCGAAGTAGTGTCCAGGATGGCTGTTGTTGCCGCCCCCTTGGTCCTCACCCTTACCCTGTCTCCTGCATTAAGGCCCCTCTCTCTAGCCTCCTCAATGTTGAGCATCACCTTGTGCTGACCTATCTCGATATCAAATGGCCGAACCTGTAACATATAAAGAACCTCGCGCTACTATAAACATAAACTAATAATTAACTCTCCATTAAAGTCAGAGATCTGATCCATTCTCCCCTGGCCTCGCGGGTGGTTCCCACCACCAGGCGCAGGCCATCTTCCGTCTCTTCCAAGACCCCTTTGGCCTCTATCCTCTCCCCGGGCAGGGCCTGGCCGGCATAGGTATGGGAGTAGCAGAATATCTCCTTTACCTCGGGATGGTTTAGACGGTATATGGCGGGGCTATCGAAGGAGAAGTCGGCATTGTTAACCACGGCCTCAATGCGGGCCGCTCCGGCTGGCCTGCCGGGAGGCTGCGGCTGTATCTGATCCCAATCACGGGTGAAGAGAAGGTCAAAATAGGTGCCTTCTACCATGCCCCGGTTGCCTTTGCGCTTCTCATGGAGCATGAACTCCTCAAAGCTCGTCTCAGGCTTACGCTTGAGGTAGATCTTCTTCCAGGTGGCGCAATCCAGCTCATCTATCTCTCCTCTCGACTTAGCCCCGGCCAGGATGTCCCTGGCCTGCCACCAGGAGGGGCCATAGACCACAAAATCAATATCCGAGCTGGGTCCCTGCAGCCCCACCAGCATGGAGCCGGTGATTCCCATCTGCTCCATAGACACTCCTCCCCCGGCCAGGATATCCACGATCTTCTTAATCCTTGGATCGGCCTGTGCTACAGCCGACAGAGCATCGCTGGGCGAGAAGATCCTTTCTATCTCCCCAGGCGGCACCTGATGAAGATCGCCCACCCAGTCCGGATGTTTCCGCCGGAGAAATCGATAGGCATCATCGAAATCCATCTTCCGATAGCGTCTGCCTCCTGCTTCTCTCTCTCCCGCCGGATCAGGAACATAGCGCAGCAGCGACCTTATGCCATGGGGGTGGCAATAGTCGGAAACGGCGAAAATCCAGCACTGTCGGGTCTGAAAGAAGTCCCTGATTCGCAGGCTCACTCTATCGCCCTCATTGCCCTGTCCAGTCCGGCTCCAGGCCTTACTATCTCCTTCTTCTCCAGGTCCAGAAGGGTGGACGGCTGGCCATAAGGGCATTTTCCACCCTCCACCACCTCATCCACTCTATCTCTGATCTCCGGTGAGACTGTGTCTGCGCTGGTGGGGGGATTTGATCCGGTGCGATTGGCGCTGGTTGAGGTGATCGGCCCGGCAAGATCTATGATCCTCAAAGCAGTCTCGTGGTCTGGATACCTGATGCCGACCTTGGAAGAGCCTGCGGTAAGAATATCCGGGACTACCTCCTTCTTTCGGACCAGGACGGCTACAGGTCCGGGCAGGATCTGACCCAAGAGCTCCATATCCTTGCGGCTGACCTCAGCCACCTTCTCCAGCATATCAAAATTGGATACGGCCAGAAAGATGGGCCGGTCCAGGGGCCTCTTCTTGATCTGATAGACCCTCATTATAGCCTGCTCATCCAGGGCATTGGCACCCAATCCGTAAACGGTCTCAGTGGGGTAGACTATGACTCCACCCCCTATAACAAAGCGGGCGGCTCTGGCGATCATCTCTCTGTTTTCCGTTTGATGCTGGCAATGTCTCCCAGGGTCAAGCCGCGACCGGATAGTCCGGATTTGACCCGGGCCTCGCTGGCCTGGTCGGTGAGGGTGATCTTCAGCTCCCTCTCCAGCTTCTTTCGGATGTCATCCTCGGGTGAGATCTCCTCCCGCTCGATCTTCCGCAAAAGGGTGGCCTTCTCCTTGATCCTGACCGCCAGCTCCTCCAGGGACAGATCCTGGCTCTCTCTGGACTCCTTGATCTTGCGCCCAAAATCAGGAACAATCTCCACCAGATCTTTGAAGTGGTCGCGGGGCTTGGGCTTCTTTATAGAAAAAGCCCTCTCCGCAGGGACCATCTTCCTGGGCACGGGAGACCATTTGTCTTCCGGCTTGCCAAAGCGGGCGCAGCTTTTGCACACATCCAGCGCCGAGCCGTCGATCACAATCCTCTGGGGTGCTCCTGAGATCTCAGCGCCGCAAATCTCGCATTGCTTCTCGGTCATTTCGGGAAACCTTTATAGGGGTCGGAGTTTAATAACCTTTGTAATTATGCAAAGTGGAGAAGGAGTGAACGAGTCACAGGCCGGCGCTGATTTCTCGCGCTATATCCTGGACCGCATGCGCCAGTTGGAGGAAAGAAACCTGGCGCTGCGAGAGCAGAAGGACCGCGTGGAAGGAGAGAAGCGGCTTATAGAGAATCAGAAGCTCAAGTTCGAAAGAGAGGCTCGCAAGCTCCGCAGTGAGTTGGAGCGGCTGCGCGTCGGTCCTATGATCGTGGGCACCATTGTGGATGTCCTGGACGAAAACCGGGTCATTGTCAAGAGCAGCACCGGTCCGCGCTTCGTGGTCAATCTATCTCAATTCATAGAGGAAGAGATCAAGCCCGGGGCCCAAGTGGGCTTGAACCAGCAGTCTTTTGCCGTTATGTGCGTTCTGCCCTCGCCAAGGGATCCGGCCGTTTTTGGAATGGAGATCGAGGAGGCTCCAGATGTAAGATTCGAGCAGATCGGTGGCCTGGACAGCCAGATCTCCGAGATCAGGGAGATAGTGGAGCTGCCTCTCAAGAGGCCTGACCTCTTCACCGCCGTCGGAATCGAGCCGCCCAAGGGAGTGCTGCTGCACGGCCCACCCGGCACAGGCAAGACCATTCTGGCCAAAGCGGTGGCCCAGAGCACCGAGGCCTCATTTCTGAGGGTGGTGGGTTCGGAGTTCGTACAGAAGTACATCGGCGAGGGAGCCAGGCTGGTGCGGGAGCTGTTTGAGCTGGCCAAGAGCAAGTCGCCTGCTATCATATTCATAGATGAGCTGGATGCCATTGGAGCCCGGCGCATGGATGGCGCCACCAGCGGGGATCGTGAGGTGCAGAGGACATTGATGCAGATCCTGGCGGAGATGGATGGATTTGATGCCCGGGGCGAGGTCAAGCTGATCGCCGCCACCAATCGCCTGGATATGCTCGATCCGGCATTGCTGCGGCCGGGGCGCTTCGATAGGGTGATCGAGATTCCTCTACCCACCAGAGAGGCACGTGAGGCCATATTGAGGATTCACACCTCGGGCATGAGCCTGGATGCGGGCGTGAACCTTAAGCTGATATCGGACCTGGCTGAGGGGGCAAGCGGAGCGGATCTGAAGGCCCTGTCCACCGAGGCGGGCATGTGCGCCATCCGCGAGGAGAGGACCACAGTCTACCAGAGCGACTTTGAGAATGCCTCAGCCAAGATACTGCACAAAGAGAGATCCATGGTCAGCGAGCCCGAGGATCTGGTCCAGCAGTATATCTGAGATCACCTCTCACCCAATAGCCAAATCCTTTTTTCCCTTACATTGAAGACCTGCATGATCGGAGAAGAGGATCGTCTCTGATATTGCAGGAATAGAACCGGGATTTCAGCTATCTTGCTCATTAATTGGGAGGGGAGAAAGTCGAGAAGAGTAAAGGAGGTAGGAGGAAAACCTCATCGACTTTCGCCTTGAACTATATAGACAATTGCCGAGATATATATCTTTCGATCTCTGTATTGTATTATTTATATATTTTATATTTCGGGCGAATCTAAACCGGGTGGGATAAGGAGAAATAGGTCACCGGCTCCAGGCTATGGAAGACGCACTTTATTGGGACAAATTGCCACCCGTTTGAAGATCACAAGCCAGGGCTCTGCAGTGAGATATATTTTAAATAGATCGAGAAAAACGGACGCATCATGCTGCCGAGAGTGATTCTCCATAATGCCGTCAGCTTGGACGGGCGGATAGATGGCTTTCCCCTGGATTTGGAGCAGTACTATGAGCTGGCTGCCACCTGGAAGGAGGACGCCACCCTGGCCGGATCGCAGACATTTCTCAAGGCGGCCAAAGAGGCGCCGCCGGAGGACGAGAGCGCTTCTATTCCTTTCCAGGCGGACCCGGAGGACAGAAGACCGCTTCTGGTCATTCCCGACAGCCGGGGGCAGATCCGCGCCTGGCACTACTTGAGACGCCTGCCCTACTGGCGCGGCTTTGTGGCCCTCTGCTCACGATCCATCCCGGCGGAATATCGTCAATACCTGGAAAAGAGGCATATAGACTGCATCATCGCTGGAGACGAGCATGTGGACCTGCGGGCTGCATTGGAAGCTCTCTCCTCCCGCTACGGGATCAGGGTGGTGAGAGTTGATTCTGGGGGCACATTGAACGGGCTATTGCTCCGCCAGGGCCTGGTAGATGAGGTAAGCCTTCTCATCTGCCCCAGCCTGGTAGGAGGCGAGAGGCAGAGCAGCATCTTCAGAGCTCCCGATTTGCCGGCAGCGGATTATTCAGACTGGCAGGTGCCTGAGGGCGTTATTTCTCTTCGCCTTATGGACGCACAGAGGCTCAAAGGAGATGTTATGTGGCTGCGCTATGAGCTCCGGCATTGAGCTCGGGCAGCATCCCTCCTCTCGGCTTCATATCTCCGGCCCAAAATGGTTAAATCTACATCTCTCGTCCTTTTTTATTATGATAGGAAATAAAATCCTGAAGATCCTGGCCCTGCTAGGCATCTTGATCCTGCTGGCTGCCCCGGCCTGCTCTCAGATGAATCGGGACACACCATTTCTGGCCAGCAAGATTCCCGCCGCATCAGAGAACAGCCTAATCGGCCAGGGGCGGCAGTCCCTCTCTCCTGTGGTGATCTCGACTCCCTTCAATGCCCAGGCCTCCTCTGACCTCTACCTGGTTGCAGACGCTGCCAATACCACCTGCAATCAGGCATCCTTTATTCTGACCTTGACTCCTTCCCCCAGCGGCTCATCCGGATATCAGGCGGTTAAGGTGAGAGTTATGGAGAACCGCATGGGAACGCCCACGGCAGTGGCTGAGCTGACCCTTCTCCTGCCCGCCAGCGGCGGCTCTCTCCATCAGACCATAGGCTTTGCCAGTGCCGCTAGCGCCTCTGGAACCAATGAGATCACATTGGAGGTTGATCCAGACAGACAGGTGGCAGAGACGGATGAGAGAAACAATACCCTGGCGATCAGCGCCGCTTGCCGCAGCTAAGGGCAAACAGAAAACAAAAACAAGCACACGTAAAATAACTTGCAGGCTGCAAGGTTTAGCTGTTGATGAGAGAAGGCAACATGAGGAGCTAGATTAGATTGTGCCCTCAATTTCCCGCCTTCTCTTTTTGTATAACCCTTATCTCTTCTATCGCCGTATGGGGATAGTTGCCGCTCTCATCCTTTTCCAGGTACTTGACCATATCCCAGACGTTGAGCAGTGCTGCCGAGACAGCTGCCAGAGCCTCCATCTCCACGCCAGTCCTTCCCACTGATGTCACAGTGACAGCAGCCTCAATCCGCTCCGGCTGGAGCTCAAAGCTCACCTCCAGTCCGGTGATGGGAATGGGATGGCACATGGGAATCAATCGTGGCGTCTCCTTTGCCGCCATTATGGCTGCCAGCCGGGCGGTGGCCAGGACATCCCCCTTCTTCACTTTTCCCGATCTTATGGCCTCGAGAGTTGCCTCTCGCAGACGGATGCTGCCGACGGCGCTGGCCCTGCGAAATACGGGCGGCTTTTCTGTGATATCCACAAGCCCTTCCAGCTTTTCATCTGCATCCGGCTTCATACCCTTTCACCTCCTGATGTTCTCCATGTCTATGATCCCTCAACTCTCATGGCCAGGGGGATCTTCTCGATCACATCGGTAGCCAGCATGCCATAATCCTTTTCCAGATAGGCCAGATCGCCGGCTCGTCCGTTGACAAAGGCTGCCGCCACTACTGCCCGCAGCGGTGAGGCTCGAGCATAAAAGGCGGCTGCAATTCCCGCCAGGACATCTCCCGTCCCTCCCACGGTCATTCCCGGATTGCCGGTGGCATTAGCCCGCACCACCTCCCCGTCGGAGATCAGATCCACATTGCCCTTGAGCAGGACCACCAGGCACTTCTCCCGGGCATATCCTCGGAGCGGCTCTATCCTCTCCCGGTAAGGCAAATCGGAGAGCGAGATGCCGCTGATCCTCTTAAACTCCCCGGCATGAGGGGTGACAATGCCCTTTAAAGGAAGTTCGGGCTGCAGGGCATCGGCATCTATCACCGCCCTGTTGCATAGAGGAATAATCTCTGAGAGGGCATGCCTGGTCTCAGGGTGCCGACCCAGGCCCATGCCCATCACCACCACATCATGCCTGGCAATCTGCTCTTTGAGAAGATCCAGATCCTGGGGCATGAGGTGATCTCCAGACAGAGGGGCCACGATGAGGTTAGGGGAGAATCCGGATATGGTAAGGGCAGCATCTTTTGGTGCGGCTACGGTAACTATATCCGCGCCTGCTCGCAGGGCAGCCAGAGCCGATAAGGCCGGCGCGCCGATATAGGGCCCGCCGCCTATAACCAGAATCCTCCCTGAGTCGCCTTTATGGCTCTCGGAAGCTCTTTTGCCCATAAGCCAGAGGTCTCCCTCTCCCACGAGCAGCTCCGCGGCAGGAGGTATGCCGATATCGGCAATTATCACATTGCCGGGCAGGCTCGGCTTGGGCCGGTGGAAGGTTACAGTAAAATCAGCTCGAACTGTTTTATTGGTGCCCAATCCGCTGGGAACATCCACTGAGAGCACCGGTCGGCTGGAGCGGTTGATGGCATCTATGGCCCCCGCCTCCAGGCCGACGACCTCTCCCCGCACTCCGGTCCCGAATATGGCGTCCACAATCAGGTCGCTGTCTGTGAGGAGCAGCTCTGAGCTGTCTTTTATCTCTTGCAGATCGTAGTCCAGCCGGGAGAGGATCTGCCAGTTCCGCCTGGCCTCCTCGGTGGCGATATCCCTGGCCCGACCCAGGAGATAGACGGTTACATCAAAGCCAGCCAGATGCCGGGCCGCCACAAAGGCATCACCGCCGTTGTTTCCCCTCCCCGCCACCACGGCGATCCTCTTTCCCCCTGCCCTGGCCTTGACCTCGCGAGCCAGAGCTGCGCCCGCATTTTCCATTAGCTGCAGCGGCAAAAGGCCAAAGTACCGGCAGTTGGCGTCGAGTGCAGTCATATCTTCTGCAGAAATAACCTTCATATCAATCTGGTAACTGTTGATGGAATAAGCTGTTTGCGGCAAAAAGATGATCGACCTATGGTGGCCGGAAGCGACCTTATTTTTCAGGCTGCTTGGCCAATAACTTGGAAAGAGACTCTTGATAGCACTGATAGACAGCGGGGCTATAGCAAACGGCGATGACCTCGACTCCCCTCTCCTCGCCTCCCTCCTCCAGAAAGGCCTTCATCTCGGATAGCGCAATGCGGCAGGATCTATCCATGGGAAAACCATAGGCTCCGGAGCTTATGGCGGGAAAGGCGATGCTCTTGATGTCGTGGCTGTCGGCCAGCTTAAAGCAGCTCTTGTAGCAGCAGGCCAGAAGCTCATCCTCTCTAAAGCCGCCGCCCCTCCAGATGGGGCCGACGGTGTGAATGATCCATCTGGCCGGAAGGCGGTAGCCCTTGGTGATGCGCGCTTCTCCCGTAGGGCAGCCGCCTATGCGCCGGCACTCCTCTAAAAGCTCCGGCCCGGCTGCTCTGTGGATGGCCCCGTCAACCCCGCCGCCGCCCAGCATGGTGTTGTTGGCGGCATTGACTATGGCCTGGACATCCAGCCGGGTGATATCGGCCATGAGCAGAGACAGCCCGCCTGGACTTCTGGGATTGTCTGGCATGTATGATCTCATCCTTTGCTGATCAGATGTCCTTCTTGAGCAGATCAGCTTTCCGCCCGTGAGGGACAGCCGAGAATGGGGGGCTGGCGTCAATCCAGGCATTGGAAGTACATCGACTGACGAATGAGGCAGATGAAAAATGAGGAGAAAGACCGGATGAGAGAGACCATGGTGAGGTTGCCTTCTGCCGAAGCCCGGCATCAGGCCGCAATCTTTTTACCTATTTAGTTCCGCAAAAACCAAACCAAGCACTAAGCGATTTAATCACATACAGGAAAATCGCAGGATTTTCATGTGGGACGGATGGATAAGAAGAAGAGTGGTCTGGTACCTGCAGAAGAAGAAGGTCACCAAATGGCAGGCCGAGAGGAGCGGAGAGTGCTTGCGATGCGGCAAATGCTGCGGCCAGTGCCCGGCTCTGGATACCGAAAGAAAGGTCTGCCGGATCTATAGCATCCGTCCTGCCATATGCAAAGCCTTTCCTCTTACACCGGATGATCTAAAGAATCTCAAATGCGGATTTAGATTTAAAAAATAAGATTTGGATAATTTATCTGGCTCAGTCTTTAACAAGCAGATGAATCAAAGTAGGGTTTGAATTTCTATCTTTTAAATCACCCTCTCCAGGTCATCTCTCTTCAGCAGATGCACCTGCACCATATGATGAGGATGGTAGCGCATCTTTGCCTCCCGTATGCCCGGCACTCCCATATCGCTCTCTCGGTTGATGTAGGCATAATCCCGGGCCAGCATCCTGGCCGCCTCGGCATTAACCGCCCGGTAGATCCCTTTGCAGTCGGGAAGCCCTTTTTCAAAGTGCACCAGTGCCGTGTCCTGATTCAGCCCCTCAAAGAGTGAGATAGCCCCTATTTTGCCCTCGGCCCGGATGGCAATGCCGGACAGGCCAAGTTCCTGATAGAAGTCCAGGGAGCGTCTCATGGCCTCCTTCTCGCTGGATAGCACCGGATCGGAGTCGCAATCCTTCCAGTCGCACCAGAGGTCCAGGAAATCCCTGATCTCATCCATATTCTGCTCTCCGATGGCCTCCACCACCGGCTGGCAGGTTTTCTGAAATTTGTTGAGTTGATGGCGGATGGTCAGATATCTCTTTCCCGTCAGCTCTGCCAGGTCCAGGGCCAGGTAGACATAATCATAATACCGTCTATCTGCCTCAAAATCCAGATCGGGATAAAGCCTGGCAATCCAATCTTTGCTATCCGGATCCAGTATCACCAGGGGATGCTCTTCCTGGCTTTTGGCAGCCAGTGCCAGAACCTCCGCCAGAAGCTCGGGCCTGTGCGGACCTATGGGAGGGCGGTATCTGGTAAGGCCAGATATGGTGCTGGAGAGGACTATGCATCCATCTCTGAAGGCATAGCGGTAATGGGCATAATCATTCCAGCAGATCATATTGGTGAAGGTATTGTCGCTATGGACCTGGGGATAACTCTGATATTGCTTGGAGAAGAGTTCACGATCCGAGAGGGAGACGGGTTTAAAGTCGGCGAAGCTTAGCATCCTCCGTCCTCCTTATAGAGCATGGGAATATGGCCGGGCATCGCGGCAAATCCCAGGGATCTATAGAAATCTTCTTTGCCCGGCTCGGCTATGAGACCTATCCAACTGATCTTTTGGGATCTGCACTCGGCAAGAAGCCTGGCCAGAATCATGCCACCCACTCCCTGCCTCCTCCAATGATCAAAGACCATCAGATCCTGGATATATGCGTCTTCAATCCCATCGGAGATCACCCGGCCCATCCCCACCGCTCTGCCGTTGGAAAGTGATATCGCCACTGCGAAAAGAAAACTTCCCCCTATGAGCTTGCCGATTCTTTGCCCGTCCATCCATTCCTTCCACCAGCCAGCCGCCTTGTAGAGCTGCATTATCTGCTCCTCCGGCCAGGATGAGACCAGATCAATACGGATCTCATTCTTATTATTCATGCAGACTTTTCCATAGATCCGGCCATCTCATTCCCGCAAGAGCTAATGTCTCTTTTCGAAAGGGGGAAAATCAGTCCACCCTCATGAAGAGCTTGCCCTCCGCTCCGCAGACGGGACAGACTCCCGGCGCCTCACGCTCTACAGTATTGCCGCAGTAGGGGCAGACATAGTAGGGGAAGCTCTCCAGGCCGGCATCCAGGCTGCTCATGAGCTTTTTATAGAGCTGGGAGTGGATCTTCTCCACCTCATTGGCATAGTGAAAGGATGTCTCTGCCGCCTTATTGCCCTCTGCCTGGGCGGTCCGGATCATCTCCGGATACATGGCCTCCCATTCCTCGTCCTCTCCGGATATGGCTGCCTGCAGGTTCTCTTTTGTCGATTTAATGGCTTTCAGGGCCCGAAGATGATTTACGGCATGCACCTCTTCCGCCGCTGCTGCGGCGCGAAAGAGCTTGGCCGCCTGGGCGAATCCCTCTTTATCTGCCTTGGCGGCAAAAGCGCTGTACTTGCGATTTGCCTGCGACTCGCCGGCAAATGCCTCTTTCAGATTCTTCTCGGTATTGGACATAGATTAACCTCTTGACATCATTTATGGTTTGGCTTATCTGTTTTGCGATGGCATGAAAGAATCAAATGCGAGATTAAGCTGCGATGACATCCTGTCTAGAGACTGCACCCTGGGCATTAGATGCTCAAATAATAATAAAAATTAAGGAAAATAATATCAGGCGTACATCTCTCCCCGTTCCACCTCCCGGGAGGCCTTCTTTCGCAGCTCGGAGGCCATGCGGGAGTAATACTTCATGGTCTCCGGTGTGACCGAGGGACCTATCTCCTCTAATGCAGCTTGAAAATGCTTCTGCCTGATCTTATCTGCGGCCATATCCTCGCGCAGCGCCAGGCGCCCCGCCTTGCGCACCACAGCGGCTATGTCCGCCCCGGTGTAATTCTCGGTCTGGCCGATCAGATCATCTAGATCGATGTCCTCCGCCAGAGGCACCTTTTTCAGGTGAACCTGGAATATCTTGTGCCGCGACTCCTTATCCGGAACCGGTGCCATGATCAGCTCGTCGAATCTCCCCGGTCGGAGCAGGGCCGGATCTATGATATCGGGTCGGTTGGTGGCTCCTATCACCACCACCCCATGCAGCTCCTCGAGACCATCCATCTCGCTTAAGAGCTGGTTGACCACCCTCTCTGTGACATGAGGCTCTCCCGCACCGCCGCCGCGCACCGGGACCAGGGCGTCCAGCTCGTCCAAGAAGATTATGGAGGGAGATACCTGTCTAGCTTTCCTGAAGATCTCCTCTACCCTCTTCTCACTCTCTCCATACCATTTGGAGAGAAGGGCAGAGCCCTTGACGGTTATGAAATTGGCCTCGCTCTCATTGGCCACTGCCTTGGCCAGCATGGTCTTGCCAGTTCCCGGCGGACCATAGAGCAGTATCCCCTTTGGGGCATCAATCCCGATGCGCCTGAAGCTTTCCGCGTAGCGCAGCGGCCACTCCACCGCCTCGACCAAGAGCTGCTTGACCGGCTCCAGGCCCCCTATGTCCTGCCAGGTAACATCGGGAACCTCGACCAGTATCTCCCTCATGGCCGATGGTGAGACCTCCCGCAGGGCCGCCTCGAAGTCGTCCTTCTGCACCACCAGCCGGTCCAGGATCTCCTTGGGTATGGTGGGCTCATCCAGGTCGATCTGGGGCAGTATCCTCCGCAGAGCATTCATAGCCGCCTCCCGGCTGACGGCAGAGATGTCTGCCCCCACAAAGCCGTAGGTCCTGCCAGCATACTCCTCCAGAGCCACATCATCGGCCAGAGGCATGCCCCGGCTATGGATCTGGAATATCTCCATCCTTCCCTGCATGTCCGGCACACCCAGCTCAATCTCCCGATCGAACCGGCCCGGCCGTCGGAGAGCCATATCCAGAGCCTCGGGGCGGTTTGTCGAGCCTATCACTATCACATTCTTTCTCTCTTTCAGGCCGTCCATGAGGGAGAGCAACTGGGCCACCACCCGTCTCTCCACCTCTCCGGTGACCTCTCCCCGCTTGGGGGCGATGGAGTCCAGCTCGTCTAAGAAGATGATGGCGGGAGCGTTCTTCTCCGCCTCCTCGAAGATGTCCCGCAGGGCTTTCTCGCTCTCGCCGTAATACTTGGACATGATCTCCGGGCCATTGATGCTGATGAAGTAGGCATCGCTCTCATTGGCCACAGCCTTGGCCAGCATGGTCTTTCCCGTGCCGGGAGGGCCGTGCAGCAGGACCCCCTTGGGCGGATCGATTCCCAACCGATCGAAGAGCTCTGGATGCTTGAGGGGCAGCTCGATCATCTCTCTGACCTTGGTTATAACCGGCTTGAGACCGCCTATGTCCTCGTAGACCACAGATGGCACAGTGCGCTCCGGGCTCTCCACCGCCTGGGGCAGAAGCTCAATGTCCGTTCCTTCTGTGATCTTGACTATTCCCGCCGGGCTGGTGGATACTACTCGCAGCTTGATCTCACCCAGGCCAAAGGCCTGGGCTCCCAAAAAGCCCCGGAATAGCTCCTCAAACATGGTCTCCCTGCTGCCAATGCTGTCAGAAGGCGGCTTTCTCACACTGGTGGTGGAGATTATATCTCCCTTTATCAGCGGCCGGCCATTGAAGACCCTGGTCAGAACATCTCCCGGAGCAAAGATCTGCATTCCCTGGGTCACCGGGGCAAGGGTTACGTGCTTGGCCTCGCTCCAGGCTGCCTTTTTCACCTCCACATACTGCCCTATGCTGGATCCGGCATTGGATCGGATCAAGCCGTCCATGCGGATCATATCCAGACCCTGATCCTGGGAATAGGCGCTAACGGCCAGGGCGGCTGTGGGACGGGTGCCTGTCAGCTCCACCACATCCAGAGGACGGGCACCGATCCTGGCCAGGAAATCCTCCCCGATTCTCACTATTCCCTTTCCGACATCGCCCTGATTGGCCTCGGAAACCTTCAGCCTGATGCTTTCGCCTTCAGTCATGTCTCTCCTTTATCATAAGCCACAAGAGCCGATTCCAAATATGAAGCGCCTCTATTTCAAGTAGTTTGCCGTTTGTCCCGCAGCAAGCCTGTGGGGCCCAGCAGCATTGGCAATTCATGCCTCCTGACTCTCGGGCTGATAGGCCCATGAGCATCATATGGAAGAGATTGGCTCAGGAGGCTTGACCGTCTCAATGGTGGAGGCAATCTAAAGGTTTTTACCTGAAAGAGACATATCTATGCTATGAGGTTTGATCGATGAGACTTTTAATAGCCATTATCATTGCACTGCTGTTCATCGGCCCAGCGGAATCGGTAAGGGTGGTGGAGGGGCAGAGAGAGTGCTGCTCCTGAGCAGCATGACCCAAAATGCTTCATTTCAGGGAAATATCTCCGGGGAGACAAATGAGACCAATCAGAGCAATATCAGCATTCAAGATAGGGGCATGATTGATATAAAAAGCTCCATGAGCCCGGTTTCCGTCTTCAATAGCAGTCAAGTCACCAAGATGCCCGATTCCATTCTGGCTAATTCGATAGCTTATCAATTTACAGCATAAAAGAATCATTTCAATCATTTTTTATAGCATCTCATTGAGACAATCATGGACGAATTCGGAGAGGAGTATGGCCGTCGATTTGTGCAATTAGTGGACCGCAGGGCCACAAAGAAGGCTTTTGAATTCGATCAGGCACTGCTGATGCCCACCGCCAGCAGCTATCGGGATCTGGTAGAACAGGCCAAGATGGAGATCCATCCCCGGATAATGAGATACCTCTCTCAGAGATGGTCCGAGGGCACCATTGAGAGCCTTTCTTTCTTTGCCATGGCCGCAGCAGTTTATGCTCGAAGCGTGCTTGATCCGCCCGTCTATATTGATGTCGGCAGGACATTATTGAGAACTGTTGCTGCCTGCAATCGCAGATGCGTTGGGAAAAAAGATTCTGGAGGGGGTTGCCGCGCCGCCAGGAACAGCATGGGCCATCATCTGCCAAAATGCATAAAGTTACCGTTGGAAATTTCCGTTATTTGGGGCTATTTGAAGAGATATGTGGCGACTGGCGGGGCGATATGCCCCTCTGATGCCGCTGGCGTCTCGGAGGCGATGAAGGTCGATATCCGGCTGAGATCGGATTACTCCCCTGAAGGCTCTTGTTAGCGATTTAAGATGGCCGCGATATTATATCATGGAGCGATTTTTGGCAATATGCAAAAAACCTTAGGGAACTATTTTATACAATCAGCACTTATGATGAGTACCGATAAACCGCTAGGGAGGATAAGATGGCTGAAAAAGAGATGAAAAACTATGCCCTGAGGGATAAAAACGGTAACGAGATAGCAGTATTTACCGGAAAGGCTCCCAGGCAGGCGGCCTTAAAGGCTGCCAATCGCGGCTACGCCGACATAAAGCTGAGAGAGAAAGGAACCAAGAACGTGCACGTTTTCACCGGAGAAAGAATTCAGGTGGCCAAGCCAAAAGGCGCGCCTGACTGGATGCCGGACAAGATCTGGAAGCCAAAGGTAAAGAAAGAGGGTATAATAAAACTGGAGACGATAGAGCCAACCGGAGAGAAGATTGTAGTGGTCAAACGCAGCAAGGCCAAGGCCAAAAAACCTGCAAAAGGGGCAAAAAAGATCAAGTAAATGGCTTTGGAGCATCTTGAGCCAGGGATCGATATCGTGCCATAGGCAAAACCTATGTCTGGCTATTTTTTTATTATGAAAGTAAGGTTATAGCTTTTGGGGGGCTACGGAGCATAAATCATAAGTGGAATAGCTTTCGCTGCTCTTGAGAGAAATTTTATGCAAAGTTCAAAATGATTTGGCAGATATGGAGAAAGGCGATATGGCTTCTTTCGGTTGTATGCTCAATATTAGTCATGGAAAATTATTAGTATAGATATGTTCTTATGTGGTAAAGAGGTAGGACATGGGTTTATTTAGCAGCCTCAGGGGAAGCCTTGGATCCTGGATTAACAGGATATTTAAAAAAAAGAGGGCCAAGATAGGGTTATACGGCCCGCCTAATGCAGGAAAGACCACCCTGGCCAACAGGATTCTGCATGACTGGACCGATGGAGAGAGCTTTGGGGAGATCTCGCCCGTCCCCCATGAGACTCGCAGAGCCATGAGAAAGGAGGGTGTGGTGATCAACGCCAATGGCTCGAGCATAGAGCTTGACATAATCGACACCCCTGGAATGGCCACGAAGATCGATTTTAAAGAGTTCATGGCCTTCGGTCTCTCCGAAGCAGAATCAAAGAAGAGAGCTAAGGAGGCTACGGAAGGGGTGATAGAGGCCATAAAATGGCTGGACGACCTGGATGGAGTGCTCCTGGTAATGGACTCCACCGAGGATCCTTATACTCAGGTCAATGTCACTGTAATCGGGAATATGGAAGCCAGAAAGCTTCCCCTGCTAATTGTGGCCAACAAGATGGATCTGCCCGACGCCTCCCCGGCGAGGATCAAGGCGGCATTCCCCCAGCATGCCATGGTTCAGATTTCTGCCCTGGAAGGATCGAATATAGATAGCCTCTATCAGGCAATAGCAAATCATTTCGGGTGATCTTGATGCGAGAAGTGCATATGGACCTCATCTCCGGGGAGAAGCTGGAGAGGATGACCTCTATGGAGAAGATCCGGCTCATCCTGGACAAGGTCAAGAAAGGCAAGATCGTGGTTTTGGAGAACGGACTGACCTCGGATGAGGAGGTGCGCCTCATCGAGATGACTATGACCGAGATTAGGGTGGATGAGTTCTCGGGAATAGAGATCGAGAGCTATCCTTCCAAGAAGGAGGGATCTTTCCTGGACCGATTGTTCGGCAGAAGCCTGAAAGGCAGGATGACGGTAATAGGTCCCGCCAATCAGCTTCGGACCATTGAAAAGGACAAATACCAGATCAGCACCAAGGTATCCGTGGGAGACTGATGCCGCATATCTGCACCCGCTGCAATAGCGTTTTTGATTCAGGTGAGGACATACTCAAAGGCTGCCCCAAATGCGGCTGGAAGAAGTTCATGTTCGTAAAAAAAGCTCCCGCCAAGGGCGATGATAATCAGGAGCAGATAATAACCCGGGCTATGGGCGTCAGAGTCCCGCCAAGGGGAGCAAGAAGGGCTTCGCCTCCAGAGCCGGAGGGCTCCCTGAAGCCTGAGGTGCATAAGCCTGCCCGCCCCAAGGAGGAGATCCACCCACAGGGTCATCCGCCGGTGATCATTCCGACGCCGGCCAAGCCTGAGGGCAAAGCCCTGGAGAGCATCAAGATAACTGCTCCTGGCACATATGAACTCAACCTCCCTTCTCTCTTTGAGAGAGATGAACTGATCATGGCGGTAAAGGAAGGAACTTATTTTATAGATCTCTCATCCGCCTTTAAAAAAGGCAAGAAGGATTGAGACAGTGAGATAGAATCACCTTTCTATCTTTATCTCCATCTCCTTCCAATCGGGCCCCACTCCGCGGAGAGATCCGGCCATGGCTGCAGAGACATTGGCGATGATCTCCTGAGTGAAGGCATTCAATTCAATCTCCTCTCCGTCCACCTCAAGCTTGACCCTCATCTTCTTCCTCTTTCAGGCTCCGCCGAATATGGCAAAAGGCGGAGTATAAACTATGGTACCGGAGGGTATTGCCTGGGGCAGGGTATAGACTGAGCCGGCCTGGTTTTCTGCCTCATTATTCTTAACCGCAAACATGGGAGTTACTGTGATCGGAGTAGCGCCTCTGATAGTGGTAACATTGACGCCGAGCGCCGCCTTCTTTCCCAAGGTGCTGAGATCGAGCACATCGCCCTTTAAGTTTCCACCCAGAGCAGTTGCCGGGGTTGTGGGCATGGCCGGCGAGAGGCGGGGCAGCTGAACCACATCCATGACCGGTTTCTTATTTAATGTGCTTAAATCCAGGACATCGGCAGCACTGGCGCTAAAGGCCATGCCTGCCAGAAGAGCTGTGACGACGAAGACTGTAAGAATCAACTTCATTTTATGAACCTCCTTTCTCATGAGGGCGCTCAATCAAGAGCCCTTTCTTCCGTACGAGAGCTTTAACCATTTATTCCTTTTGCTTATGCCGGGCCAAAGCCCTTGATAAAAAGAAATTAGTAATTTTATAAATTAAAAGTATAAAATATACTAGGTTTTAATAGACGTTTATTGGACGGCAATTTTCATATTTCAAAATGAAAATGTCCTGAATAACTCAATAAAAAAGAAAAGCATTATATATCCTCGGTGAAAAAGATAGCCCCGGCGAAGAGCAAAGGGAAGAATGAAGATTTGATCCATTCTTCCGCTACCCTCCCCACGATCTTCGCCAATTTTTCATCGGGCCGATTCTGAAAACGCATTGAGTGACTCTGAAAATTTTTTGCATGAACCGCTGGAACATGGTTTGGGAAATGGACGAAGCTCATCGCTTTTCTGCACTTCATCGCATGCTACCCCAGTGCATCTTGGTTCTGATTGATCCTCATTGCGGAAGACTATCCTTCTGCTGATCTCAAAGGAGCCCAGGTACTCCTCACGCTCGGCCATGTTCCTCTGGCCGGGAATGGCTTGCTTGGCATCGATCATGTAGAAGCCGGTGAAGTTGTCGGCGGTCTTGAATTCTGCGCTCTTCTTTAGAGATCCGGTCTGGTGCAGATTAAAGCTCTGGCTCTCAAACTCCATCTGCATCAGATCGTAGCTCTCCTGGAGTTTTGCGCCCACACCACCGAATACTGCAGAGCTTTTGAAGCTCTCGGTTCCGACCAGGGAGTCGCCGGGGTATATGGCATTGTAGTTTTCCACGGCGTCCTGAGCCTCAAAGTTGGGATTCTTTCCCCTGGAGCCGTCGACCAGATATTCGTTCTTGACCAGGGCATCCACGCTGCCGCTAAATCGGATATCCTTGGTAGACTTGACACCAGAGTTCATGGATCGAACATTCTTATTCAGCCGAAATTGTCCCGTTCCGCTGATGGCTGTCTCCGAGGCGTAATCCAGAGCCTGGACTCTGAACTCTCCCCTTCCAGAATTGGATTTGCAGCAACGAGAGGTCGCATCAACTGTGAAATCATATGATCCTGCCGCGGCTTCGGTATCAGCGCTGACCAGGAGGCTCTTGCTTCTTGTGCCTCCCGCCGGAATTGCCAGGCTCTCCTCGATCCAGCTGAACCAATCCAAGGGGCATTTCTGAGAGCTTACTCCCAGGTCAGCTGTAACCTCTTCTGATCCTTTATTCTTAACGCTGATCAGAAACTCCAGGCTCTTGCCCTGAGTCAGATATCCCTTCTCCTTTGCGCTGCCCGATCCGGCCAGGCTGACGGCAACAGAAAGGCAATTGGACGGACCATAGCAGGGGCCGGGTATAAATCCAGGAAGAGTCGGCTCAGAGGGTCCTGGCAGCAGGCCGAGCTGGGAATAGCTCATCCCCTCACCCTGGTCTTCCACAGTGGCAGAAGACAGGATGGATAATGATATCATTGCAGATAAAATCAATTTCACAATAAAGCCCATAACAAGAACCCCCGATAAAAAAAGAAGAAAAAAGCTGCCAGGGATGAGCCCTAGCAGTCAACCCCTTCACAGGGCTTCTTTTCCTTTTCAGGAACCGGGTTCTCGTGGAACTTGATCAGCTTCTCGGCCTCGAATGTTCCGGTGAACATCTCGTGAGCCTTTATATCCTTGTAGAAGATCTTGTGCCACTTGGCATCGGTGCCCCAGGTACCATTGAAGGAGGTCTTGGTGTCAATGCCGATCAGATGGGTCGGGATATAGGTGTTTTTATCCTGAGATCTCATCAGTTCATCGACTAATTTTGTATTTCTTCCTGCCTTCTTTAATGCCCTTACCAGCTCCTCAGGAGTGCAGTTAGCTCCTTTGCATATCTCGGTGAGGTTAGCCCTGGGACTTCCTGCTGCAACATTCAAACTGTTGTCAGGGCAGTTGCCTGGACAATCCGCGTCTTCGCAGGGAGTGCAGTTCTTCGGATTATATGGTGTGGTTGAAGCAAAGAATGAGGTCTCATCCTTCTCCATCTCATATACCGAGAACATCTCCTGAACCTCAGCGCCAATGCCTCCATAGAATGCCTTGGAATTGAGCAGCTTGCCGCCCACCAGAGGGGTGTTGCCGGCATAGGTCATCTTGGTGTTCTCAATCAGGTTGAAGCCTGACTTCTTGCCGTTATTGACTGCTTCTACCTCTGTGGCGATCTTCTCCGGATTCTGGGAATACTTATGCTCGGAGTCAAGCTCCAGGTCGCCATCTCCGGCCATGGTGTTGTAGTACTCGAGAGCAATCTTCTTGTCCACGATAGATGTGCTGACATCTACTATTCCTGTTCCTGCTACCTTCTGAGCTTCACAGAACTGTTCATACTGCACTGGAGGAACCAGTGGTGGGTTGGCGAGCACAATGCCACAACCTCCCATCAGGGCAAGCACCAGTACAGATACTACTACTATTACTCCCTTCATTTTTCTTTTCGCCCCCTTTTTCTTTAAGCGATCAAATTAAGGTATTTCACCAAATGAGCTTTTCTTAGCTCTTCTATCAAACTGATACTTTGATATTATATAAATTTAACCTTTGAGCCATGATGGAAAGGCAGGTCAAAGTTGGGAGAAGATAAATCGCAAGGCGGGGATACAAGGGCAAGTATAGAAGGATGGATATAATACTATTAATAAATGTGCATCGATGAACCTATCGGCAGAATAGGCGGGGAAGATCAGGGATGTAATCATGGCTTGGCCATTCGCGGATAGAAGAGAGGATGGCGTGTTCCTTCGCGCTGGATTAGTCCATTAATCGATTAGACGAAGATATATTACAATGAAAAACAGCATTTACAATTCATGCCCTCATACCTGGAGCATCCCCGTCTGCTGCCCCAAACCGTGGAAAAGCGGCTATTTCAGATGGATCTGGCCGCTCAGGCTTTAAAGGCCTCCAGCCTGATAGTGGTGCCTACGGGACTGGGCAAGACTGTCATCGCCCTGATGGTGCTCCTGGCCAGGATGGATAAGGGCAGGATCCTATTCCTTGCCCCTACCAAGCCCCTGGTGGAGCAGCATGCATCATTCCTGCAGCGCGTGCTCCGGGATGGCGATCATGTGGTGATGATGACCGGAGAGAGCCCGCCGGAGTCCAGGATACAGCTGTGGAGCCGGGGGAGAATTGTGGTCTCCACGCCACAGGTGATAGAAAACGATCTTCTCTCCCGCAGAATCGATCTTGCCGATGTATCTTTGATCATATTCGACGAGGCACACCGAGCGGTGGGAAGCTATTCCTATGTCTATATCGCCGAACGCTACCGCCGCGAGGCCAATAACCCCTTGGTCCTGGGCATCACCGCCAGTCCGGGCAGCCAGAGCGAGAAGATAGCCGAGATCTGCAGCAACTTGGGCATAGAGAGGATACAGACCAGGACGGAGAGCGATCCCGATGTTGCCTTATTTGTTCATGAGCGGGAGATAGAATGGGTCAAGCTCACTGTGCCGAAGGAGCTTCTGGCCATCCGCGGCTCCATTGAGGATCTTCTTCAGAGCAGAATAGACGACCTGAACCGGCTGGGAATAAGCCCTCTGAGGATAGGCATAAAGTCATCCAAGAAGGAGCTATTGGGTCTGCAGGCATCTCTGATGTCCTCGGCCAGAGTCTCCGCCAATAAGAGCACCTTTATAGCCGTATCTATTCTGGCGGAGATACTCAAGCTCTATCACGCCGTGGAGCTGGCGGAGACCCAGGGCCCCGATGCTTTGGCCAGGTACTTCCAGAGGCTGGAGGGTGAGGCCCTCTCCCGGAGCGGCTCCAAAGCCTCGCGCCGTATAATCCAGGATCCCCGGTTCCGTCGCATCATGGTCGCCCTGGCCGATCTGAAGGCAGAGCACCCCAAGCCCGCCGCTGCCAGGAGGATACTTTTGGAGCAGATCCAGGCCAAACCGGATTCGAGGGTCATGGTCTTCACCAACTATCGGGATACGGCCACTGCTCTCCTCCATTTCCTGAAAGGCGATCCCGCCATCCGTGCGGTGCGCTTTGTGGGCCAGGCCAGCCGGGATCACGATGAGGGGCTGAGCCAGAAGAAGCAGGCAGAGATACTGAATAAATTCCGGTCCGGCGAGTTCAATGTGCTCATAGCCACATCGGTAGGCGAGGAGGGTATAGACATACCGGCCACGGATATGGTCCTGTTCTATGAGCCGGTCCCTTCAGAGATCCGCAGCATTCAGCGCAAGGGCAGGACGGGCCGGGCCAGGGCGGGCCGGGTAGTGGTGCTCATGGCCAGGGGGACGCGGGATGAGGCCTATTACTGGATATCCGACCGCAAGGAGAGGTCCATGAAACGCCAGATAAGAGGACTGAGCGGAGATCTCCTGCCCCGTCCAGAGCAGGCTCGAGCCCAGCAGACCGGGATAAAGGAGGAGATATTCCCTCCCGAGGAGGATGCCCCCGGTCTTGCCGGCAGAAAGATGGGAGAGAAGATTGAGGACTGGGCAGAAGAGGGGAGGGAGGAGGCAGAAGAGGATGCGGCGGGAGAGGTGGAGCAAATTCACAAGGCTGAAGGAGGCGGCCCGGTTGGAGAAGCTCCCTCCCTGGGTCAAGGATCTGTATTTGTGGATTATAGGGAGCGGGATATGGCCAAGCGGCTGGAGAGCATGGGCCTGGAGGTGACTCTGGGCAATCTGGAGGTGGGGGACTATGTCATCAGCGAGAGGGTGGCGGTGGAGCGCAAGACCGCCTCGGACTTTGTATCATCGATCATCGATCCCCAGAGAAACCTCTTCCGGCAGATGGCGGATCTGACCAGGACCTATGAACGGCCGATTTTGATTTTGGAGGGCAGGGACTTTTACAGCACCCAGATGAGCCCCGTCTCCATTCAGGGAGCAATGGCCTCGGTGGCGGTTGATTATGGCGTTCCCATCATACCTGCGGAAGACCAGGATGACACGGCCAGGATAATCGCTCTTCTAGTCCGCAGGGAGAAGAAGGAGGGGCGGGAGCCCAAGGCGCACGGCCATAAGACGGCCAGGACGCTCAAGGAGCAGCAGGAGTATCTCATATCCGCCATACCAAGCGTTGGTCCCAGGGTGGCTCGGAACCTTCTGCGACACTTCGGCTCCATCCAGCGGGTGATGACCGCATCGGAAAAGGAGCTGCGGGAGGTGGCTCTGGTGGGGCCAAAGATCGCAGAGCGCATCCGGGAGCTGGTGGGTGGGGAGTACAAGGGATAGAACAGATGCAGCAAAGCGCTTCGGCATAGATTTTAGATTTTCGACAAAGATTGGCCTCTTTATCTGCTCCCGAAAGAGCGGAATGAGCCTATGCAATGAGCTGTATGACCTGCTCCAGTGTTATCATCCTGAAGCTGCGGCGAGGTAAAAATAAGAGGCGAGAGCAGCATACGCGCTCCGGCAGGACATCTTGGCTTTTCACAAGATTATTGCTTTCTGCATCACCACAAACGGCGTCATCAATGAGGCATCCGAATTCTCGCTTTCTGCATGGTAGCCGTCTCTTACCCAGACATCAATCATATATGCACCCGCCCTGGAGGAGCCGGTGTCCCAGCTCCAGACATTGCTGGTGGTCCAGTTGGTCATGGGCAGCCATTGCTCCTCAGTTGAAGGGCCTTTGAGCAGGAATTGAAATAGAATGGTATCCTTATCCGGATCGGAGGCTTTTGCGGTCCAGGTTACCTTAGTGCCCCTGTACTGGGGGCTTTTCCGATCTGACCTGACGCTCAAGAGAGTCGGCTTTGAGTTCATCGATCTGCCGCCGATGCCTGCAATGCTGATGATTCCATATTCAGCACTGATTTGGCTATCGTGCCCCCAGGGCCCCTCATGGCGCTCATCCCTTACCCGCACCTCTATGATATTGGAACCCGCATCTAGAGGGCTGGTGGTCCAGTTCCAGGTGTTATTCGCATCCCAGTTGGTCATCGGCTTCCAGGCATTCCCGGTCATTGGGCCATTGAGCCAGAACTGATATAGCAGCCTGTCTCCTTCCGGGTCGTAGGCGTAGCCGGTCCAGGTTACAGTAGATCCTGCGGTCAGCGGACCCTCTTGATCCGGCGTCAGGCTTTTGGCTATGGGCGGCTGATTCATGGAGCCTGCAATAGACGCCATTGCCCCAGAGCTCTTGGCATTTGCCGCAGACATGAGGTCCTTGGTAGTAACGGCCTGGGATGAACATATGAACATCACTGTCAGAAGAGCACAGACAAAAAGAATTCTCCTGCTATTCCCTTCCTTCAATTCAATCACCTTGCTTCCCCTTATGTATCTAATATTCGGTGTATATCATTATAGTTAAATTTTTCTGATCATCACTAAAGAATATAGCAGAGCCCAGGCGTGAGGCAGCGAGATGTACAGTCCACTCAAGAATCATCAGGAGGATCTCATCCAGGTCATTGCCGGGCTATGCAGCCAGCTTGGCTTCAGGCCGCTCTCCGGAAAAGAGAGGCCTGAAGATCTGCTGCTCCATGATCTGCTGCAAGGAAAGGAAAGCATGTGCTGCATTGGAATTAAATAGGAATGCCCCTCTAAATCGGAAATCCGGGCTCGAGGAGCCGGAGCATACAGGATATGGATTAGCTGAGATCCATCTTCCCGGGTTCTGTTGAATCCTTGGTTGGTGCACATATGGTGGTGCAATCGTGGTGGTAACTGCGATTCACTTCCTAAAGGCGTGTTACCAAGAGGGATTCAACAGTGAAAAATTTTTATGAAAAGGTGCTTATATCTCTTGCTAATC
>JAGOLL010000083.1 GCA_017994055.1 Methanothrix sp.
GTACTAGAAAGGCTATAAAGAATAAAGCCCAATCCGTTGAGGTAACAACTTCCCCCAGTATAGAGACCATTAGAGCACCTCGTTAATATCGATCCTACATCTGCTCTCCCTATGGAGAGATGCTATTCGGATGCTGTTCCAATATTAAATGCTTTTGGCTTTTATTCAGGTTTTTTTAGGCTTTATGCTTTGATATATTGCTGTTTTGCTCTCATAATCCTTATGTTATTTTTGTTTTTTGGGCAATTTGCTTTTTTGAAAATACACCAAAAAGGTTAAAAACCTTTTAGCCAATGAACCTTGAGGTGGACCAGCTATGGGCATACAGATGTCGTCGACGCTTGCTTTCCGAGAGTTCAGGCCGCCTCCTTTCACGGATTTGGCCAGATGTGGTTCATGCTCTGCTTTGCTAGGTCTGCCCGGCTGTCTGGCGCTGGGGCGATTGACATATTTGGTTATGCGGTAGGCTGGCTATGGATATTGTACTGCCATGTGATTCGATAGCAGATCCATCAAAATGGAACTGGATATGCCAGAGGCGCATTCTGTTTCATCAATGGTCATTTTGCCCGTCTATAACGTGCTTTCAGCAGAAGGAATCAAAGGCTTTTATCCTCTCCAATATACTGAAATTAATTTTGGGGAGAGGAATAAAGAGAGCTGGCCGATGGCTGCTGACAGGTGCTAACGGGAGCTGCAGCCCACGGCAGCATTTAGAGAATCCGTGCCGACACGGCCTTTGTCGGAGCATCTTTAGCGATAATAGATATTGGAGGGAAAAATTGTGCAATTTGACCCACTAGATCTTGGCTTATTTGCCATTGTTCTAATTGTGCTCGTCGGACCATTCATGGTCAAGAAGATAGAGCATAACCTGGAAGCGTTTCTGTTCGTTATGGGAGTACTCGCTGTAACCATATCCAGCTTCTACAACAAAGAGGCTTTAATGGCCACCCTGGGTTATACCCAGCACCAGGCTGAGCTTATCGGCTGGAATATGGATCTGGTGATGGAAGCTATTGAGGAACCTATAATAAAGGGAATCGTGCCTGCCGTGCTGGTCGCAGGTCTCCTCTTCCATTACGGCAAGAGTGCAGTGCAGAATGCCATGAATTCCATCACCAAGGTGGTTCCAGTAAAGATAATTGTATTCCTGATCGTCTCCATCCTGGGGCTCCTCTCCAGCGTCATCACTGCCATTATCGCCTCTCTACTGCTGGTAGAGCTCATGAACTGCATGCCTTTTGATCGGCAGACCAAGATCAATCTGGTGATCATCGCCTGCTTCTCTATTGGCCTGGGCGCAGTTTTGACTCCTGTGGGCGAACCTCTTTCCACCATTGCCATCACCAAGCTGCAGGGAGAGCCCTACCATGCCGCATTCTTCTTCCTCTTCAACCAGCTGGCCATTTATATCATACCCGGCTGTCTGGCTATGGGCCTCCTGGCCATGTTCTTTACCGGCAAAGCCAAGGCCATGGAATGCAAGGTTACAGAAGAAGAGGACGGAGGTCTGAGGGATGTGGTCGTTAGAGCGATCAAGGTCTATGTATTTGTCATGGCCCTGCTGCTTTTGGGCGGCGGCATGAAGGTGGTCATAGACAAGTACATCCTGGGCATATCACCTGAGATCCTATACTGGGTGAACATGGTATCTGCCATCCTTGATAATGCCACCCTCACCGCAGCTGAGATCAGCCCGGCTATGAGCATGGTGCAGATTCAGGCGGTGCTCATGGGACTGCTCATCTCCGGCGGCATGCTCATCCCCGGCAACATCCCCAACATCATCTCTGCCGGAAAGCTGGGCATCTCCAGCAAGGAATGGGCCAAGCTGGGAGTTCCACTGGGACTCGTATTGATGGGCATATACTTCGTGTGGATATTCTACGTGCCTTTCCATATTGAGTTTCATTTCTGAAGGCGATGTGAAATCATCGCCCCAATTTTTTATCCTGACAATTGACAGGCAATCTGGACTCAGCAACATCGCAGATGATCTTTGAGCTCTTTGAGGAGCTGAACCGGCAGGAGATGACATTGATCATAGTGACCCACAACCTGGAGCTGGCAAGAAAGGCGCACAGGATGTACACCCTCAAGGACGGGCAGATTGTGGGATGCCGGGATATGAGTCGCAATGGGGAGATGCAGGGATGAATTCAATAATGGATTTCAGCCTATCAGGGATTGCGATCCTTTTTGTGCTGCTTATGACGGGTGGGGAAGGCCAGCCAGATCCTGGCGTTCCCGTCGATCAAAACTCTTCGGAGGGATTGATATTTCCCAACGCTCCTGTTGAATTATTTGACAAGAGCCTCGATGGTGCGCTGAAGATCTATTCCCCTCTTGTTGTGGATTGCTGGGAGCTGGGCTGCTGGCCCTGTGAGAAGATGGAGACCACCATAGACCAAATGGCAAGGGATTTCGAGGGAGAGATCGTCTTTGGCAAGCTATGTACAGACTTCAATCCGGTCACCACAGGAAAATATTCAATCTTCAGAACGCCCACCCTGCAGATATTCAGCAATGGCACACTCATCTATAAGCATGTGGGAAACTACCCCAGAGAAGAGTTGGAGAATATAATTTTGACTGTACTGCATATGCGCTGATACTTCTCAGTGACCGGTGCGGATAGCCTTCCCAGGGCATTACTCTCAGGCCCAAAATCCTCAAATGAAATAGGCTCTAAGATGGATAAGGATGGTGAATAGATTGAAGGCGATAGGAATAGTAGGAAGCCCCAGAAAGAATGGTAACGTGGATACACTGGTCCAGGCCGTCCTGGATGGAGCGGAGCAGGCAGGCTATCAGACAGCGAAATACAGCCTCAATGAGATGAAGTACTCCGGCTGCCAGGCCTGCGACTACTGCAAGAGCCATGAAGGCTGCCGGCTGGAGGATGACCTCACCGGCTTGCTCCGGGATATGGCAGAGGCCGATTCGGTGGTATTCGGATCGCCCATTTACTTCTACCAGTTCACCGGCCAGTTTCGGCTGATGGAGGACAGGATGTACTCATTGATCGATGCTGGCTTCAACTCCCGTCTCAGGGCGGGAAAGAAAGCGGTTATAGTCACCAGCCAGGGAGACCCGAACCCGGCATCATACGAGAAGGCGGCCACGGAATTTGCCGACGTACTGAAGCTGCTGGGATTCGAGGTCAAGGAGATCATCCGTATGGATAGCGGCTCGGCTAAGGACGCAGTTCTCGGACGAAAGGACCTCCTGGATAAAGCCAGATCGGCGGGCATATCCTTTTAATCTACTTTTTCCTCAAGGATCAACGAGGTAGGATCAACGAGTAGGAGAGATCTCATGGAAGGCAAAATAGTCTATTTCGAAGATGGTGGCGCCCAGAATACACAGGCAACACTTGGTCTGGTCCGGGATAGGCTGGGCGGCAAGGATATAAAAAAGATAGTACTGGCATCAACCACTGGCGAGACCGCCAGAAGGGCTATGAAGTTCTTTCGAGATCTGGAAGTGACTCTGGTGGTTGTGCCTCATCAGTTCGACTTTCATAGGGAGAAGAATGCTTTTCCCCCCGCTCTGGTGGAGGAGCTGAGGCGGTCTGGGCATCAGGTTCATTTCGGGACCATGCTCTTTCATACCGACGAGTTCTACGGCTCGAAGAATGCCACAGCCCTGGCCAATATCCTCCGCGCCTTCTGCCAGGGAGTCAAGGTCTGCTTTGAGATAGTCTATATGGCGGCAGATGCGGGACTGGTGGCCGGCGGAGAAAAGGTTATAGCCATAGCCGGGACGGGAAGGGGCTCGGATACCGCCCTGGTGATGCAGGCCGCCTCCACCCAGCACCCACATAGGCTCAAGGTCCATGAGATATTGTGCAAGCCCCTTAATCCTCTGAGCCTCGATGAGCTGCAGGAGAGGATGGCCCGGAAGGAGAGCTGAGGCGGCTTCCTACATGCGCGGACTGCAGCTTCTGCTTTTATTCCTCCCCCTGGCACTTCTGGCCCACTGGGCCGGCCTGAGCGGGATCATGGTCTTTGCCGCGTCGGCTTTAGCCATCATCCCCCTGGCCAAGCTGCTGGGCGAGGCGACGGAAGTTTTGGCGGAAAAGACCGGACCGCGCATAGGCGGCCTTCTCAATGCCACCTTCGGCAATGCCGCCGAGCTGATCATCACCCTCTCCGCCATTCGGGCCGGGCAGATCCAGCTGGTTTTGGCCTCCCTCACCGGCTCCATCCTGGGCAATTTGCTGCTGGTTTTAGGATTTGCCATGCTCTTCGGGGGCCTCAAGAACGGCAGGCAGATGTTCGACCGCCGCCAGGTGGACACCGATGCCACCATGACCGTCCTGGCCTTGATCGCCATGAGCGTTCCCTCCCTCTTCAGCCTCTATATGGCCGATGAACGGCTGGTGGAGGAGCTGAGCCTGAGCACAGCCGGCACCATGCTCATTCTCTACCTCTTGTTCGTGGTCTACACTCTAAGAAGCTGCACTAAAGAAAAATGCGATGCGGTAACTGTGCGAGAGGCACTGCCGGTTCACGCCTGGAGCGGAGCCAGAGCGGGCGCAGTCATGGGTCTGTCCATGGCCGGAATCGCCCTCATGAGCGAGCTGTTGGTGGCTTCAGTTGAGGCGGTCACTGAAATCCTGGGCCTGACCCCCTTCTTCGTGGGCATAATCATAGTGCCCATCATCGGCAATGTGGCCGAGCACCTGGTCTCGGTCCAGGCGGCCATGCAGAACAAGATGGATCTCTCCCTCTCCATTGCCCTGGGTTCATCCCTCCAGATCGCCCTCTTTGTGACCCCGGTGCTGGTCTTTGCCTCGCTTGTATTGGGCCGCCCCCTCACATTGCAGTTCAATCAGCTGGAGCTGATTGCTCTGACCGCCGCCTCCATGATCTCCGCCCTGGTCTCTTTGGACGGCGAGTCCAACTGGCTGGAGGGAGCCATGCTTCTGGCGGTCTACGGCATATTGGGGCTGGCCTTCTTCTTTTTACCATTGAGCTTATAGTCTCTTTTGCAGCGCCGGTTTCCAAGATCCTGGAATATTGGTAGGATGATATCGACCGACCCGAAAGGACGACAATAAAGCAAATTATTTAAATATCGTGTCCTTATCGCATTTTGTGAATGATGAGGACCGGCTGGATCTTGAGAAGCCCATCATCGAGGCATGCATCAAATCCGCGCAAAGGAACGGATGGAGCGATGCCATGGGGATGCTCTGGGGCAGCCTATTTTTGGAGAGCCTGCCTCTAACCCTGGAAATGCTGGCGGAGAAGACCGGCTACAGCAAGACCACCGTCCGCTCCAATATGAGCCACCTGGAGAGCTTCGGCATCGCCCGCCGGGTGGTGGGTCCCCTAGGCAAGCAGCATCGCAATAAGCAGCACCGCTATGAACTGGTCAAGGACATCGAGACGCTGCGTCCGGCCATTTTAGCCAATAAAAGGGAGGAAGCCCGATTGATCTTGCAGGCATTGCTCCAGGCTAAAAAGAGACTCGATGAAAGGAAGATAATAGATCGAGAATTGGAAGCCTCCCTGGCCAGGGCGATAGAGGTATATGGAGAGGCGAGCAGGATACTGGACCTCATAGCCCAGTTTTCATCCCAGGAGCTGATCGAGATCCTGGAGAGCAGGAGAAGATAGTATAAACAGTCTGCTTTCCGTTTGATCCATCCATCCTTTTGGTGAAATCGAAATGAGATGAGAATCGAATATGACCGATCGCGCCGGAGAGCTCAAGGCCGCCGCAGAGGCGATAGCCCCTGCCGCTCTGCAAGCGGCAAAGCATGCCATTGCTGCATCCTGCGGCGAGCACATCCGCTGGGCGGCTCTATTCTCTTGCCGACTGGAGAGCCTGCCGGATGAAAAGCTGCACCAGTTCGCCCGGGCCTTTGCCCTGACATTGCTGGGCCACCTTCCCACCCGTCCCGGAACCTGCCCATTCTGCATCCAGTATGGCCGGGATCGAAGCTGCACCGGCTGCGGCTATGCCACCACGCATGGGCGCTGTGATGAAGACGATTCGGCATTCAGCCTCTTCATCGAGGCCTTTCAGGAGCTGGGACGGGCGGTATACCAGGACATGGAAAGGTCAAAATGCAGCAGCGATGATGCCAGGCGGCAGCTTTTGGATTCAATCAGAGCCTCCTGCGAAGCGACCCGTAAATTGCAGGAGGAGCTTTCTGTTGCTGATGCCAGCCAATTGATGGAGATTAAGGCCGATTATATCATGGACATGATAGGATTTATTCCCATTGCAATATTGAGCCATGAAGTGAGTGAAAGATGCAAAAAAGTGGCGGAGACCCTCTACAATTACTGGTAGATTTTATAGATCACATCCGCCCAACCTACTGGAAAGCGACCTCAATTATTCTTCCCTTGAGCACATCATCCTCACTGACATTGACGTTCTTCATTGAGACTCCCTTCTCGTTTCCGGAGAATACCAGATAGGGATCTACGGCTCGGCATTCGTATCGGCTCTCTGTGGAGTAGGGAACCCTCATCTCCAATACGCCATCCTTCGGCTGGGCCTGATTGGCATAGATGAAAGGCCTATTCTGGTTGGAGGTCATATTGAGCACACATCCGACCTTTTGGTCCGCCCCGGTGCGAACCCTGATCAATGCCCCGGGAACATATTCAAAGATCTTGATCATGGCTTTGGCCGGGTTTTCTCCCAAGAAGGTCTTGGATTCGTATATTAATCGGAAGCGGCTTGTGCCCGCTGCATCAAAGTAATAAAGCTTGCCCAAAGTGGTATTGAAGAGCCGCTGGGTGGGAATAACTGTGATCTGCGATCCGGAATAATCCTCGGCCCGGAAATATGTTGTAAGATCCTCATTGGCCCAGTTGGCTATGGCTCCCAGCTTGCCATAGGCCATGCTATGATCCAAAAATACATATTTGGATCCCCTTTCGTCCAGCAGGGCAGAAGCATTCTCCTCGCTCTCAGAGAGATAGAATTCGGCCGCATCCTCCCATCCCGCCTGGAAGTTATTTGCCACCACCGGCCGCTCAGCCAGATACATGATCCAGTTGCCGTAATCCCACCAGGACATGACGCTGTACTCCGGAGTCTCTTTTGGAGCGTCAAAGAAGCTGGTGGCATTGCTGTTCTCCTTGAACCAGGCAATCGACTCCTGCCAATCTCCTTTAACCATGGACTGGCTGTAGGTGACAGCATTTACAACTTCAGCAATTGTGGGCAGGGTTAGAACCAGCAATAAGACCAGTATAGCAGGCAGAATCATCCTGGGATTGCTCTCCCCAAGCCTGCCTTTTATCAGATTGAGGATATAGAAAAATAGGATGCTGATCAGTATGCCCATGGCAATGGTGGACATGTATAGAAATCTCAGCTGTCCAAAGGTGAGAATGATGGCAAATGCCGCCCATAAGAGCAAGATCATCTGGCCCTGTCTCCTGCATCCCTGACTCTTTTTTATGGAGATCAGGAGAGCAGTCAGGCCGGCCGCAGCAAAGAGCAGATTTACCCCAAGTCCTGAGAATGCCACCTGCTTGAGGGTCAGCATATCATAGATGAGAGGCTCGGCCTCGGATATCTTGCCTACCCATCCGCCACCCCAGATCAGCTCCAGACCGAATTTAATCAGGCCACCTAATTCAAAAATCCCGCTGTATAAAAGCAGCACAAATGCCAGGAAGAGAACGATGACGCTGACTGGAAATGCCTTCCAGCTCATATTTCTCCTGGCAATGAGATAGCATAAGACTGTTATCAATGCCGTTGCCATAAATATAGCCGTAATTCCTGCAAAGGAGGGGCCAAGCCAGGGAGCATTCCTGTAGGGCAGGATGAGGATAATAGCCACAGCCAGAGGAGCGAGCAGAACCACAGCCGTCTGCTGCCAGGATCTCTTCTCTTTGAGGGCTATGGTCATCTCAATTGCGACATAAGCCGGGATTATGGCCAGATAGAGCACAGCACCGTGCCAGGTATAAGCCAGAGCGGCTATGGACAGTCCTGCCAGGACAGCAAAGATGTATCTCTTCTCTCTTCGGCAAAAGGCCAGGATCAGGAAGAGCAGAGAACTGATCAAAAACAGCACCTCCAAGCTGTGATGATCCATAGCCGCAAAACTGGTATATTGAAGATAAGCAGGAGCGAGGACAGTCATCAGGCTGGCCAGAATGGCCGTATTATGGTCGAATGTCTCTCTTATCAGGAAGTAGACGACTATTGTAGCTATGGTGCCGATGATGATGGGGACAAAGGATGCAGCCATCTCCACGCCCGGCCTGGTGTGCTGACCCGAGAGCAGGCAGAAGGCAGCACAGATCTGATCAAAGAGAGGCGGCCATACATTCTCCCATCCGTGGGGATAGTTGAGATAGGAATCAAACCACAGTGTGGCTGGGAAATTTTGTACTGTATACAAAATCCTGCGCATATGATAGAATTCGTCATAGCCCGGCAGGAGGACTCCATTTTCAGTCAGGAAATTCTTTCCTGCCAGAAATCTCAGCACCAGGCCGAAAATGACCACTGCTAGAAGCTCTAAAGGCTCGCTCCTCTTCCCCTTATCCATGGCT
>JAGOLL010000084.1 GCA_017994055.1 Methanothrix sp.
ACTCGTTCATCATTTCTATAATCACAAAGATAGAACTGCTGGGATGGAGAATGCACACTCCGGGTGGATTTGAGAAGGCAAAAGAGTTCTTGGAGCAGGCTGAAGTCTTGCCGATAGATGATGAATTAGCTGAACTGACGATAGCGATAAAGCGTGATAATAATATTATCTGGCAGACGCTTTGATTGCGGCAACTGCTCTCTCAAATGGCTTGGTCCTGGTCACAAGAAATTATAGCGACTTCTCAACTCTGGCCGAACTAAAAATATAAAATTTATTCGATTAAATTCTTTATCCTTTGTTCCTGTCTGGAAATGCGTTTTATTTCATCCTCGTCTCTTTCGTCGTCCCCCACTCCATCCTGTCTCCGGCCACGACCGCATGGTGGTGTGGTGCAATCCATGCTCTACCTGCACCGGCAGATCTCATCTCCAGACCGGAGCAAGAGAGGACTCTGCTCACCCGCCGCATCGAGGCCACGGATAGGCAGATCGACCGGCTGGTTTATGAGCTGAGCAGCCTGACGGAGGAGGAGATTGGACTGGTGGAGGGGGGAACAGATGAATGGCTGTTAGAAGAGCATTTCCCCAAAATTGCAAATCCGGAACTAAAAGAGGCAGCAAAGGCAGCAGGACAGGGCAACCAGGCCCGATCGGGACAGGCAGCCGAGCCATCCGAATCCGCCCCTCAAACCCAGCCGGGTTTTGGGAGCATCTTTGCCATAGCCGGTTTAATTGCAGTTGCCTCAGTTCTCAGACAAAGGAATTAGGTCAACAGTCAATAGCTCCCCGTTTTTTTCTTTTGGACATCGAAGACCAGACCTCTTTTTGAACTCTCATTTTCTTCTGTTCCCGACTTAAGCTGATTCCTTAAAAAACCAAAAAGAGCCATAATCAGTGATAGCACATTATATAAATTTGGTGTGTGGAAGAATATTCAGGCTTCTTGCTGTGGCTTGAGGATCTTGACTCGCCGCAGCAGGATAAAGCCCAGCAGCATGGGCAGCCAGAAGTTCAGGGCTCTAAAGGCCAGAACAATCAGAGTGGCTATAACTCCATGAATTCCTAGAGAGGTGTACACCAGGGCCATAACTCCTTCAACCACCCCTATTCCCTGGGGCACTGGCGATATGTTCCAGAAGAGAATGCCCATGGAATAGCCAGCCACTAAAGGCCCAAAACCAATCTGCTGATGAAAACCGATAAACAGAGCGTAGAGGCTGAAGATATTGATCAAATGGGCCATCAAGGCCAGGCCCAGGGTCAGTGCCAGCCTCTCCGGGTGAGCTTTGATGGCGCTAGCTGCATTGGAGAAGTCATATGCATTTCTAGCAGCCCAGCCATCCGGGAAGAAAGCAGTCCTTCGGACCTTTTTGGCCAGGCGGTTCATTCCCCTTTCTGCCAGGCCCAATAGCTTCAATAGCAGCATTGGACGCCACAGCCCCAGGATCAGGGTTAAACCAAGGCTGCATAATATCACCATCAAAAAGGCCACTCCTGCGATCTCATAGCTTTGGAGCCTATGGCGCATGGACAGATAGGCGACGCCACCAGCCAGGATGATGGCAAAGGCGCTGAAGTCTGCCGTCTGAGCCAGCAGCGTTCCCGCCGTTGCCCTTGCCGGCGACTCTCCCCGATGAGATGCATCGTCAACATAAAGGGCTGCTCCGGCCATGCCCCAGGTGGGAGCGATGACATTGATGAACAGGGCACCTAATGTGACTGGAATAAGATCAAGGATCTTGCTTCTAATCTCCACGGTATAGAAGGCGGCCTTAAATATGGCTGCAAATGCTGCATAATAGAGAACCTGAAGCAAGGCCGCCAGAAGCATCCACTCAGGCTGCCCTTGAATTAGGGGCAGAGCGGCCTTTTCAATTTCCGTCAGGTGGCCAACCACCAGCCACAAAAAAGCTGCCACTAGAATCCAGAAGAGCCACCTGCTGCAAGCCACAAAAAAATTATTTCTCTGTAGAATCTTAAGGCTATTGATTGCCCGGATGGCTGCATCTGCCGAGCTGGTCAAGAAGATCTTCAATCGCATAAACATATCTTGACAAATCCCGAATCTGCTTGGGGCATAAACCGGAGCAATGCTCGTGAAAAGCTATTTCATCAAGAATCACAAACCAATTGCAAAAAGGGCTGAGATGCAAACTGAGAATTTTGATTTAACCACTGCCAAAGGACTAACTGAAACCGAGGCGGCCAGACTGCTAAAAGATGTAGGCTACAACGAGCTTCCTTCAGCCAAAGCCCGCAGTGCCTGGGCCATTGCCTTTGAGGTTATCAAGGAGCCCATGTTTCTGCTCCTGGTAGCAGGAGGCATGGTTTACTTTTTGCTCGGCGATCTCCAGGAAGCCCTGGTGCTCATGCTCTCCGTTTTAGTGGTAATGGGCATTACCTTCTATCAGGAGCGCAAAACCGAGAGGGCTTTAGACGCTCTGCGAGACCTCTCCAGCCCCAGGGCCCTGGTCATCCGGGACGGTGTGGAGAAAAGGATCGCAGGAAGGGATGTGGTCCCGGGAGACCTGATCGTGCTGGCCGAAGGAGACCGCGTGCCTGCCGATGCCGTCCTGCTCGATTGCACCAACCTATCCGCCGACGAATCGCTGCTAACAGGCGAGTCTGCCTCGGTGCGAAAAGTCTGCGCCGAGAGCCTGGAAAAGCCTTCCGTCATGGCCCGGCCCGGCGGAGATGATCTGCCTTTCGTTTACTCCAGCAGCCTGGTGGTGCAGGGCCGGGGGGTAGCTCAGGCTATGGCCACGGGAATGAACACCGAGATGGGCAAGATTGGAAAGGCTTTGCAGAAGGTCGAGTCCGAGGGCACAGCACTTCAAAAAGAGACCAATCGCCTGGTCGGCAGACTTGCCCTGCTGGGTTTGGGGCTCTGCCTGCTGGTGGTAATTGCCTATGGCATGACCCGGGGGAGCTGGCTTCAAGGCTTTTTAGCCGGAATAACCACAGCCATGGCCGTGCTGCCCGAAGAGTTCCCCGTGGTCCTGACCGTATTCCTGGCATTGGGTGCCTGGAGGATCTCCCAGAAGAATGTACTAACCAGGCGCGTTCCGGCAGTAGAGACGCTGGGCTCAGCCACAGTTCTATGCGTGGATAAGACCGGAACCCTGACCCTGAACCAGATGAAGGTAAAGAAGGTATTTGCCAGAGGTGAGTTCTTCCAGCTGGATGATGGCAGAGATCGCCTGCCGGATGCGATTCATGAGACGGTCGAATTCTCCATTTTAGCCAGCCAAATAGATCCCTTCGATCCTATGGAGAAGGCTTTTAAAAAGCTGGGAGAAGATTACCTGGCAAAAACTGAACATATTCACCTGGACTGGGAGCTGGTGAGAGAGTATCCGCTATCAAAGGAGCTTCTGGCCATGTCCCGGGTCTGGAAATCCCCATCCGGAAAAGAATATGTGATCGCAGCCAAAGGTGCCCCAGAGGCTATAGTAGAGCTATGTCATTGTGATTCTGGTGAGGCGGATCAGATCTACCAACAGGTGCAAGCAATGGCCCAGGAGGGAATGCGGGTCCTGGGAGTAGCCTCGGCCTCTTTCCAGAAGACCGACCTGCCCGAGGGCCAGCACGACTTTGAGTTCCAATTTCAGGGTCTGATCGGCATGGAGGACCCGGTCCGTTCAAATGTTGCGCAGGCTATCAAAGAATGTTATTCTGCAGGGATTCGGGTGATAATGATCACCGGCGACTATCCTGGTACCGCCCAGGCTATCGCTAGACAGATAGGTCTCTCCTCTGAACGGGTCATCACCGGACCAGAGCTGGAAAGACTGAACGATGAGCAGCTCAAAGAGCAGATCAGGGATACCTCTATCTTCTCTCGGGTTGTGCCGGAACAAAAGCTCAGACTGGTCCAAGCGCTGAAAGCCAATGGAGAAGTCGTGGCCATGACCGGAGACGGTGTAAACGATGCACCTGCTCTAAAGGCTGCAAATATTGGAATCGCAATGGGAGGAAGGGGCACAGACGTGGCCAGGGAGTCCGCCTCGTTGGTGCTTTTGGAGGACGATTTCTCCTCAATAGTCACAGCTACGAGACTGGGACGCAGGATATTCGATAACATCAAGAAGGCCATGGCCTATATTCTGGCCATACATGTGCCCATTGCAGGCATCTCCCTGCTCCCTGTGCTTCTGGAATGGCCGCAGGTCTTTTTCCCGGTTCATGTGGTCTTGCTGGAGCTGATCATTGATCCTGCCTGCTCGATTGCCTTTGAGGCTGAACCTGAGGAGGTTGATGTGATGAACCGACCGCCCAGAGATCCTGGGGAGCCTCTTTTTAGTAGGCATGCCATCGGCATCAGTCTGCTTCAAGGATTGAGCGTTCTAGTCATCGTCATGGCAGTCTTCGCCCTCTCCATCTATAGAGGCCAGGGGGAAGCTGAGGCCAGGGCGTTGACATATACCACTCTTATTTTTGCGAATCTGGGGCTGATTCTAGCAAACAGATCCTGGTCCAGAACCATTCTGGAGACCATGAGCGCGCCTAATCCTACCATCTGGTGGGTAGTGGGAGGTGCCCTGGCCTTCCTGTCAATGGCACTATATGTTCCCTTTCTCCGAGAGCTATTCAGCTTTGCCTATCTCCATTTCATCGATGTTGTCATCTGTTTTGCCGCAGGGATAGCCGGCATTCTCTGGTTTGAAGTGCTAAAGATCCTCAATGGCAGGAATGAGCATAATTCTAGCCTCGATTAGCATATGATTTGCCAGCGCACGAGGTATGGGCCGGAATTGGAGGAATGAGCTTAAAGAAAAATATCCGCCCGCGATAAGTGCCTGGCGTAATCAGATATGGTCACTTCTTGACCTTCATAAGGCCCCTCCTCCCCAAGACTGGAGCGGAAGGCCACGGACAGGCAGATCCACAGGCTGGCTATGAGCTGTATGGGCAGGGAAAAGGAGATCCAGCCGGAAGCGAGCCGCTAATCGGATTCTGCGCCGGCGCGATCCTACGAATACTGTTAAATAGTACGAGTGCATGAGGAGTGCTGCCTCTTTTGCGGGGGTTGCCAAGCCAGGTCAAAGGCGCTGGATTCAGGGTCCAGTCACGAAGGTGTTCGTGGGTTCGAATCCCATCCCCCGCACCTATTAATGCTACAGATAGCGGTTTTTAATGATTTTGCTGCCTTATTGATAGTATAAGAATCCTGTCGCGTTTATATATAGATTTTCGAGACTGGATGCACTTTTCTGTCACCATTCTTTGATATATTTTTTAGATTCTAGTTAGGTTATACAATTACCAAGCACGTTCATAAGCAGAAAATTCTATATCCTTAAACGGCCTATATTTGGTTGCCGTTCAGTTCACCAAGCTTAACGGCCGAATGGGCGGTAAATCCGCTCATTCATCCTAATTCTGCAGCTTGCCTGTTTTTCAGTCGCTATCTTTCCCTATTAAGCTATATTGAATGGTTGTGCCTATTTTGATGTATATAATATCAATATCAGCACCATAAAGTTTATTAGCTTACACGTACTTATATTATATGGTGAACTGAATGGAAATAAATTCGCTACAGGATAGCGGAGCTCCTATAACCCAAAGCATCGAAGCCGTGAAGTCCCTTCTGGCCTATGTGGGCCGTGCAAGCGACCCACTACCTACTTCTTTAGAGCTGCCGGACAAGCGCTGCATATTGGTGCTGTCCAATAAGAAAGACGTCTACTACACAGTGACGCCTAATGGGTGCAGCTGTCCTTCAGCGGCCTACAGACCAGGGAAGCCCTGCAAGCATCAAAGAAAGTATTTCCCGGAGCCCACTAAGGCTGGAATGGGCTATACCCGACCAATGACCATGGCCGAGACGCTTGAGGACCACGAAAGAAGGCTGCCAAATCTACCTAAGAGTTACCAGAGAATGGTTAGAGCTGCCCGCGAAGAAGCCAAGGCAGATCCAGACAGCTTTAAAGCGAGTGGGAAGTGGCCGGGCGGCCAAAACGGCCCAGTAGACCCAGACACGATCGATACCAAGCCGTCCATTATTCGCGAGATGTTGATCGATTGCGGCCATGATACCACCCTAAGGGACGTTGCCTACTGGCAGAAGAAGCAGGGACAAGAGGCTTAGAAATGACCCTGCAAGTAGCCAGAAGATCAGGCCAAGCGACCATTACCCTTCTTTTTGAGGATGGCGAACAACGATCGCATATGTTAGTTCTCCATGCCTTAGCAAAGCAGATTTTATGCTAAAATTAGGTGCCATCGCGTCCTTATTGGAGTTGGATATAAAAGTGCTTAGATCTTGCGTTAACTTCTATGAAAATGATTGGAAAGGTCTAAAGTTACTTAATCAATTATTGCAAGAAAAGAATTACACTCCTGAGATAAAAAAATCAATTGACGACTTAAAGACCATTAGTGAACTGAGAAGCAAATCAGCTCCATTTCATATTCCTTCTCCAAAAGTTTCAAAGATACTATCTAATAAATTGAACATAGATATGAATGCATCATCTCCAGAAAAATGGCAAAAAAACGGGGACAAATTGCTCGAATTTTTCTTAGCTGCCCTAAAGGTTATTAATAAAGGCATGGGATTGCAATGATTGGTAAATTAAAATATATATGTAATTATGGGTAATCCGATTTAGAACGAATAAGGTAATGAAAATTTTCTGTGCATAGTCCAAAGACGATTTGAGAATCTGAGACTTGATATTGCAGTAGCCATCAGTGTACTTCGCATTTACCAAGTTCCGTTCGGTTGCCGCATCCTCGAACCAATTATTGACACCAAGTTACATCCAGTTTAATTTTGATTACGCAAATTAATTGTCCTTTTGGCATAAAAAGCCTTAATTTGGCTTATTATCTTATTGTAACCGAGTAACTGAAAAATTATAATACTCCCTTAGGAGAACCAGATCAATCTAGTATGCCAAATTTTCGGTTACCCAGTTGCAGGTATTCATTGTCAGCTATATGTATGAGGTCGGCCTACGCTTCGGGGGTCACAAGTGACCCGAAGCTCCGGCCTCCCACCATCCCCTCATAATGCGCAGCGAAATATTTCTGGCCGTGTCCGCAGGCCGATTAAAACGATCCGGTTGCCGTTCTCCCAAGTACATATAAGCTCGCATTGAATTGTTCCGGACAGTCTCCGACCATTTTCTTGCGCTTTCTTTCCGCAATTTCTATTCCCTCTTTTTGTAGATCTCCGCTCAATACATTGGCTCTCTTGGTCAGCAAAGCAGTTTTTGACTCATCCAATCCGCCCTTAAGATAAAGTTCCTTAAGTCGAATTACTAGGAAATTATTCACAATGGCCTCTGCAATTGCAGTAGAAGTTAGGCGGCTGAATTCATTCCTCTGTATATGGATACGAGGGTGCCAATTATGCATAGCATCCCAGCGAGTATTATCACTCGACTTATGATCGCAGAGAGCAGAGTTGGTGCTGCCTCCACAAGGGTCCCATAATATCCTGCCTGAAGGAGCTGTAATGACACTAGAACACTTGAAAGGGATACACCTAATGCCATTCCCAGGTTTCGGATAGTGGCAGAGAAGCTGGAGGCTATGTTAACATTTGCTCTGGGAAGTGCCCTCATTATTTCGGTGTTGTTGGGGCCGGAGAATAAAACGCCCCCTATGCCCATGGATACAAAGGTGAGCAGCAGTATCCGAGGATCACTGCCGTTGGCTCCAGCCAAATATCCTAAGAGCAAAATAGAAAATGCCACAATCATCATTCCTAGAGCGGCTAAGTACCTGAACTGATGTTTATCATAAATCCAGCCAGTTACAGGAGCACCAATAACCATTATGGCCGGAATAATAAGGTAAATCAGACCGACTTGTGATGGCGTATAATCCATCACCCCTTCAAAATAGAATGGTCCTAGGACGGATATCATCATATTGGCTACAAAGAATAATATCATACTGATACAGGGCAACACAAACATCCTGTAGAGAATTCCGAAAAACCCTATTTAATCAATAGTTTTAAATACTATTAATACTATATAAAACTGCATGAGGAACCTCACTGATTTTGCCCTCCGCCTGGAATACGAACGGGTCAAAGATCTTGGAGACAAGCTAGTCGATATTGGTGGTAGACTAAATTGGGAAAGCTTCAGACCCGCCCTTGAAGCTATGTACAAGAACAATACCGAATGCGGCGGCCGACCGAATCTCGATGTAATCGTGATGTTCAAGTCGTTGTTCATTCAACAGCTTTACAGCCTTTCCGATGAGCAGCTCGAACGCGAAATTGCCGATCGCATCTCGTTTAGAGTGTTTCTTGGCACAACGGAAACGGTTCCTGATTCCACAACGATATGGAAGTTTAGAGAGCGTCTTGTTGAGAACGGCGTGGACAGGGAAATATGGGCTGAGATGCAAAGGCAGCTTGATGCAATGAACCTCAAGGTGCAAAAGGGAGTCATGCAGGATGCAACATTCATCACGGCTGATCCCGGCCATGCCAAAGCAGATAC
>JAGOLL010000085.1 GCA_017994055.1 Methanothrix sp.
AGGACAGAAAATGTTCGGTGGTCTATATCAACTGCGAGGTTGTAGATACCCAGTATCGCATTCTGGCCCATCTGGCCAGGCACTTCGATAAAGAAATTCCGATGACCGGCTGGCCTACAGACCAAGTCTATTCTGAATTCAGAAATGCCCTGGATGAAGAAAAGAAAGTGGTCATCATCATGCTGGACGAGGTGGACAAGCTGGTGAGAAAAGGAGACGATGTTCTCTATAATCTCTCCCGGATTAACTCCGACCTTCTTCGCTCCAAGGTAAGCATCATCGGCATATCCAATGACCTGAAGTTCACCGAGTTTCTGGATCCCAGAGTAAAAAGCTCTCTCGGAGAAGATGAGATCATCTTTCCGCCCTATGATGCCGAGCAGATAAAAGATATCCTGGAGCAAAGGGCATCTCTATCCTTCAGTCCCGGATCACTGCAAGAGAGTGTAATTCCTCTTTGCTCTGCATTCGCTGCTCAGGAACATGGAGATGCCAGGAAGGCTCTGGATCTTTTGCGCATATCCGGAGAACTGGCAGAAAGGTCTAGGTCAGTAGTTGTGAGCGAGAAACATGTGCGTGCCGCTCGAGAGAAGATCGAACAGGATCGAGTGGAAGAGGTGGTCAAGACCCTGCCCACTCAGTCCAAGCTGGTTCTCTACAGCATTGTCCTCTTAGAGGAGCAGGGGGTTCGGAATATTACCACCAGTGCGGTCTACAATATGTACAAACAGCTCTGTCCTCTGGTGGAGACCGACTATTTGACCCATCGCAGGATAACCGATCTCATAGCCGAGCTGGATATGCTGGGCATACTGCATACGGTGGTAATCAGCAAGGGCAGGTATGGCCGAACCAAAGAGATCACTCTAAGCGTCTATTCCGCCAAGCTTAAGGCCACATTGCAGCAGGATTACCGGCTAAAGGTACTGGCCGAGGTGAGCGTGCCTCAGCAAGCAAGGTTGGGGATGTGACCATAAGCTGGCTGGGATTAAAAAGAGATGAAAAGCGACAAAAGATGTCTTACCCTTGAGTCGCTATTCCATCCTGGATCTTTTGATTTTCGCTAAAGAAATTCTTCGCCTCAGTGGAAGAGCTCTAAAAAACCGATATCATTCAGGCTGATCAGGGAGCCAAATTCGGGCAAAGGAAGATATAGAGACCTCTGGGGTGTGGCGCATAGTTATTCTGAGGCTCTAGTTGAGGAATATTGTAATGCATATGCGTTTTTAGGGCTCATAATGATAAATATTAAATCACATATATCACAAACAGCCAATAGCTATTTATAACTATTACAACTACTATTAGTATCATGGGCACGGTATTTGCAGCAATTCTGGATAACCTAAGGGCAGCTTCACTACAGATAGCCATCTGGCAATGGGAGATGCGCATGGTTTTCAGGTATGGGTGGAATTGGGGATACAAAAATGAATGGGAGCGATTATAAAACTATACTTATTAAATTATAAAAATTAGTTTTGAAAGTATCTTAAAATATTGGCTTTTATGCTTCTGCCTCGCCCATAAGCCGATCCACAAGCCACTCCGGCTCGAACTTGACCAGATCGGGGTAGGTCTGGCCTACGCCTAAAAATAGCACCGGCTTGCCGGTGATATAGGCTATGGAGATGGCTGAGCCGCCCTTGGCATCGGCATCGGTCTTGGTGAGAATGGAGCCCCCAATGGGAACAGACTCATTGAAGAGACGGGCCCTCTCCACGGCATCGTTGCCGGCTATGGCTTCATCCACGAATATGAGCAGATCGGGTTTGGTCACCCTTACGATCTTTCTCATCTGATCCATGAGATTGATATTGGTGTGCAGTCTTCCTGCTGTGTCCGCCAGAACCACATCTTTGTTATGAGCCCGGGCATACTCTACGGCATCAAAGATCACTGCGGCCGGATCGCCGCCGGTCTTATGCTTTACCACCTTCAGGCCCAGGTTATTGCCGTGCACCTCCAGCTGCTCTATGGCCCCGGCCCGGAAGGTGTCGCCTGCCGCCAGCACTACAGAGTAGTTCTGGTTCATGAGATATCTGGCCACCTTGGCGATGCTGGTGGTCTTTCCCGTACCGTTAACACCCACGAAGAGTATTTTGACCGGCTTTTCCTTGGCTCTGATGTACTGATCAAAGTCCAGATGATTCTTGGATAATAGAGATATCAGGGCATTTCTCAGCGACTTTTCCGCTATGGCCCCTGTATCAGCTCCGATCTTCTTCTTCTTGCCCACAAGATCGGACTTTACCTCCCGCACGATCTCCTCGGCCACGGGAAGGGCCACATCGCTCTCCATGAGGGCCATCTCCAGAGCCCACATGGGCTCCTCCAGATCCTTCTCCTCCAGGATGACCTCTTGCTCGAAGATCAGGCTCTTGGCCTTTTCCAAAAAGGAGAAGCGGCCTTTGACCTTGCTATCAGCTTCCTCTTTTTCCCCTGTCGGGAAGCTCGCGGCAGAGGCTGGCGGAGACGATTCCGGCGGCTTTCTCCCTTCATTGCTTCTCTCAGCTAAAGGGCTTAGAGCCTTGGCCTGCGCCTGCATCTCACCCTCCTCCAGAGCTGCATTAGCTCTGCCGTTTACCGTCCCGGCTATCTTCTCCGCCTGGGATACCTTCTCTGCTATCTTGGAGGAGAGAGCTTCTTTGAATCCAGAAAGCTTCTCTTTAAAGCGGCTAAACAACTCCCTGGCTCTCCGGATTGTATTGATGCGCCGCTGCGCCTTCCTCGAACTGCTGCATTACGGCCTGGATCTTTTGCATCTCCTGGTCGATCTTGGAGAGGACCTCATTGAGCTTCCTGGAGCCCTCTAAAACCTCCGCCTTTCGGAGCTTGAGGATCTCCTTGGCCTCGGCAGCATCTTTTTCTATGTGAACGCCTGCGCCCACATTCAAGACTACCTTCTCCTTAGAGGCGAGGGTGGCATGGACAAAAGATCCGGATCCAATGGGGACCATAATCTTTTGTCCTACCTCTGCCCTGTCCAGAGCATCCACGGCAGTAGAGGCCCTCTCCAGGCCTTCCGCCGTGAGCTGGGTCAGGCTCAGCTGGCGCATGATGCCATCCGCCTGGGCCTGATATTGCTGATAAGCGGCCAGGAGCCTTCTGATCTCCTCCTCGCCTCCAGGAGCGCTACTCAACTGTCTTCACCTCGTCTATCTTGATCTGGTCCCTTTTCAAGCCATGTTCGCTTCCCATAAGGGAGTAGACCTTGTTCACGGCATTCTTCTCATTCTGGCAGTCGACGACCTTACAAAAGGCCAGCCAGCTCTTGCCCACAAGTCCTCCCTTGTATCTTCCCTTGATCTCAAAATTGCTCAATATTCCACCCCTGCTCTCATCTTTTATCTCAGCTCTATAAGCTTAAAGCAAATCCTAAACAAATCATACCAGGAAACCCAGTGCATCCTCAATGCGCCCCAGCTCGGGACCTGAGGTCTCAAATCCCGCCAGGTAGCCCTTGCTGTTGGCCAGGAGCCCTGATCCCACCAGAGGCGAGCCCATATTCACCGTGCCCACATCTATGGGCAGGCCAAAGACCTTTTCCAGGACGGCTATCTCCGCCTCGGAGATGCGTGGATGGACCAGAAGGCCCTTATTGGTGACGCTTCCGGCCATGCCCACGGTCTTCAGGCCGCCTATGGTTCCCTTCTCCACGGTGACTCCCAGGGTCTTCTCTATGGTCTCACAGGCCTTGGCGGAGAGTCCGGGATGAACCAAAGCTGCGCTGTCATTGACCAAAATCACATTGCCCGCAGCATTGATGCGGGCCGGAAGTCTGCTGGCCCGACCGTAGCGCCGCAGAAATTCCAGATCCCCATTGCCGGCATGATGGGTCAGCACGAATCCGCTGCTATTGGCAGCGATCAGCGATCCAAGAACTGATGCCCCGCCTATCTGCATCTTTACTGCTTCTGCCTTGAGTGCCGTCTCCAGGATCTGTCTGTCCTGATCTGCGGCCTCGAGAGGCAAAAGCACTACATTCTCCGTGCAGCGGGCAAATACGCCGATGAGGCTGTTTCCTGCTATCTTCAAACGCTTATCTGTCACCAGCAAACTCCGCCTCAACCCCGCCGTCCTCGAACTTGACGGCGCGAACCCTTACCCTCAGGGGAGGCTTCATATCGCCTCGGGCCCAGATCACATCATTGAGGCCCGGATCTATCTTGACGCTTTCTTCATCGACCTTCATATGCCGGGCCAGGTAGCTCCTGACCTCAGTCATAGCCCGATTAGAGCGGCGGTAAATGGGGGCACTCTTGACCTTGCCCAGGGGTATGGTGTAAACTCTTTCTGTGTCGGCCATGTCCATCACTCCAGGCTGCTCCTTCTCCAATGCCTTCTCTTGGGATGGTTAACTACCCGCCTCATGGTCTTGACTATGACCCAGGAGGGCACTCTACGATTCTGATTGAATGCTTTGGCAAGCCTGATCTTCTTGCCCTTTAATTTCTTGGACAAATCTCTTCCTCCGAATAACTCTGGTGTGCGTATGATTGGAGGGGAAGATACAATCGACCTTCTCCTGGCCGTACCTCTCTTTCAGCGCATATCTCAGGCCCACCTCAAAGTCCGAGGCGGGATACTTCTGGGAGGGCATCTCCTCGAAGTCCAAATAGCGCGAGGCCATAGCCCGGATGCTCTTCTGACCCAGGCCTGCCAGCGGTCGTAAGTATTGCACATGCAACCGGTCTTCCAGGCTGCGGATGGCGCTATAGTCCATTTTGGGTGCGCGATCATCCCGCCTCGTTCCGTCCGCCACAAATTCGCACTCTTTAGCTACTGTCTCTACTGCAATGGCATGAACATAATCAAGAGCATCATTGGGAAAACCCTTGGACAGCAATATCTTCAGGGCTCTCTCTTCCACTTCCTGGGAAAAAGTCATCCTCCTGTGGGGATAGCCCATCTCCTCTGCCGCATCTGCTGCTCGGGTCCAGGACTCTTCGCCCTCAAAGCCGAAGGTGACCAGCTCTATCTGGTCGAAGAATGGCTCGAGAAGAATAGCCGCCAGGCTGCTGTCCTTTCCGCCGGAAAACAAGACTGCAACCTTCATCTATCCACCTGAGGCTAAGATGCCGCTCTTATCTCCTGGTTATGGTGATGTCTCTCTTCTTGGGCTGGGCCTGCTGGAGGATCGCCTTGAGCTGCTCATCGGTGATCGCGCCCCTCAGCCTGCCGCTTTGAGCAAGCATGATGAGCTGGGCCTCGATCTGGGCGACGAACTCCGGCCTGGTCATGCGAATGGCATTGAGCCTTTCCCTGGCCTCGGGGGTGAGGATGGTCCTCATCAGTGCAGCCTTCTTAGCTTCCAGCTCCTGCTGGGCCTGCTCCTGCTGAGCAGTGGCCATCTGGGAGTCCATCTGCTGCCTCTGGATCTGCTCCATCCTCTTTCGTCTCAGTTCTGCAAGCTCATCATCAACCATTGAACTCTACCTCGCTAAACTTGATTGCTGCCGATCTTTTCGATCTTCAGGCTGTAGGCTCGGCGGCTGGTTCGGCCGGAGGCTGCTGATTGGGTGCGGCCTCAACCTGCATCTGGCCTCTGACCTTGTGGGCTACGCCGTCCAGATACGCCTGGCCCTCGGGGGTCATCTGGCGTCCTTTCTTGAGCTTTTTAACATAGCCGGCCTTCTCCAGCTGCTGCAAAGACTCGCGGACCACGGAGCCGCTGCCCTTGCAGAAGAATCCTGTGGCTACGCCCTTGCGGTGCTTTCCGCCGTAGAAGCTTCTCAGGCGTGAGACGCCTACCGGGCCATCGATGTATATTCTGCGCAATACTGATGCGCACCGCACAAACCACCAGTCGGGGTTGGTGGGAGGCATCTCCCTATTTACCCCAGTCTTGGCAAACTCGGCCCATGTCGGGGGCTGAACCTTGCCCGCCGCCTTTAGCTCCTGGGCCACGGCAGCTATCAAGTCATGGGGAGGTACGTCGTAAACAGTTGTCAAATCCTTCAATCCTCCAAATGATAAGGGACAAACCAGAACCCTTACGCCGAAACAAGTATAAATGCTTTTTCTGCCCCCATCCCGGATTCGGGCAGTTGCTATGCATGCTCTTAGGGGCCTGTTTAATGGCCTCTCCTGCAGAGGGATCCGCCTCAAATAGCCGGCCAGAGATCAGAGACACAGCGGAGCAGAGCAAAGGGACCTGGCCGGAGGATGGCGGGTCCAATTCCTGCGGCCAGGGAGACCCGGGTCCAAATCATCAGGTTGGCAGGCGGAGATGGAGCCGTGGAAGACTCCTGTGGATCTTAAAGCTCGAACCTCTCACCGCGCTCCGGAATGGCTATATCCGCTATCCCCAGTCTGGCCAGCCCGGCGGCCATGGCCGCTGTGGCATCCGGCTCGCCGTGCACCACAAAGACATGCTTCGGCTTGTTCGGTATGGCATTGATGAAATCAAGCAGCTCCCCCTCGTCAGCATGGGCGCTGTAGCCGTCTATCTTCTCCATTCTGGCTCTAACCTCATGCTCTTCACCGTATATCCGAGCTGTCTTGTCTCCCCGCAGCAGCTTTCGGCCCAGGGTATTCTCGGCCTGGAAGCCCACGAAGAGGACGGTGGTGTTGGGATCTCCGATATTGCGGCGCAGATGGTGCAGCACCCTGCCGCCCTCGCACATACCCGAGGCGCTGATGATGATCGCCGGGCGCTTGATATTATTGAGCTTTTTCGATTCCTCGGTGCTGCGGGTGTACCGGAGCATATTAAAGCCGAAGGGATCGTCGCCGCCGTCCTGCATCAATAACTGTTCGGTCTCCTCATCATAGCATTCAGGATGGACTCTGAAGATCTCAGTGATATTGGTGGCCAGGGGGCTGTCCACATATACCGGCATCTGGGGAACTTCTCTTGACTGCATCAATTCATGAAGATGATATACCACATCCTGGGTTCTTCCCACGGCAAAGGCGGGAATTATCAGAAGTCCGCCGTTGCTGGCCGTCTCCTTCACCACTCTGGCCAGATTCTTCCTGGCCTCATCCATGGGACCGTGATCTCTGCCGCCATATGTCGACTCGGTGATGAGTATATCGGCCCGGTCGATGATACTTGGATCCTTCACCACTGCTGCTCCCTGGCGGCCCAGATCGCCGGTGAAGGCCAGGGTGGTCACCTTCTTTTTGTCCTGGCCCTCGGCGATCTCCAGGGCTACAGATGCCGAGCCCAGGATATGGCCGGCATTCCGGAAGGTCATTTTTATTCCCGGCAGGATCTCTAGCCGTCGCTGGAACTCCACTGTCTGGAAGAGCCGCATGGTCCTGGCAACATCATTCAGGGTGTAGAGCGGCTTGATGAAAGGCAGCCCCTGTTTTTCATTCTGCCTGTTTACATACTTGGCATCCATCTCCTGAAGAGATGCAGAGTCGGCCAGCATGGCGCTGCAGAGGTCCCTGGTGGCAGATGTGGAGAATATGCTGCCGGAAAAGCCCTTCTTGACCAGCATGGGCAGCTTGCCGCTGTGGTCGAGATGAGCATGAGAGAGCACTACGGCGTCGATCTTCTCGGGATTAAAAGGAAATTCGGAATTCAGCTTTTTGGCTTCCTCTCTTCTGCCCTGAGCCATGCCGCAGTCCAATAGCAGTCGGTGCCCATCGGCCTCGACCATATGCATCGAGCCGGTCACGGTCTGGGCTGCACCCCAGAATTGAATTATCAATCAGATCCCACTCCATCTTCGGATATTGTCTGGACTGAAGTCTGGCTCGATTAAGATAAATAGCCTATGGAGAGTGATCAGGGTGCTTCGGGGATATCAGGCGAGGGAAGGAGGCAAGGCGAAAGTGAAAGTAGTCCAAAAATATTATTTAGAAATATATCATATAATATTATAAATCAATATGCTTTGAGGATTCCTATTTACCCTTCTTCCAGATGCAATATTGAATAATTAAGTCCTTTCTATTCGAATTATGGCCTAATTTGCATGAATTAGACTCTTTTTTTGGTCATTTTTAGATAGCTTCCGCT
>JAGOLL010000016.1:0-31666 GCA_017994055.1 Methanothrix sp.
ATATGCCTCCGGTTTAACTAGACTGTTTGGCGATAGGCTTTTCGTCATTTGCCTACAATCCACCCCAACTCATCTTCTCCTTAATAAGCTTTTCATATGATATGAGCGGAAGGGCGGTCCTATTTTCCCCTGCCTCTGAACTGGCTACCCCCTGAGACGAAAGAGGGATGTACCAGCCCGGCCCATCCTCTCCATTTATGCGCACATTCGTCATCGTAGGCCACAAGGCCACCACATCTCCCAACTTCTCCCTGGAGGACATTCCCGGCACCTCCGGCCGCCTGGATATACTCTGCCGTGCCGTCACCGCTGCCTTTGTCATCTCCCACGGCATCAGAAAGGATGTCCTGGTCTATCTGGTGCTTCTGGGTGGGGATGCCCCCAAGACCATTCTTCTGCATGGTGAAAGCCTGCGCCATCTCAATCCCGATGAGCGCACCACCGCTGCTCTACTTAAAAAAGCCCTGGCCCTGCCGGCCACGGATAGGTGGGCCATGTCCACTTCAGGAATCACAGTGCGATTGGGCGGCCTGCCTGAGCTATTGGAGGATCTCAAGGAGGCGGATCTGATGTACCTGAAGGAGGACGGCTCGGACATCAAAAAAATGGAGGGCATCAGCCCTGCCGGCAGGACGGCCTTCATCCTGGGCGATCACATGGGAATGACTGCGGAGGAGGAGGAGCTGATCGGCCGGGCTGGAGCCAGGACCGCCTCGCTGGGGCCGACCAGCCTGCATGCCGATCACTGCATCGTAATATTGAACTGGATGCTGGATACAAATGTATTTATTCCGGAATAAAGAAAAACTCACTCTGCAATCATAATGGTGATGCAAAATGCCCAATGCAAAGAGCCCCTGGCTGGCAGTGATCCTGAATCTGCTCATTCCCGGCCTGGGCCATATCTATCTGGGTCTTATCAAGAGGGGAATAGTCCTCTTCTTCCTCACAGCAGCTGTGGCAGCTATCAGCTCGGGCATGGGCTGGATTGTGGGAGTCATAATCTGCTCCTATGATGCCTATCAGATCGCCAAAGGCAGGCCGGCTCCCTTCGACTTTCTGGAGAAGTATATCGGAGAGTAGAAGGCATATGGGGAGGAGACAGAATCCCTGCCCTCAAGCCTCTTTCCTGAAGTCCTCTGTTATAGAGTGGGCAATTTCTTCATCTGCCTAAAGGATCAGGGCCTCCAGGTAGTCGCAGCTTTTGCAGCGGTCGAGTTCGCCGATGCATCCGCCGCTCTGCTTCCGGTCGAGGCTGGGAGCTGCCGTAGACGGGGTCCTCGTTTCCTCTCCTTCGATGATGTGGATGACGCTCCTGTTTTGGCTTCAACAAACCTCTATTTTTCATCTTGGCTGCCATCAACTTCCACACAAGGCTCCACGGCATTCTCTTCAGTCAGCTTTATGGGAACGGAAACATCATCACTTTGATTAGCTGCCTCTTCTGGACTGATGGGGCAAGTTGCCTTTTCCGGACTGCTTGTGCAGCCAGCTGCCAATAGCACCGCAAGAACAGCAGCCATCACGACCACTATGTGTTTGAAATTCATGTATTTCTTCCACCTTTCCTGTATTATGTCGGCTAATTAAGCAAATAACTTTTGGCTTCAGGCATCGAGTCTTTTTTGGCTCCTCGCTGGCCTGCATGTGGCGTCTTAAACTGCCAAATATGGTCTTTAGATGCTCTTGAAAAGATGACCTTTCCTGGATCGGCGCAATGCGGCTCCAGACAGACATCGATACCGTCCCATAAAGCTCATGCAGAGCCAGGTCAGCCCTGCATGGCCTATTGGGATTTTTATTTGGGCAAAAATTGGATTTAGTATCTTCTTGGTGCTCTGGCAGGTCTGTGCTTCTGATAGCACTCGCTGCAGTAAACCGGCCTGGATCCGTCCGGCTTGAAGGGAACCTGGGTCTGCTTGCCGCATTCGGAGCAGGTAACCTCGGTCATCTCTCTTGGTCTGCTGTTGTAGCTGCCTCTGGAGCTGCCACTATTGCCACTGTTTTCGTACTTTCTCTCAAACATTTAATTCACTTACCTTTTATCGATTCAAAGAACCGATCGTGCTACAAAAACATCTCAACAAATCTCTTTGAATCGACGCAAAATGTAACACTTTGGACAAGCCCATCCGGATGATATACCTGTCGGTTGAAATTCATCTTTTGGAATTGGATCGGGCCTGCTTGTAGGGCGATGCCCTTGCCGGAGCTGTCCGGCTCGACATAGCCTTATATAGATTCATGACCATCAAGGTATGGTCATTTTCTGTTCGCGTATTTGCTTTAAACAGAAATTTCCTCTGAAGAGTAACCATCTGCCATTGGTGGAGAAAAGATATAATTCAGGTGAAATGAGAATGATTCGGACGGATACGGATGGAACCGAGAAGGAAGAGAGCCAATCGGCCAGCAAATCCGGGCGCCTGGCCGAACTGAAAGAGGACAAAGCCAGAGAGGCCCGCCGGTGGCAGCGCAAGAGGGCTACTATCAAACGATTTGCCAGCATGAAATGATTTCAGAATAGCTTTTGCTTCAGGGCGTAATTTTCTCTCTCGCTGTCTTTTAAAATCATTTGGATCATCCCCCACGGCCGGGCCCACGGAGTGGTCGGTGTGGGCCGATGCCTGGCCTCTGTAAGTTGACGGGAGCCATCCATACCGGATCAGAATCCTCCGGGATCGCTGCCTTTTTTTCCCGATTCCCGCTCAGGAAGCCGGCCTAAATATGGGCCGGTTTGAATCCGGTCATCTCCCGAGTTCCCATCTGAAGCCTTCGCACCATCTCCCCGGCAGCAGCCGCATCCTCTGCCTTAGAGAGAATCCTGACCTTGCTGAGAAGAATCCTCTTGCCGCAGGGGCAGGTTCTGGTCTTGGCATCCTTCCGGGCATAGAGATGGCGGCCGCAGCTGCATCGGAAGATAATAAACATGAAAAGAGAAGAGGTTTTTCAGGCTGCAGGCAGCAGCATGGCATTGATCAAGCCATCCTGTCCCGGCCGGTTGGTTATGCGGGCTTCTCCAATCTCCGTCTTGATGATAGCGCCCTTGGTGAGTATATTTCTTCTCTTGTAGTGCAAATTGGCCTTGTTCTCGCTGACCGTCTCGATCTTTACCACCTTGGACTGGCCGGTGACTGGATCGGATACCGTGGCCATATCGCCACGCAGCATGCGCATCTTCTTGTTTCCGCCTCTGGTCTCCACAGCCTTCACCCTGACTGCGGCTATGGTGGTGTCGCTCTGCTCTCTGCCTACCTCAAACTTCCTCTTTCCCCGGGCAGGAATCAATTTCCCTCCCGTGGGCTTCCTTCCGAACTTGCCTTGCCAACGCATATTATAATTCCTCAGATCGCGAATCCTCTTTGGTGCACGGTATTTAATGGTTGTGGTGCTAGAGAGATCTCATTTCATCCCCTTCTGATCCTGAAGCGGCTTGACCATATAAGGTCCCAGTAGATCATAGCCCAGCCGCCGGTAGTAGCCCCTGGCTCCGATGCCGCTGGTGATCTCCAGGCTGCTGTAGCCCGCCTCCTCTGCCAGTCTCTCCGCCTCTTCCACCAGACTCTCCCCAAAGCCGCGGTGCTGCCAGCCTTCTTTCCTGCTGCCTATGGGAAGCATAGGCCCGTAGACATGAAGCTCCCTCACCCTTGCCCGTGCCGATAGGCGGAGGCGTAGAAATCCGATCAAGGTCTCATCCTGGCCGACAAAGGAGAGAAAATGCTCCTCTGCTCCGCAGGCGGCATAATGCTGCTGCTCCAGGCGCACCTCGCTCTGGTGCAGATGGCGCAGCCCAGCCTCACGGCAGCGAATGCAGCGGCAGCTGCCGCCTCGCATTGCCAGATGCTGCTGGGCCAGCTGGCGGAGATTGGATTTCTTGACCCCGGCCACTATGAGATGAGCAGGAATGTCCCTCTGAACCCTCTGCAGCCGGACATAGGGAGGAAGGATCTCCTTGATCCGGGATACCAGGTCGGCTGCCTCCTCATCGCCCAGCGGGCTGTACTCACCCCTCTTATACAACCGGTACAGCTCAGTTGCCTCGATGACCAGGGTGGGATAGATCTTAAGGTAATCGGGGCGGAAGCGGCTGTCGGAGAAGAGCTCCTTGAAGACCTTTAGATCGGTTTCGGGCGAGGAGCCGGGAAGGCCGGGCATCATATGAAATCCCACCTTCAGCCCCGCCTCCCGCAGAGCGCGGTTGGCCGCAGCAGTATCCTCGACCGTATGACCCCGCCTCATCCTCTCCAGGATCTCGTCACGGGTGCTCTGCACCCCCAGCTCCACCTTGGTCGCACCCAGTTTCAGCATCTGGATGATCTCGACCTGGCGACAGTGGTCCGGCCTGGTCTCAAAGGTGGTGCCTATGTTTCGCACTCTTGCGGTCTCATTGGCTGCGGCTATGGCCTCAAATGAATCCCGCGCCCTGGAGATGCTCGCCCCTCCAGGATAGTCGTTCATGGCCTGGAGGCAGCGGCGCACAAACCAGTGCTGGTATCCCAGAGGACGGGAGGTCATCGTCCCGCCCATGACTATCAGCTCCGACTTGTCCAGGGGATGGCCGATCTCCTCCAGCTGGGCCAGCCTGGCTGCCACCTGGCGATAGGGATCATAGTCATGCTGGGCTGCCCTCATGGCGGCTGGCTCCCGGCCGGTATAGCTCTGGGGAGAAGTTGAAGCTATGCCGCCCGGACAGGGCAGGCAGGTTCCGTGAGGACAGCGGGCAGGAGAGGTCATGGCCGCTATGACCGCTACCCCGGAGAGAGTGCGGGTGGGCTTTCGGACCAGCATCCCCAGCTTCTCCCTCTCCTCTGTGGTGGCCAGGCCCAGGATATCGGCATTGCTGGGCAGAGTGGAGAGGCCCAGCCGGGATGATGCCTCTTTCTTGGCAGACTCCAGATCCGCCTGGCTGCAGATCTCGCCTGCCAATATGGCCTCGACTATGCCTCTCAGCTCAATCTCCAGGGCCTTCTGCTCCGGAAGCGAAAAATTGACTGTTCCATTGCCGATCATTCCGCGTCTGCCTTTCCCTCCGCCTGGGCCTGCGTATACTGCTCCTGGATTTGAGGAACGAGATTGCAGCGCAGCAGGCCGGAGACGAACATTCCCGCCAGAAGGACCTGCTCCCGGGGCATGTCCTGCAGCGCGCCCTTCAAATTGGCTGCCGCATCCTCCTCGCTGGCTGCCCCAGGATCGAAGAGAAGCTTCTTGAAATTGTCCCCAATCTCTATCATCTTCTCCGGAGGGATGTCGAAGAAGCCCCGCACGATCTCCAGAACCAGAGATTCCTCATTTGGGTCGAACATAATTGCCATCCAGGGGATGTCAACCATGAAAAAGGTTTGGCTGCAGTACGTTTGCATGGAGCGGCCAAGCTCCTGGGCAGGGCGAAATCCTTAAATATCGTCAATCAACAACAGTCCCATCGGCAAAAGTCGAAAGCACCTCTATTCTTCCCTCCTACAGAGAGACTTTTGCCTCCCTCCTAATTTTCCGATGCACCCCCGCAGAGCCATGAGACGATGACGTCAAGGCCATCACCTTAATCACCATCCCCAATATAAGCAGAGAGGAGAGCTATCATGACCATTGCTAACAGGCCATTTGGAAAGAGCGGCCAGGCCATCAGCCAGGTTGGCCTGGGGGGAGAGGGAGTGCTCCGCACTTATGGTAGGGAGGATGAGGCCAGTGCAGTGATAGAGGCGGCAGCAGGCCAGGGCATAGCCTACTTTGATACCGCACCCGCCTATTCCGGCAGCCAGAGCTATTATGGCTCCTTCTGGCGCAGCCAGATCCATCTTCGAGCTTCTATATTTCAGACCAGCAAATCGGCAGAGAGAAGCTATGCTGGAGCGATGTCGGATCTGATCCGCTCCTTGGAGACCCTGGGGCTGGACAGGCTGGATCTCTGGCAGATCCATGATATCCGGAGCCGCCAGGACATTGAGGAGATAGAAGGGCCGGGGGGAGCCCTCCAGGCGTTCCTGGAGGCCAGAGATGCCGGACTGGTGCGCTTTTTGGGGGTGACCGGCCACCATGACCCGCAGGTGCTGCTTTATGCCGTGGAGAACTGGCCGGTCGACTCTGTGCTCCTGCCGGTCAATCCGGCGGAAGCTGTCCTGGGCGGATTTCTGGACCGGGTGATGATCGCCGCCATGGATCGGGGCCTGGCGGTTATAGGCATGAAGGTGCTGGGAGCTTCACACTACATATCACCGCAACACGGCGTGACGCCTGAGCTGCTACTGCGCTTTGCCCTCTCACGGCCAATCAGCACGGCCATAGTGGGCTGCTCCAGCCCCGCGGAGGTGGCGAGCCTGGCGGAAACTGGTCGGCGCTTCCAGCCCCTTTCTGATGGGGAGGAGAAGATGCTGCTGGAGACATTCCGGCCTCATGCCAGGAGACTGGCTTACTATAGGGGAGTGATTTAGAAAATTTCCTTTCCGGTTGGGAAGATGAATCAACCTCGGCCCCCCTCCAGCCATTCTTTAAGCGCCCTCATGGATGCAGCCCGGTGGGAGATCCTGTTCTTCTCCTCTATCTCCATCTCCCCCAGGCTGATCTCATCCACATAGAAGATGGGATCATAGCCGAAACCCTTCCCGCCTTTCTCCTCAAAGCCTATCTCGCCGTGCACCTCCCCCTTGAACATGACCGGCTCGCGACCGGGCTCGACATAGGCTACCACCGACTTGAAGTGGGCAGTTCGCCTATCCACGCCCTCCATCAGCCGCAGGATGCCAGCGTTGCCTATGGTCTTCTGCACATAAGCTGAATAAACCCCGGGAAAGCCCTGCAGAGCATGGACGAAGAGGCCGGCATCCTCGATCATCACCGGGCGATCCAGCCTGGCAGCAACCTCCATAATACCATAGGCTGCGACCTCCTCCAGACTGTCTGCCTGAATCTCGGTGTAGCCGATGTCCTTCTGCACCAGATCCTCAAATAATGCCCGTGCTTCGGCGTACTTCCCTTTATTGCTGGTTACAAAATATATCATCTCTCTTCCTCTCTTTTTGCCTCATTTTCATCATACGCAAGGTGGCAATTTACAGCGGCTCGACGATCTCTGTCCCAGACATGGACTCCAAGGGCAACGTTTTTAGATATCCAATATAAGGGATGAGGGGTTAAAAGCCATCTGGTGAGAGAATAATGGATCTTGGAGACCGAGTCTCTGTGGAGAGGGGCGGCACAACTTACGAGGGCGTGGTCATGCCCTCCCGTAGAGAGGGATATGTGGTCATAAAACTCGACAACGGCTACAATATAGGCCTTGATGGCTCTAAATCCAGGATCGCCATCCTGCAAAAGGTTCAGGAGAGCCAGAAGATCAAGAGCGACAGGCCCCTCCCGAAAAGAGAGGGACTGCCCCAGGTCTCCATTCTCTCCACCGGCGGGACCATAGCCAGCAAGGTGGACTACCGTACCGGGGCAGTCACCAGCCAATTTTCCGCCGGCGAGATAATCTCCGCCATACCGGAGCTGGAGGAGATTGCCAACTACAGCGCCCGGGTCATATACCAGATCTTGAGCGAGAATATGCGCGCTGAATACTGGATAAAGCTCGCGAATACTGTGGCCCAGGAGGTCGAATCCGGGGCAGAGGGCGTGATCATAACCCACGGCACAGATACCATGATGTACACCGCCGCAGCTCTATCCTTTATGATCAAGACGCCGGTGCCGGTGGTGCTGGTGGGATCACAGAGAAGCTCGGACAGGCCCAGCAGTGACGCCTCCATGAATGCCGTCTGCGCCGCCAGCGTGGCAATCAGCGACATAGCTGAGGTCACTGTGGTGATGCACGGCACATCTAGCGATGACTTCTGCTCCATTCATCGGGGCACCAGGGTGCGAAAGATGCATACCTCCCGCCGGGATGCCTTCCAGAGCATAAATCAGATGCCATTGGGAAGGGTGGACTATCTCAGCAGAAAGGTCGAGGCCTTCCAGCCCTACCGCCGTCGTGGCGAGGCTGATCTGGAGGTATGCGCCAGGATGGAAGAGAGATGCGCCCTGGTCAAATACACCCCCGGATCCTCCCCGGAGATCCTCAATTACTACATCGACAAAGGGTATAAGGGGATAGTTCTGGAGGGGACAGGCCTCGGTCATGTGGCTTCTGAATGGATAGATGGCATCAAGAGAGCCACAGAAGAAGGCATCCCCGTGGTGATAGCCTCACAATGCCTGCGGGGCAGAATATGCGACAGGGTATACGATACGGGCCGGGATATGCTGCAGGCAGGGGCGATAGAGGGCGAAGATATGCTGCCCGAGGTGGCTCTGGTGAAGATGATGTGGCTGCTGGCCAACCAGCCCAGCTCCCTCGCCACCCTTATGGGGCAGCCTCTGGCGGGGGAGATCTCATTCTCCACCCCGATCACGGTATAGATTAGGCCAAACCTTATAAGCAAGGTGCGTAGTGCACCAATCTCAGGATTATCGGAGGAAATAGTTTTGACACGCAAGCCAGCAAGCATGTATAGAAGAAGAGAGCGGCCCTACACCCGCAGAAAGTACATGGGCGGCGTTCCGGGCAGCAAAGTGGTACATTACGATATGGGAAATCTGCAGGAAGAATTCCCCATACAGCTCACACTGGTGGTCCGGGAGCCCTGCCAGATCAGACATACAGCTCTTGAGGCGGCCAGGGTCGCTGCCAATCGTTATCTTCTCAAGGTGGCGGGCAGGACCAACTTCCATCTCAAGCTCAGAACCTATCCCCACCATGTCATCCGGGAGAACAAGCAGGCCACAGGAGCAGGCGCAGACCGTGTATCCAGCGGCATGAGGATGGCCTTCGGCAAAGCGGTGGGAACGGCGGCCAGGGTCGAGGCAGGACAGAAGCTGTTCACATTGGGAATTCCCCTGACCTATCTCAATGAGGCAAAGGTGGCACTGACCAGGGCAGGGCATAAATTGCCAACCCCGATTCAGATAGTTGTGGAGTCGGGACAGGAACTGATAAAGTAGCCAAGGTATCTTGATGGATGATTATTTAGCGGGCCTGGAGCGGGCCATGAAAAAGATGCCGGCCACCCGGGAGTCCAAGGAGAGGTTTGTCATACCTGCGGTGAGGGTCTTTTATGAAGGAAAGACCACCGTCCTGGAGAACTTCGGGGCAATAGCGGATACATTAAATCGTGAACCGGAGCACCTTATGAAATATCTGCTCCAAGAGATGGGCACGGCAGGAAAGATTGAGGGACAGCGCGGCATCTTCCAGGGAAAATTTGGAGAGACCGCCATAGCCCGCCAGATAGAGTCCTATTTTGAAGAGTATGTGGTCTGCACCGAATGCAGGCTGCCTGATACTCACCTTATCAAGAGCGATCGGGTTTTAACTCTAAAGTGCGATGCCTGCGGCGCTCATCGACCAGTGCGAAAGAGAAAGGCAACCGCTGCGGTGCAAAAGGATGTCATCGAAGAGGGCGAGACCTATGAGCTGCGCATCGAGTCCGTGGGCAACAAGGGCGATGGCATAGCCAAGGTTGATAAGTATCTCATCTTCGTGCCCAGCGCAGTGAAAGGCGAGATAGTCAAGGCCAAGATCAAGAAGATCAGCGGAACCCTGGCATTTGCTGAGGTGGTGGAGAGAAAGGGGAAGGTGTGATAAGTGGAAGAGTCTATCAACCTTACATTTACTCCAGAGGACAAATATCTCCTGGAGTTCTCTCCTGGCGATTTTTGGATGGAATATGCCAAGGGCTATGGTGGCCTTCCCTGGGAGGAGATCAGCCAGGATAGAGCAGCCATCGTGGCCGAGAATTACGCCTACCTTTTGGACCTGCTGGTCCAGGCCAGGCTGTATCGTCTGGCCCGGAAGGGAAAAGGCTCGCGCATCTAGAGGGCCATGTCAGCCGGGCCGTCGCTGCGAGGCTATATCGTAGAAGGCCTGCCGCTGATCAAGCCTGGAGACGATCTAGCTCTACTAATTGAATCTCTTTTTGCCGTCCAGGACGGGGACATCCTCTGCCTGGCCAGCACCATAGTGGCCAAGTCGGAAGGAAGGTTTCGAAATCTGGAGAGCTACCGTCCCTCGGAGAGGGCGGAGAGGATAGCCCGGCTGTCGGGCAAGGATCCACGATTTGTTCAGGCGGTACTGGAGGAGTCGGCGGATGTTATACTGGAAGAGCCATTCCTGCTCACAAAGACCTGTTTTGGGCATATAGGGGTCAATTCCGGCATAGATCAATCCAATGTGGGAGATGGTCGCATTCTCCTCCTGCCCCAGGATCCTTGTAGGAGCGCAGAAGGGCTGCGGCGATCTCTGAGAAAGGAGTGTGCGGTGATAATCACCGATACCTGCGGGCGGCCTTTTCGCTTCGGGGTCACTGGAGTGGCTATAGGCTGGGCAGGCATCTCAGCCATGCGAGACTGGCGAGGCAAGCGGGATCTTCATGGCAGGCCTCTGGAGATCACTCTGGAGGCAGTGGTGGATGAGATAGCATCGGCAGCCAATCTGCTCATGGGAGAAGCAGGAGACGGTACTCCTGCGGTTGTCTTTCGAGGCCTGCAATTGTCCTCCGGCGATCAAAGGAGCGTCTTCATGCCCGAGGATAGGGATGTGATCCGCCCCCTGCTGAGAAGATAAGGAGGGATGTGAGAGCCCTGTCTCTGCCTGAAGATGGTGCCAGGCACAGGTCGGTGAGAATCGTGGTGCCCTTCCGGCTGGACGGAGCCAAGAGCCGGCTCTCCCCGGCACTGAATCCAGATGAACGGAGGATGATCGCCCTGGCCATGCTCAGAGATGTCCTGGCCGTACTGGGGGAGTTCGGCGAGCTTTTCATCCTCACCCGGCCGGGATTAAATCTCAGAGAGGAGATATTGCTGGACGGAGCCGGCCAGGATATCAATGTCATGCCCTGCAATATGGAATTAAACGATGCCCTAAATGCGGTTATTAAACGACAAGCCAGGCAGGATTGGAGACGGGACCTGCTTATCGTCATGGCCGATCTGGCTCTTCTGGAAGAAGAGGACATCGTCGGCATTCTGAACACTCCGGGGGATGTGGTGCTCTGCCCGGGAAGGGGGGGAGGGACTAATATGATCCTGATCAGAAGCCCCTGCTTTCGCACCTGCTACAGGGGACTGAGCTATCCCAAGCACAGGGACTATGCCAGGGAGATGGGCCTGAGCCTATCTATATTTGAGTCCTTCCGGGCAGGCTGCGATATAGACCAGCCAGAGGATCTGGCGGAGATCTTATTGCACGGCAGGGGAGAGGCCAGGGCTCTGCTGGAAGGATTAGGATTCCGCCTCTCTGAAGAGACTGGGATTTCAATGCGAAGAACGCCGATTATGAGATGCGAAGCATTCAAGATTCTCGATTCCGGAACTGGCAAATGAACATCGGCAGGAATTATATCCTGGAGCGAGAGAAGCATAATTGTGTTATACAGCACAATAATATTTAGTTTAATATGTAAATCTGGAATTCCCGTAAGCCATTTACTTGTTCGCGGGCAATTATTGTCAGCATGAATGGCTTTGGTTTTATATTCATTACTAATCAAATTATTCCATTCAGCAAAAGCTAAATAGCCAATCCGGCACTAGACTAATTCGATGTTCTCCGCCTGGGATGAATACCAGATTATAGACAATCGGCTTGCTCAGATGGTAAGAGAGCTGCCAGACTCTCCTCTGGGTGAGATCATAGGTTATATTCTCTCTGCTCCTGGAAAAAGGGTCAGGCCTCTCATCCTCATGCTCTCGGCTGAGGCCTTCGGCGGCACAGCAGAATCAGCTGCCAATGCCTCCCTGGCTGTGGAGTTGGTGCATGCCGCCTCTTTAGTGCATGACGATATCCTGGACCAGGGCATAAAGAGGAGGGGTGCTCAGAGTGCTCTGGAGCGATTCGGGCCGGAGGCTGCTCTTCTGGCCGGGGACTGGCTGATCTCCCGGTCGATAGAGCTCATCTCCCATTACCGCCAGCCGGCCATAGCCGCCTTCTCCGCTGCCTGCATGGATATGTCGGAGGGGGAATTGATGGACCTCTCCTCCGCCAGCACATCGGATGATTACTACCAATGCATCTCCAAAAAGACAGCCACCCTCTTCTCTGCCTCGGCCAAGATAGGTGCAATGCTATCCGACGCAGATGATTGCGAGGTGGCCATACTGGAGAGCTACGGAAAGAGCCTCGGATTGGGCTATCAGGTCCTGGATGATCTGGAGGAGTTTTTGGGGCTGGACCAGGGCAAGTCCTCCCAGAAGACCTCGGTTACCCTTCCCTGCATTTACGGCGGCCTTCATCAGAGGGATGCTGCGGCCCATATGTGCATCAGGGTCATTGAGGAGCATAGCCGCTCTGCAAAAGATGCACTGAGGCATTCCTCGGGAGAGGGCCTGATGCTCCGCCGCCTGGAGAGCATTGTGGATGAGATGACCAGCCGGGGGCTCAAGAGATGCAGATCACAGAGAAGCCTCTGCTGAGCATCGAGGCCTTCCCGGAGAACAGTGGCATCCGTCTGGAGGGACGGGGGCCTGCTGCGCCTCTCGCCAGGCCGGTTCTGGATCGGATGAACCGAATCTTCGCCGATGAGAAGCCCATCTCCTCCGGGCCGGAAAGATTCATCTTCTCCACCTGGATTCCACCTGCCCCCAGCCGGGCCTTCGAGCGAATGCTCTCGGCACAGGTGGCAGCCCTCTCCCGCCGACCGGTTCCGGACCAATTCTCCATAGCAGTGATGAAGGCCTGCCCCAACGACTGCATCCATTGCAGCGCACCATCTCGCCAGGGCCAGATCCTGGACAGCAGCCTAGTCAAAAGCGCCATCTCTCAAGCCATGGATATGGGATCCTATCTCATAACCTTCGACGGGGGAGAGCCCATGCTCCGTGCCGACCTTCCGGAGCTGGTCTCCTTTGTGGACCAAAGGGCTGTGGCCACCACTTTCACCAGCGGCTACCGCCTCACCGAAGAGATGGCTGAAAAGCTCAAGAGGGGAGGGCTGTATGCGGTGCGGGTCAGCATCGACAGTCCAAGGGAAGAGGAACACGACCGATTTCGTGGCCGGACGGGAGCCTATCGCGATGCAATATCAGGGATCAAGAACGCCCTGGAGGCGGGGCTGCTGGTGGACCTTTTCATGGTAACCTCCCCCCATAACATCGACCTGCTGGAGGAGGCCTTCTCCCTGGCAGCCGACCTGGGGGTTCACGAACTCTCTTTATACGAGATAGTGGCTGTAGGCCGCTGGGCTTCTCATGAGAGTGAGGTCCTATCGGACCGGGATGTATTGCGGCTGGAGCGCTTCCATAAAGACAAGAACCATAAAGACGGCCCCCGTGTCACCGCTCTGCCCTATCTGCTCAGCCCGGAGATGTTCGGATGCTTCGCCGGCCGGAGATGGATACATGTGGATGGAGACGGCGGAGCCCTGCCCTGTGCCTATATGCCTCTTTCATTCGGCAACATCAAGGAGAGAAGCCTCAAGCAGATCTGGAAAGAGATGACCTCCTACCAATGGTTTAAGGGAAGATGCTCCTGCCAGATGAGGGATGCGGGATTCAGAGCGGCGCACCGGGATATTTTGGGATAGCCCGCCTGGAAAACCGGTCTCTAAAGGGTGCCATCTTCAAGGATAGATTAATAAAGTTTGAACTTTATCTGCCCCTCTGGATGTGACCCTCCCACGAACTTAAATTCCGTCTTATTGCGCCAGAGTGCTGGCGCCATTCTTTTCCTCGGCGTCCTGCAGTGGCTCATGGTTGTGCTGGCCGCAGAGACCCTATTTCCCGGCTACAGCATCAGGGCTAATGATCTCTCCGATCTGGCCTGTACCTTTCCGCCCGCCGTCTCTCCGCAGCAGCCCTCGGCTATGCTCTTTAATTCTGCCACATTTGTAATCGGGCTATTCAGCCTCATCAGCTCGGTGCTGATTTACTTCTCCGTCGGCAGCAGACTATTTTCAATTCTATTCGGCATCTCCGGACTATTTGCCATGGGCGTGGCAGCCTTTCCCGGCGATGCAGGCAGCATACATGGCCTGGTGGCGCTGGGCTGGTTTACAGCTGCCCCCCTCTCGGCCATAATCTCCTGTCGCATGGTCAAGGGGCCGCTGGCATGGTTTTCTGTGGCAATCGGCCTCCTGTCCCTTGTGGTGCTCTTCTTTGCCTTCTATGCCGGGACAGCATCTCCTTTTCAGCTCTTCGGCCGGGGAGGCGAGGAGAGGATGCTGGTATATCCGGTTTTGTTATGGATGACCGCCTTTGCCGGCTACCTCATGGGAGGCCGCAGGGCCGATAGTCGGGATATTTAGACCAAAGTCAGAGAACAAGAGCGCCCTTAATCTGGGCTGAAAAAAGCTGCAATCCGGCCAAGCCGCTCATGCCTCTTCTCTCTCCGAAATGATACGAATGCCTGCATCTCTGATCTTGTTCTTCCTGGCGGCGTTGAGGAGCATGGGAGTCAGGCTCTCCACCAGCGATGAGGCCTCCAGTGGCCCGGCCTTTAGGGGCCTCAGGCTCCTGATCTCCCTTGCCAGGGCGGCCACGGTATCCAGAGCCTCGATGTCGTCTCCGCAGAGAAGAGCATCGGCTTTAAGATGCCGCTCTCTGGCCTGAAGGGCAGCGGCGCAGATGGTGTGAAAGGCAGCAACTATCCTGATGCCCTCTGGCAGAAGAGCCCTGGCCTGAAGGGCAGCGCTGCCCTCCGAGGGAGGAGAATACTGGAAGAACCTGCCGTTATAGCTCATGGGCACAACGGGGGATACCACCAGTTGGCTGGCATAGGAGCTCTTCAGCCCATCTGTGACCAGGGGAAGGCTCTCAAAGGGAACGCAGAGCACCACCACATCTGAAGCGGCTATGGCGCTGCCATTGTCCGTGCCCCAGACATTGCCCTTCTGCTCAAGCTTCTCCAGGACGGCTCTGGCGCTCTCCTGGGCCTTATCGGCCTTCCTTGAGCCGATGATGATCTCATGATTTTCCGACCAGCGAACGGCAAATCCCGTCCCGATATCCCCAGTTCCTCCTACAAGAGCAATCTTCATTTAGCTGCCTCTAGCGGAAGCACAATTCCTTATGATAATATTTATGGATTTTGTTTTGATCCCCAAGGGGCCGGAGCAAAGGATTGATCATTACATATGGCCTAAATTGTGCAAGGAGGAGCACTATGGTCAGAGACGCTGGTGATCGATGCATCTTTTGTGATATCATTGAGGGAAAGGCACATAGCTATAAGATTTATGAGGACGAACTCTCTCTGGCCATACTGGATATCAATCCCTTTTCCAGAGGTCATTGTCTTGTGATTCCCAAGCGACACGTACCTTGGTGGCATGAGCTTTCCAAGGAAGAGAATGCCAGCCTCTTTGAAGTGGCAAAGACCGTGGCCGAGAAGATGATGATGGCTCTAAGCCCGGATTTCGTCTGCATGTATGCCCGCGGCAGAAGAATACCTCATACCCACATCTTCCTGGTTCCCACCTACAAGGGGGATGTTCTGGACAGATTCTTCAATGCTCTGGAGCTGTTCCAGGAGTCCCCGCCGGAGCTGGCCGCCTTGCGAGAGAGAGAGGGCATGGAAGAGATAGCAGAACGCCTTAGGAAGGCCTGATAGGAAAAAACGCAATGCTCTGATCCTATTGGCGCCAACTTTCATCCTCTTCCCGCTTTTGCCGCCTCCCGCCAAACTTCATCCGATCGGTCCATGGACTGGATCTGATCATGGATCTTGATTCTGTGCTGGAGATCGGCTGCCCTCAGCCTCTTCTCCATAGAGAGCCGCAGGCTCTCCTTGGCCGAATCGTTCAGCTCCTCCGCCTCCTGCCAGAGCCTCTCCGCCTCTGCAGAATCAATGGGCCTTGACTCCACCGATCCGGTCCGCAAGAGCATCACCTTTTGCAGCGCTGCTTCATGCTCCTCTTTCAGCCTCTCGGCCTCGGACAAGAGCTCGCTTGCCTCAGCCTGCATATCCTCAATGCTTCTTTCCACCAGGTCCTTCTCCGAGATCATTAATTCAATCCTCCAGCATATCCAGGAAAATCCGATGAATCCTAGAGTCATCGGTCAGCTCAGGGTGAAATGCCAGGGCCAGCAGGTTTTTCTGGCGTGCCGCTACCGCTCCCTGCTCCAGCCGGGCCAGCACCTCTACGCCCTGGTCCGCCCCGACTATGAGCGGAGCCCGGATGAAGACGGCCCGGTAGGGCCGGTCCAGTCCCTTGAAATCCAGGTCCGCCTCGAATGACTCCCTCTGCGGCCCGAAGGCATTGCGGCTGACGGCTATGTCCATCAGCCCCAGCGGCCTGAACCGGCCCTCTCCTTCAATCTGCTTCGAGACCAGCACCATGCCGGCGCAGGTGGCCAGGACCGGTTTGCCGGATCGGGCTGCCGCTTCTATCTCTCTGGTAATGCCGCTGCTGTCCATCTGGCGGCGGATGGTGGTGCTCTCTCCTCCCGGGATAACCAGGGCCTGGCACTCTTCTATCTGCCCCGGCCTTCTTACTGCGGCCACTTCCAGGTCCGGCGCTGCCCTCTGCAGAGCATTGATATGCTCGGATACATCGCCCTGCAGGGCAAAAACTCCAATCCGCTTCACTTATAGCTGGCTCCGCCGGGATCTACCAACCCCTGGTCTGCAGGGCTTCCGATTCCGGGATGCTGGCTGCATCCAGCCCCTTCATGGCTGCGCCAAGCCCCTTGGATACCCTGGCTAAAAGGGCGGCATCATCGTAATGGTGCACCGCCTCCACTATGGCCCTGGCCATGGCGGCAGGATTCTCGGACTTGAATATGCCTGAGCCGACAAAGACTCCGTCTGCCCCCAGCTGCATCATCAATGCGGCATCGGCTGGCGTCGCCACCCCGCCGGCGGCAAAGTTGACCACCGGCAGGCGCTGCATCCGGGCGCACTCCCGTACCAGCTCCACGTCCGCCTCTATTTCCCGGGCCACCTCCATCAGCTGCAGGTCGTCCAGGCCCTTCAGGCCCCTGATCTGGCCCTGAATCATCCTCATATGCAAAACGGCCTGGCTCACATCTCCCGTTCCCGCCTCGCCCTTGGTCCTGATCATGGCTGCGCCCTCTTTGATGCGCCGGCAGGCCTCGCCCAGATTCCTGGCTCCACAGACGAAGGGTATGGTGAACTTGGTCTTCTCGATGTGAAAATCGTCTGCCGGGGTAAGCACCTCGGACTCATCCACCATATCCACTCCCAGAGCCTCCAGGATCTGGGCCTCCACAAAGTGGCCGATCCTGGCCTTGGCCATTACCGGAATGCTGACCGCTTTGATGATCGACTCGATAACCGCCGGATCGGCCATCCTGGCCACGCCACCCATCTTCCTGATATCAGCGGGAACGGCATGCAGCGCCATCACCGCTACGGCACCGGCCTCCTCCGCTATAACCGCCTGCTCGGGAGTGGTGACGTCCATGATCACACCGCCCTTCTGCATCTTTGCGAAACCGCGTTTGAGCAGTTCCGTACCAAATCGAAGATTTTCAAGCTCCATGAATTGCCCCAAATGATATTAAGTGCGAGGCTAACGCGTGGGAAATAAATAAACTTTGCCCCGCCGCAGTGCGATCTTACGGCAGGATTCTCGGAAAAAATAGGATATGGGAGAGCAGGGGGAGGGGCAGCCCCCTCCCTTTAGTGACCTACGGCATGTAGTTTTCGTAGATGTAGATGTCCTTGTCTCCCTTGCGGCTGTCTTCCCAGACTATGCTACCGGTCTGGCCATCGAATATCATGCGCGGCCTGGTCTGGTCGCTGGATTCGATGCATATGGCCTTCTCCTTTTCCACACTCCTGTCGTAGAGATATATATCCCAGTTGTCGTTGCGGCTGTCCTGCCAGACGATGACCCCGTTTTGAATATCCGGATTGGTCTGATCGGCAGGATCCTGGGTCAATTGAACGGTCTGGCTGGAGTTCAAATCATAGGCATAGATGTCCCAGTTGCCGTTGCTGTTGTCCTGCCAGACCACAGTCTTTCCGTCCGTGGCCGGATTGATCTGGTCGCTGGCATCGCTGGCCAGGGCAATGGGCTCGCTTCCCGTCTTCCACATCCAGACATCCCAGCTTCCTTTCTTATTGTCCTGGTAGACGGTTATCTCTCCTCCCGACCTCTGGTTGATGCCGCTGGGCGGAAAGTCGGGGGTGACCTCCTTCTCGTATAGCGGCCTCACATAGACCATCCAACCGAAGTAGCTCTTTCGGAGGTAAGAGAGGTAATCCTGGCTCAGGGATATGGGCGCGGCTGCCTCCAGGCCATATGTCAGCTCGGTGGAATTTTCTATGGAGATGTCGAAGGTCCTTACAGACCAGTAGTCCTCTATCTTGTACTGGTTCAGGGGATTGCGGGAGATCCAGGCCAGTATGCTTCCCTCAATATCGGGATACATATCCTCGTAAATGCCTGCTGCTAATGGCAGCTCCAGCTCCTGGGAGAGGCTGTAGACATATATATCCGGATTTCCGGTCCGGTTATCCATCCAGGCCACATAGTATCCCACCCGATCGTCTCCTCCCACCACCGGAAGGCTCTGATCACCTGGCGCCTGGCAGATGATGCTGGTCTGGCCGGGCGTAACCGAAATGGACCTCGGCCTGCCGCTCAAGGTATTCAGCCAGATCAGCTTCTGGTCTATGCTGGGCTTGACCTGGCCCGGTCCGGACTGGACCAGCTCATCCTTCCAGTTGGTCAGGTCCAGCTGGCGGATGGATGACTGTGGCTCGGCCCCATCCACATAGGCTATGGTCTTTCCGGAAACAACCGGGCTGGTCTGCTCTCCCGGACGGGGATAGCTCTTGCCCCACTTCTGATCCCAGAAGTAATAGGCTATATCCTGGCTCTTGGCATCCTCCCAGGCAATGGTGTTTCCGGAGATGTCGGGATAGATCTGATCTCCCTCTCCCGTAAGCAGGGTCTCATTTCCGCTTGCAAGATCCTTGATATAAATATCGAATTGTCCGTCGCGGTTGTCCTGCCATACCACCAGATCCCCGCTGATGATGGGATACATCTGCTGGCCCCGTCCTTTATAGATGGCAGTGCTCTCTCCCCCATTCAGATCCTGGAGGTATACATCCCAGTTGCCGCTGGAGTTGTCCATCCAGACCACCTTTTGCCCGGAGATGGAAGGCCAGATCTGATCGCCCTTGCCGGTCACAAGAGGAGACTCGATCCCGGTAGAGAGATTCTTTACATAGATATCGCCGTTGCCGTCCCGATAGTCCGTCCAGACCACATTGTTCCCGGAAGCCTGGGGATAGAGCTGATCCCATTCGCCGCTGGAGATGGATCTCTCCGCCCTGGTGAAGAAATCAAAGCCGAAGATATTCCAGTTGCCCCTGCGGTTGTCGCTCCATACCATCATGCTCCCGTTGGTGCTGGGAAAGTCGGTGGATAAGAGGAGCATAGGATCTGACTCTATATACCTCATCTTGATTTGGGTAAAACCGTAGCTGTTGTCCATCCACACGATCTTGTCCGGGCTGATGATCTTGGACGGGCTGTAGGGCTTAACCCTCTCCGGATCGCCCTTGCCGTCGTTTGGCGCCTGGACCAGGGGGAGGGTGGATATGGGGATCTCAATATTCTTTATTAAATCATATAAATAAATATCCGGATCTCCTCCCCTCTCGTCCAGCCAGGCCACATACCGTCCCGAGACGCATGGCGAGCCCTGGTTGGCGGAATTGGTGACAATAGCCCGCTCCACTCCGGTGCTCAGGTTATAGGAATAGATGTCCCAGTTGCGAACGCTGCTGTCGGGAACATTTCTGCCGTCCGCCCAGACTATGGTGTCCCCGCTGATCCAGGGCTGGATCTGATTTTTGGCCTCGGTGCAGATGGCAGTCTCCTCATTGCTGGTCAGATTGTAGAGGTAAATATCCCACTTTCCAGTCCGCTTGTCCGCCCAGACCAGCCTCTCTTTGTTTATTATGGGAGAGAGCTTGCCCCCCTGACTGTCGGTCAGCTTCCGCTCTTCTTTCCGGGAGATGTCGTAGATATAGATCTGGTCATCGCCGGTTTCATTGGAAAGCCAGACCACATAATCGCCATCGATCATGGAATATCTGTGATCCGTTGCCCCGTCGGTGATCTGCTGCTCTTTCTTTGTCTGGAGATCGTAGAGGTACACCTGCAGGTAGCCGTCTCTTTTGTCGGTATATATGACCCGGCTGCCGCTGATATCTGGGCTGCTGTGGTCTATCTGGTCATTGGTTATGGCCAGCTCTTCCTCCTTTGTGATATTGTAAAGATAAACATTGTAGTTGCCGTTGCGGTTGTCCGTCCAGACTATGCTGCTCTCAGAGAACGAGGGATTGGTCTGATTGTAGGGGCCATTTCCTACGGGGATGTCGGCCAATATCTTGAGGTCGAACATATAAATATCCGGGTCTCTTGTCCCCTTGCGGTAATCCGACCAGACAACGCCCCTCTCTCCGATATCCGGCTCCATCTTGATGCTGCCGGGAGCAAGGAACTTCTCATCCCCGGAGTTGATATCATAGAGGATGATGTCCGTTACATTGCTCAGGAAGACAATAGACTGGCCATAGACGCGAGGATCGGTCTGAATGCCGGATCGGTTGAGGGTGGAGGTCTTCTTGGATCCTAGATCCATAAAGGCGATGTCCGGCTCTCCGGTGCGGTTGTCAGCCCAGGCTAGAATTTCGCCGCTGATGGCGGGAAAGGACTGGTCGCCCGGTCCGGTGGCGACGGAAGACTCGCTGCCCGACCTGAGATCATAGAGATAGATATCGAAGTCCCCGGAGCGCTTGTCCATCCAGGTGACGGTATCACCATTGATCTGGGCCTCGATCTTCTCCCCCTTGCCGGTGGAGAGGATCTTCTCCTGGCCGGTAGCCAGGTCATGGAGGCGGATGCTGTAGCTGCCATCGCGATCATCGGACCAGACAACCCTGTCTCCGCTTATATCCGGCTGGGTCTGGTTGCCTTCTGCAGCAGTGACTATGGACTCGGTTCGGTTCATGGCATCGTAGAGGTAGATATCTCCATTGCCTCCTCTCATGTCCTGCCAGACTACTCGTTCGCCGGATACCGCCGGATTGATCTGGAAAAAGGGATTGATGCAAACCCATCTCTCCAGTCCCGTCTCCAGGTCGTACATGAATATGTCGAAGTTCCCACTCCGATTGTCGGACCAGGCCACAATGTGCCCGTCTATCGAGGGCTGAATCTGCTCCGAACCCAGCTGGATGACTACAGGACGCTCTTTGCCGTATTCTACTCCGCCGGCTGCTCCTGCCCAGAGGAGAGCCATGGTGATGATCAAAATAAAGGTTGCCTTGTGCATCATATCACTCTGCAATGAACTCAAGATCTCTCTTTGCTCCATTCTCTTCTGCTGACTGTGACGAACTGATATAAGGAGTTTTCTCGACGTTTGTCGTTGGCTGTCCGGTGCAAGAAAGCTATATCAATTCTGGCGCCCTGCCGGAGATCATGAGAATAGGCGAGGGGCAGTTCGCTGAGCATATCCGTCGGTTTAAGCAAGTGCTGTACCTATGCCACCGCAATGCCGATCCCGATGCCATCGGCAGCAGCTTTGCCCTGGCCCGGGCCTTCGGGGGGAGCATAGGAGCGGTGGACGACCTGAGCCGCATAGGCGCGTCACTGGCCCATGCCATAGGCGCTCCTCTGCTCATCGATCCGCCATTGGATGATTATGATCTGGTGGTACTGGTGGACACATCGGTGGCCATGCAGGCCGGCCAGCGGCTGCCTGACCTCTACGGCTTGGTGGATCATCATCTCGATGCCGGGCTCTTGGATCAGGCCCTCTTTTATATCCAGAGGCCGGCCAGCTCCACTTCGGAGATCGTCTGGAATATTCTAAAGGCGAGCGGCAGAAGGCCGGGACGGGAGCCGGCCCTGGGCCTGATGGCGGGAATAATCTCCGATACCGGTCGCTTCAAGCGGGCCAGCCCGGAGACATTTGCTGCTGCATCGGAGCTTTTAGCGGTGGGGGGATTCGATTATCAGGAGGCCCTGGATGCACTCGCCGTCCCCTCCAACTTCTCCCAGAGGATAGCCGTTTTAAAGGCCGCCTCCCGCTGCAAGATCGAGCGCCAGGGTGATTGGCTCATAGCCTGGACATCGGTTAACTCCTTCGAGGGCTCCGCTTCAATGGCTCTGCTGGAGTTGGGAGCCGATGTGGCTCTGGTAGCAGGAAGGCATGGCGATAAGGTGCGCATCAGCGCCCGTTCCAGCCGGGAGGCAGCCAGAATGGGCCTGAACCTGGCGGAGGCGCTGAGCGGGACGGCAAGGGAGTTCGGAGGGGAGGGAGGAGGCCACCGATCTGCTGCCGCCCTGGAGGCAGTCGGGGACCCTTATGCTATTCTGGACTCCTGTCGCAAGAGGGTGGCCTCCAGCCTGCTCTGAAAGCCAGAGCCTTGATGAGAAGCCTTGCCCCGGCCTCAAGCAGGAGAAATCCGCTGACTGCTTCTCTTTTTTATCATCAGCTCCGTCGGGAGCGAGCCGCCGCCTTTTTCAGGGCTTCGATGCCCGGCAAGGGCTCGCCGGAGAGGTAGGTGATGGAGGCTCCACCGCCCATGCTCACATGGGAGAACTTGGACTCCAGGTCAAGCTGTTCTATGGCCGCCACGCTGTGTCCTCCACCGGCGATGGAATAGCCAGAGAGGGTGGCTGCCTTAAGGAGTTCCGATGTCCCCAGCTTGAACTTCTCCTGCTCGAATATCCCTGTGGGACCGTTGAGCACAGTAACCCGGGCCTCTTTCATGTACTTAGAGTAGCTGACTATAGTCTCCAGGCCGATGTCGGCTATGGGCAGAGTCGTGGGCAGCTTGTCCACCGAGACCTCCACCCTCTCTCCGTTCTGGTTCAATGCCACATCAACCGGCAGGACGATCTTGTCTGGATACTCCTGGAGCAGCTTTGCAGCAATGGGGATCTGCTCCAGGTACTCCTGATCCTCCACGAACTTGCGGTTGGCTTCGCCCACATCGATCCCTTTCGCCATCATGAATACCGTAGCCACTACACCCGAGGTCAATATCTTGTCTGCTCCGCCTCGGGAGAGGACATTCTGGGTCACCTTGATGGAGTCGTCGGCCTTGGTGCCGCCCAGGGAAAAGACGGTGGGATGCTCATTGCCCTTGAGGCCCCGGTCAAGAGCAGTGATCTCCCGATCCATGAGAATTCCGGCTATGCTCGGCAGAAGCTCGGTGAAACCCACCACGGAGCAGTGAGAGCGATGGGACACGGCGAAGGCATCGTTAACAAAGAGGTCGAAGAGCGGCGCCAGCTTCCTGACCATATGGCTCTTGGCATGGTCGGCTGGGCTGCGGTTCATATTCTCTTCGGCATAAAAGCGGGTGTTCTCCAGAAGAAGGACCTCCCCCGGCCGGAGAGATTTTATGGAGTTCTGAGCATGAGAGCCGAAGATGTCGTCGATATAAGAGACATCCCGGCGCAGCAGTCTGGTTAAGAGCCGGGCATGAGCCTCGAGGGTGGTGTAATCCTTCTTTCCCGCCCGGCTCTGATGGGCCATGATTGCCACCCGGCAGTCCTCCAGAGCCCTGAGCGTCTCCAAGTGGCTCTTGATTCGCTTATCGTCCAGGATACTTCCGCTGGGGTCCATGGGCGAATTGAAGTCCACCCTTAGCAGAACCCGCTTATTGTCGAGCCCGACATCATCCAATGTGAGATAATCCTTCAAATCGAATCCTCCCGGTTGAAAAAGAGGTTGACACAAGCAATATATAGCCATTGCTAATTTGAAAAATCAGGGGCAAGATCGATGCTCTGGAGAGACGGTGCAGAAATTGCTCTTCATCCATCACTCAGGCTCCTGCTAGGGCCAGGTATAGGTTCCAGGCACCAGTGGCCACAAAGCTCACTGCCACCGCTCCCAGGATCAGCCCCATGATCCTGGTCATGACCATGATTCCTGTGATTCCCAAAGCCTGGTCGATGTGCTCTGAGGATTTCAGGATCATATATGTAGCCAGGAAGGTGAAGGATATGGCCAGGAGCACCAGAGCCTTCTCGACATACTCCGCTGCTGCGCCCATCAATACCACCACGGTGGTTATGGCCCCCGGGCCGGTGAGAAGGGGTATGGCCAGGGGAAATATGGAAATGTCATCCCTTTGATTGGCGTCCCTCAGCTCGGCCTGGGTGACCTTCTTCTCCTGGTGCACCCCTCGCAGCATATCCATAGCCACCAGAAAGAGCAACACTCCTCCCGCCACTCTCAGGCTGTCCACGGTGATGCCGAACAGCCGCAGCACGGCATCACCGGCTACAGAGAAGAGGATGGCAATGGCAAAGGCGACAAAGGTGGTGCGCCTGCATATTCGTCTCCTCTCTGAGGGAGTCAGGGAGGCAGTGAGGCTGACATATACCAGGGTGGCCTCGATGGGATTGACTATCACAAATATGGTGGTGAAGGCATAAACAAAGTAAAGCAGCAGATCATTGGACGGCATTTTCCCAGGAGACCTCTATTCTGTCATTTCCACTCTGCTACCTCCGGCCATAAATAGCTCCTGGGTGAGGTTGACTTTTCCCGGAAGGGAAAAAAGCGGGGCAGTTCCGGCGGAGAGCGGCATGGCAAAAGTCAACGGCCAAGAAGGTCATGGCCGAGCCGGCCCAGGCTCTTATTTTTTATCGAGGATCATGGATTTATGGAAAGAGAGCCAACCCCCGAGCATGGATCTTGAGAGCAAGGCCAGGCTCATCGCTGTGGGCACGGTGCGGCTGGAGGAGCCGCATCCCGGAGAGCGGGCCTCCACCGCCGGGCCCGGCGCAGGCGGCCAGTCCATTTTTTTCCAGTCCGGGCCGCATATGGTGAGGCTATCGGTGACCGAGGACTCGCCACTGTGCCTGGAGAGCCGCCCCGATGGAGCGGCCATACTCCAGGACGGTCGGGAAGTGGCCCGTGGCCGGCTGGTGCAGCCTCTTCTGCACTGCCCCGGCCAGGCTTACCTCACAATCTCGGAGAGATGCATCTACGACTGCAAGTTCTGCGCCGTGCCCCGGCTGAAGGGGGGAATCAAGTCTCAGGAGACGGTTTCCCGGATGGTAGAGCAGGCAGCGGAGACGGGGGATATGCAGGCCATCTCCCTGACAAGCGGGGTGGAGGTCTCGCCGGAGCATGAAGGAGAGAAGGTGGCGGCTATGGTGCGGGAGCTGTGCCGCTTCGGAGTGCCCATAGGGGTCTCCATCTGCCCCTATCCGGGGGTCAACCGCCTGCTCCGGGAGGCGGGGGCAGTGGAGGTCAAGTACAACCTGGAATGCGCCGATAGGGAGCTTTTCCGACGCGTCTGCCCGGGCATGTCCTATGAGGCGATCATGGATGCCCTGGTGGAAGCGGTGGAGATCTTCGGCAGGAACCATGTCTTTTCCAATATCATCGTAGGCCTGGGTGAGTCGGAAGAGACCCTGCACCGCACCATTGACGATCTCACAAAGAAGGGGATCATCCCCGTGCTGCGGGCGGTCTATCCCCATCCCCTGCGGGCGGGCGAGGCGGTGATGGAGCGGCCCTCGGCGGAGCGGCATATAGATCTGGCTCGATATCTAAGGGATGCCTTGAAGAAGAACTGTCTGGATGGGGCGGCGGCGCTGACGGGATGCTATCGCTGCACGGGGTGCGACCTCATCCCCGGACGGGATCTTTAGGGCGCTCAGAACTCAATATCCTCATCATGCAGTCAGACAGGCCAGATCATCATTGCGCCGGGGGAGGGATGGAAGGGCGAGGGTAAAAAGGTAGCTACTACAGTTTTTCGGCGGAATAGGCAAAAATAATTATACAGGCTTGCAGCTCTTCCTCCTCGATTAAATCATGAGCATACTGGTCACCGGCGGCGCAGGATTCATCGGCTCCAATCTGGTGGAGGCCCTACTGAAGGATGGAGAAGAGGTCGTGGTTGTGGACAACATGCACACGGGAAGCCCGGCCAACCTGGAGGGCCTGCGGGGCAGCCTCCGTCTGATCCAAGGCAGCTGCAATGATCTGCCCGGCCTGGATCTGGAGCCCCAGCAGATCTACCACCTGGGCATTCCCTCCTCCTCTCCCATGTACAAGGCCAATCCCTTACTGGTGGGCGAGGCCATCAATGGATTCATCTCCGTGCTGGAGGCCGCCCGCCGCTCCGGGGCCCGGCTGGTCTATGCCTCCTCTTCTTCGCTCTACAGCGGGCTCTTGCCCCCCCATCGGGAGGACATGACCATAGCAGTTACCGATTACTATACCGAGGCCCGCCTGGCCATGGAGAGGCTGGCCGAGCTGTACCACCGGCTCTACGGCGTCGGATCGGCAGGCATGAGGTTCTTCTCCGTCTACGGTCCCCGGGAGGAGTCCAAGAAGCAGTATGCCAATATGGTCAGCCAGTTCCTCTGGCAGATGCGCCGGGGGGAAGAGCCGGTGATCTATGGCGACGGAAGCCAGACCCGCGACTTCACCCATGTCCATGATGTGGTCCGAGCTTTGAGCCTGGCCATGGGATCCGACTGCCAGGGCGTTTTCAATGTGGGCACGGGAAGGGCATGCAGCTTCAATGAGGTGATCGGGATGATCAATGCCCAATTGGGAACGGACATAAAACATAAATATATAGAAAATCCCATTAAAAATTATGTGCAGGATACCCTGGCCGATACCGGCAAGTGCCGGAAGGCACTGGGATTCCAGGCCCAGATCTCATTGGAAGAGGGGATTCATGAGCTGGCGGCTCGACGTAGGGATTAAAAGAGGGATTGGAAGAGCAAGGGCTTAGAAGCCACTTTTTAGCCCCTCGCTCCCTATGTTAGAGCCCGGACTATGGGCTGTCTGGCTTTTCTATCCCAAATCGCAGCCTGCACATCCCATCCCCCCGGCACAGCCGCTTCTCCCGCTCAAAGCCGATCTTTCCGCCCGGCCCGGAGAACTCCCTGGCCCAGGTCTCGTTCTCCACCCGGCAGATGACCTCGCTCACCCTCTCCGAGAGGCCAGCCCGCCCGGAATCGATCATGATCCTGTGCCAGGGGCATCCGTGCACCTCTACCACCATCGCCCCCTCCTTTTCCATCATATGGAAGTCGAATCCCTCCATGACCAGCCTTGCCGATAGCGCCTGCTTTAGCCCGTCCAAGCCAAAGGGCAGATCCATCATCGCCTTGAGAGTGCGGGCCTGGATCTTGGGCAGGACCCGCCACACCGCCTCATCTATCTGCAGAGCCTGATCAAAGCCCATCCTCTCCTCCACCTTCATGAACCACAAACCGTCCACTGCAGTGTAAGAGCGGCGAAAGTACTCCTTTTTCTGCTCCTCAGTCAGCTCGGTCAACTCTTCACCTCCTGCTTCTTACGCTGTCGTTCCGCTTGAGCCCTTTTTTTGGCCCGCATCATGGCCCGGCAGGACTGCAGCGATCTCCGGCACCTCTCACCCAGTTCCCTGGCCTCATGGACTGCCAGCTCGTCCCCCTCTGCCTTCTTCTCCTCCGCCTGGTAAATTCGCAGAGCCTTCTTGTAAGACTTGAGAGCCTTCTTCAGCCACTCTTCACCCTCTTGCCCTTCCTGAGAAAGGAGAACATAGGCATAGGCCAGGGCCCTCAGGATATCGGCATGCTCCAGCGGATATCTCTGCGCGGTGTAGTGCTCTAGAGCATCCTGCCAGGCCTCAATGGCACGAGAGCAGTTCTCAGCCCGGTTTTCCATCTCCGCCAGAGAGATGAAGCTATGAGCCAGATTCTTCTGGGCATATGCCGTCTCCTCCAGGCTGATCTTATCATAGACCCGGATGGCCGCCTGGCAGGCATAAATGGCCCTCTTGCAGCTCTCTGCTCTCCCATCCACCTCGGCCAGCGCAGAATAGGCCGCCCAGAGCAGGGTCTGGGTCTCGGCATACTCCTCCGGATTGCTCTGCACCCTATAGATGCGCAGGGCCTCCAGGGCGGCATCAATGGCCTCCTGGCAGCGCTGCATCTTCTCTTCAGGCTGCACCTCCAGATCGGCCAGCATGCAGGCGGTTATGGCCAGATCCTTGTAGCAGCCGGCCAATTGAAGGGGCTGGCTGAACTCCAGGGCCGCCTTGAGCCTCTCCCGGGCTGCATCCAGGGCGGCAGAGCAGTTCTCCTCCCGATTCTCTATATCGGCCAGTATGAGATGGGCCATCCATAGGTTCATCTGGGCCTCAGCATAGTCCTGGGGGGAATTGTCCAGGCGAAAAAAGGAGAGCGCCTCTCCCGCGGCCTTGATTGCCTTGATGCTGAGGGCAGCAGGCCTCTCCCGCCGTCCTATAGCCAGATATACCGAGGAGAGGTTGTTCTGAGCTATGGCATAAAGCCAGGGATGCTCATCTTTGGAGTAGATCCCGGCAGCCTGGCTGTAGGCCTGCAATGCCTGGCGGCACAGATCCAGGAAATCATCTCCCTTCCCGCTCTCTACACTCTTCATTGTTCCATTTTCCAGCTCCCAATATCCGTCTCCTCCAGCCCGGAAATAGGCCTGACTCGGATCCAGCCCTGGGCCCGCCTCGGACGTTTCCCTGTCCTCTCTTGCCTCTGCCTCATCCGCCAAAGCGAGGCAGGCATTTCCCAGGCTGTTTTGCAGGGCAGCATAAGCCAGTGGCTGCTCCTCGCGGCTGATGCAGGAGAGACCCTCCTGGCAGGCAAGAAGAGCATGGCGGCAGCTGTCCTCTCTCTCCTCCACTTGGGAGAGGGCGAGATAGGCTATGGCCAGGTTGTTCTTGCTTGCTGCATACCTCAGAGGATGGCGATCCCGGTCATAACAAGCCAGAGCCTCCCGGTAGGCTGCAATAGCCCTGCGGCAGCCTTCGACCTGGTCGGCGGCATAGCCTGCTGCCTGGGCCAGTATAAGATAGGCTCCGGCCAGATTGGCCTTGGCGGCAGCATAATCAAGCGGCTGGTCCTTGGGGCTGTAGACGCTCAGGGCAGCCAGAGCCGCCTCTATCGCCAGCTTGCCATTATCCCGGCGGCGCTCCAGCTCTGCCAGCTTTCGATAGGCTCCGCACAGCTCATTCTGCAGGCCGGCATAGTCCTCCGGAAAAGAGGCCGGGCTAAAGAAGTCCAGCGCCTCCATCCAGCAGGATATGGCCTTTCCCAGGCAGCTCTTCCTCTCTCTGAGATCGGCCAGGCAGGAATAGACCGATCCGAGCCCCCTCAGAATTCTGGCCCGGACAGCTGGATGGCGGTTTGCAGTATAGAATTGCAGTGCCTCTTCATAAGCATCCACCGCCCTGGTGCAGACCTCCGGATCTCTTTTGCACTTTATGATCTCCAGACAGCTATCTCCGATGCGCCTCAGAAGATTGCTCTTCTGCAGAATATCCATCTCCAGAGCCAGCATCCTCTCCCATACCCTGAGAGCTCTCTGGTATTCTGCAAGATCGCGGTCTGGCATTCTCTGCACCGGCTTATAATGAATTCAATGGAGTTATCTCATCATGATTGATGATCTTGAATACTGTTTTCCGTCCGCTGCTAGATCTATTCTTCGCTCTCATTCCAGCCCCCATTCCATACCTTCCTTATTCTTGATCTGGCTTATCCCCTGTGCTCAGCATCTCCATGGCATATGCCCTCTTCTCCAGAGCCTGCTTGTTGGACTGGTTTCGAGATAGAATCTCATCATATAGCTCGACCGCCCGGTCCCATCTTCCCATGCTGGCAGCCGTCTCTGCCTCGGCAAGATCCTCTCGATCCTTATCCGCATCGTCTTTGAGAGAGTCCTCTGCGGCATATATCAGGAAGCCGGAGAATAGGAAGATGACAGTCATCACCCCTATACCGGCCAGGACGGTGCCTATGAAAAGGGCCTGCTCGATGGATTCCCTTTCCAGGGAGCCTTCCTGCTGGCCGAGCAGCCTTGATCTCAAGCTTCGCGGGGTTATGAGGGCCAGGAGTCCGGCAGCGGTGAAGAGCACCCCGGCCGGAATCCAGGCCGCCCAGCCCATAAAGCCGGCCTGATTGCTCCAGGAGATATAGCCGAGGGGAAAGCCAAGGATCCCGCAAAAAAGGAGAATAATGCCTGCCGTTCTCTGGCTGCGCCGGTACAGAGCCGCCCCTGAGGTTCCGGCCAGGGCCAACAAGAGAAATGCCAATCCTCCCATTGGAGAGAATAGGCCCCAGCCGTCCATTCCCTGAGATGACCATCCCCTCTGCGAGGCCAGCAGATGAAAGGCAGCGATGAGAACGCCGGCCAGCCCCCCCAGAAGGGCCAGGGCCTGGATGGCGAGGCGGCCCAGACGGTCTGAGTCACCTTCAATTCCCCTATTTTCCTTTTCGGTCATGTTGAATTCATCTCTTCCTTCCCTATTCAATTTAATTCTATTGAGCGCCTTATATTAATTCTCTCTTGATGTTTTTTAGAAAAATTAATAAGTCCTTGAATCGCATACTTTCGAATAAAGATGCATTTCATTTTGGCCAAATCTCCTTTTTTTGGAGAGGCCAGGAGAGGAGGCACTGAATATGAATGACATTCGCTATGTATGCTTGTCCGATATGCACCTCGGCGAGGAGGACAGCCTTCTCACTGAGATGGACGGTCACAATGTGAATCCCCTTTGGGCCAATGATGTGATGGAGCTTCTCGCCAAATGTCTGAGAGAGCTGATCTCCAAGAACGATGGCCCTGACAAGCCCATCTTGATTCTTAATGGTGATATTTTAGAGCTGGCTTTATCCGAGTATAATACCTCGGCCATGATCTTCGAGAGGTTCCTGGAGCTGGTTATGGCTAAGGACAGGGAATTGTTCGATAAGATCGTCTACATTCCGGGAAACCACGATCACCACCTTTGGGAGCTGGCCAGAGAGACCCAGTATGTCGATCATGTGATAAAAGATCCGGATATCCGTCTGGATCAACCCTGGCACAAGACTGAGATGTTCCTCCTGGAAAGAAAAGAGGACAACAGTGAGAAATATCAGGTCATATCATATTTTCTGGATAATATCATCAAGAGGCGAGCTAATCTCGATCTGGGAGAGCGGCCTGTTCTGCGTGACAACATTCATATCAATATCGCCTATCCCAACTTCGGCATCCTCTCGCCGGACAAGGATAAATGCGTCGTCATCCATCATGGCCACTTTATCGAGGCAAATTACTGCCTTATGAGCAAGCTGAAATCCAATCTCTTGAATACAAGCAGTGAGGTTCCCAGCGATGTTCAGCTTTTTGAGGCGGAGAACTTTGCATGGATAGATTTCCTCTGGTCTGCCCTGGGACGCTCCGGTGATGTGGGGGCAATCACTGAGACCCTCTACGAGCATATGCTTGACCGGGATCAGATGAAGAAATTCATATCCAGGGTAGCCAAGAACCTGGCCAAAAAATATCGCGGCGCGGGCCCCAGCGACTTTGCAGAAGAGAAGGCATTTAAATGGATTCTTGAGAGAGCCCTTAATAAGATCTCGGAAGGTGAACGGAATTTAAAAGACATACCTTTGGGTGAGAAGGCTGTAAATGGCATGACTCAGTTTCTGACGGCGGTCCGAAATCAGATCATCGATGAGAGACGAGGGGTGATTCCTTCCCAATTGGCCTTCGTCTTCGGGCATACTCACAAGCCGTTTCTTCATGAATTCAACCTGGAAGGATTTGGAAAGCCTGTGGCTGTTTACAATACCGGTGGCTGGGTGGTGGACAAGGTCAATCCCGATGAGCTCTTTGGAGGTGCCATCCTGCTGATGAATGA
>JAGOLL010000016.1:31766-37648 GCA_017994055.1 Methanothrix sp.
CGTTTCTTCATGAATTCAACCTGGAAGGATTTGGAAAGCCTGTGGCTGTTTACAATACCGGTGGCTGGGTGGTGGACAAGGTCAATCCCGATGAGCTCTTTGGAGGTGCCATCCTGCTGATGAATGAGAATCTGGATGCTTGCCTTCTGGAGATGTATCGGGAGTATGAAGGGGCGCATAGCCGTCCGGTCCTGGTCAGGCAGCTTGATGGCAGCGGCGAACCGAACCCCTTCTGTAAGCGGATCGAGAGCCTGGTTCAGTCGGAACAGAAGCCCTGGCTGGATTTCTCAAATGTCGCCCACAGGGACGTGAAGAGCCGGGCCAGGAGGCTGGAGATAAGGATAAAAAGCCTTTGAAGATGTAGTAAGGATTTCGGAGCGCTGCATGACTGCAATTGCGGGATGACCGGATTTATATTTTTTAAAAAATTATATTTAATTCGCCTTTCTAAGCCACCTGCTTTCCCGCCGCAGGCCCCCACATGGCGTTGTAGATCTCAGTGATCTTGACCACAGCGCAGCTCTTGGCCGGCAGCTTGTTGTTGATGCCGTGCACCCAGGCCCTCATAGTCTCGAAATCCGGCCCCTCCTTGGTCACTGTGACATTGCCCTTGATCTGGAAGGACTTCTTGGTCTCCCCATTGTAGCATAGAATGGATATCTTGGGATTCTCCGCCAGGTTCTGGGCGGTCTTGTAGAAGAAGTTGTCCGCCAGCATCAGCGTCTCATCGTCCATGATCTTCATCAGCCCCACAAAAACCACATTGGGCACCCCGGCCTTGCTGGCCGTGGCAATGGGTATGGGCTTTTGCTTCTCCAGAGTCTCTCGAACCTCGGCAGGCATCTTTACCATTTTAATATCACCTTGAGCGAACTATAGCTGCATCATGCGATAAATACCTGCGCTTTGCTGCCGGATTATGCCAGTTTAGCAGAAGTCTGCTCCTAAAAGCAGTCGCCACTGGCTGCAGCAACAGTCTGGATTTATTTCGCCCTGCACGGCATACCTTTAATACCCCACTCTGCCTACCAGGACTCAGACCATGCCCGCCGATCCGGTTGCCAAATGGGAGGAGTTTTTGCGCTCCCGCTACTGGGATGATCTCCTGGAGCTGGCTGACTCCTACCCCGACGAGAGAAGCTTAACCGTCCGCTTCCCAGACCTGGACCGCTTCGATCCGGAGTTCGCCGAGGAGCTTTTAGAGGGCCCCGAGCCGGTGCTGGAGGCGGCCCATGCAGCTCTCTTGGAGCTGGACCTGCCCATGGATGTCTACCTGGAGCGGGCTCATGTGCGGATCATTGAACTGCCCCGCCATTTTAAAACACGAGAGCTGCGCAGCGATCACATCGGCAAGCTCCTGGCCATAGACGGCTTGGTCAGAACGGCTACCGAGGTCCGCCCCAAGATAGTCTCCGCCGCCTTCCAGTGCCAGAGGTGCGGCTTCACCTTCTTTAAAGAGCAGACCGGCAATAAATTCGAGGACCAGAACCTCAAGTGCATGAACCAGGCCTGCGACCGGGGCGGCCCCTTCAAATTGTTGCTGGCCCAGTCCAAGTTCGTGGACGCCCAGAAGATCCGGGTCCAGGAGTCTCCCGAGGACCTGCGGGGCGGAGAGCAGCCCCAGACCCTCGATGTTGAATTGGAAGACGACCTGGCGGGAAGGATCTTTCCCGGCGACCGGATCATAGTCAACGGCATCCTCAAGTCCTACCAACGCTCCTCGCCCCAGCAGGGCAAGAGCACCTACTTCGACCTCTTCCAGAAGGGCGTTTCAGTGGAGATGAAGGAGCAGGACTTCGAGGAGATTGAGATCGACCCCGAGGAGGAGAAGCTGATCCTGGAGATGTCCTGCGATCCGGAGATCTATGATAAGATCCGTGGCTCCATTGCCCCGTCCATCTACGGCTATGATGATGTCAAGGAGGCCCTGGGCTTGCAGCTGGCCTCGGGCTTCGAGAAGCACCTTCCCGACGGAGCCCGAATACGAGGCGACATCCACATACTTTTAGTGGGGGACCCGGGGGTGGCCAAATCCCAGCTTCTGCGCTATATGACCAAGATCTCACCCCGCGGCATCTATACCTCGGGCAAGAGCTCCACCTCGGCCGGCCTCACCGCCACCGCGGTCAAGGACGAGCTGGGCGACGGCCGCTGGACCATAGAGGCGGGAGCCCTGGTCCTGGCGGACAAGGGCATAGCGGCCATAGATGAGATGGACAAGATGGACAATGAGGACAAAAGCGCTCTCCATGAGGCCATGGAGCAGCAGACCATCAGCGTAGCCAAGGCCGGAGTCATGGCCACCCTCAAATCGCGCTGTTCCCTGCTCGCTGCTGCCAATCCCAAACTGGGCCGCTTCGACAAGTATGAGCCCATAGCTCCCCAGATCAACCTCACCCCCGCTCTCATGTCCCGCTTCGATCTCATATTCGTTCTGACCGATGATCCAGACGGCAATAGGGATTCGGCCATAGCCCAGCACATCTTAAAGAGCAATTATGCCGGAGAGCTGGCCACCCAGATCGAATGGAATGCGGATATCTCTCAAGAAGACATAGACAACGCTATGGTGGTGATCAAGCCGGCCATAGATCCGGAGCTTCTGCGAAAGTATGTGGCCTATGCCCGAAAGAACATATTTCCCACCTTAAGCGATGAAGCCAAGGATTACTTCCACAAGTACTACGTTGGCCTGCGAAGCCAGGGGCAGGATAGCAACAAGCCCGTGCCAGTCACCGCCCGGCAGCTCGAGGCCCTCATTCGGCTGGGCGAGGCCAGCGCCAGGCTGCGCCTATCCCCCAGGGTAACTCTGGAGGACGCCAGGAGGGTGGTCAAGATCCTGGAGGCCTGCCTGCGCAAGGTGGGCATAGATCCAGAGACGGGATTTTTGGATGCGGATATCATCGCCTCGGGGACCAGCAAGAGCACAAGGGATAAGACTAAATCGATAAAGGACATCGTGAGGGAGGTCTGCAAGGAGCACCAGGGATTGGCTCCTCTGGATATTGTGCTGGATCTGGCAGAGCAATCCGGGATTGAGAGAGACCGGGCTGAGGAAATTGTAGAGCGGCTGAGACGGGACGGCGACCTCATTGAACAGCGACCGGGCATGCTGAGGCTCCTCTAGCCTGGAGAAATGATTCATCTGATAATTGATGGCTATGTCTGAAGAGAGCGAAGAGAAGGGGATGTACCTCCGAGCCCATGAACAGGGTAAAGAGCGACTCATTGCGGTATGCGACTGCGAGATCCTGGGAAGGAAGTTTTCTGAGGGTCAATTGCGCATAGATGTTAGCCCGGACTTTTTTGGCAGCGAGAGAGCCTCCCATGCCGAGGTTGAAGCTGCACTGGCCTCGGCCACCATGGCCAACTTCGTGGGCCAGAGAACAGTCCGTTATGCTATCTCCCTCGGCTATGTGGAAGAGGACAATGTCCTGTCCATTGACGGGATACTCTGCGCTCAGATGGTGCTAATGTGAAGCCTTCCATCTGCCCTCGCTGCGGCCGACCCACCGAGGATGATCGCTGTCCTCAATGTGTACAGGAGACAACGGAGCTGGCCCGCGCTCCTAATCTGTTGGAGGTGGTGATATGCTCTAAGTGCGGCTCCCAGCAGATCAATAGCAAGTGGCAGCTTCCAGGCACTCTTCCCCTGGAGGATATGGCCTCGCAGGCGGCAGCCGACTCCATATGGCTTCATAAGGAGCTGATGCAGCCTCAGATCGATATAGATCTTGAGACTACGGGAGCCACACGCTACCTGGCCCGGATTGATGTTCGGGGCAGCTTCAGGGGAAAGAGAGCGGTTCTGCAATTGGAGGTTCCAGTCCGCATCAAAAAGGTGGCCTGCGAGCGATGCAGCCGATTGGCTGGAAAATACTTTGAATCAACGGTGCAGCTTCGGGGCAGCTGCGAGCGGCCTATAATGGAGAGGGAGATTGAGGAGTGCAAAAAGATGGCCGAGGATATGGCCGACGCCTCGTATCGGGGAGGCGACCAGCACTCCTTTATCCAGGAGATAAAAGAGGTCAAAGGAGGCCTGGATATCATACTGGGCTCAACTCAGCTCGGCAGGCGCATGGCCAGGGCCTTTTTAGAGCGCTTTGGCGGCAGGCTTTTGGAGACGGCCAAGCTGGTGGGTAAGAAGGACAACCGCGATATTTACCGCACCACCCTTCTGGTGAGATTTCCCAGGCTCAAGCGCGGGGATATAATCTTCTTTCGGGGGGTTATATCCGTTGTATCCGGATTTGATGGCAAGACCACAATGATCTCCTCTCTCAGAGAGGGGCGCAGGTCCTCTATTAGCTCAGAAGGATCGGAGGCGCTTGAGATCCTGGGAAATAAGGGCGATGCCATATCCGCAACGACAATATCCGTGGATGATGACGTGGTAGAGATTATGGACCCGGAGACATTCCGGACCTCTCTCGCGGCCCGCCCCAAGAACCGGCCGGTCTTGCCGGGAGAGGAGGTTAAGGTAGTGAGAACAGCAGACGGATTTATAATATTATAGTAAATATTAATTCTCCCGGCGGCTCTGATGGATCCATATCCACCAAAAAGTTCTTAAACTAGTTTTATCCAATTTTAAGCGGTAGAAGCGCAGCATTTGAGCTTCAAAATCACATCATGATTAAGCCTTGATCTAATCTGGGCGATGAAATGCCAAGCCAAACGAAATTGTAGGGCTCGTGTGTGGGCATTTCTATCAGATGTCCCATGACATTGATAATTTGACACTGAAATAGTTGGATAAAACCTCATATTCCCCTCATTCACTGCTTACCGCCTGCCTGCGAATAGGCATGGCTAAGGATGCGATATTGGGTCGCGCATGGGCCTGCATTGGCCAAAGATAGCTTTGCTATTTGGGTTTGAGTATGACTTTTATCTAACTATTTTAAAATAAGAGGTGTCTTAGATGCAAAATGTTGATACAACTAAATATGTTATTTATGCGGATATAACAGCGGAGGGGATAGTGGAGCGGCCGGATGTGGTCGGGGCTATCTTCGGACAGACCGAAGGCCTCCTGGGATCCGATTTGGATCTCAGAGATCTTCAAAAAACAGGAAGACTGGGCCGAATTGATGTGCAGATCACCTCCAGCGGGGGAAAATCCAGCGGCACCATCTCCATTCCCTCTAGCTTTGATAAGGTAGAGACGGCCATTCTGGCCGCAGCTCTTGAGACCATCGACCGGGTTGGACCATGCATTGCCCGCATCGCAGTCAACCGCATCGAGGATGTGCGCGCCTCCAAGAGGAAGTATGTCATAGAGAGGGCCAAGCGCATCCTGGTGGAGATGTTCGATGAGAACATCCTGGAGACAGAGGAGATCACCGAGGAGATCAAGCAGTCGGTCCGGGTGGAGGAGATTACTCATTTAGGCAAAGATAACCTCCCGGCAGGCCCTAATGTGCTGGACTCGGATGCAATCCTGGTGGTGGAAGGCAGAGCAGATGTGCTCAATCTTCTCAAATACGGCATAAAGAATGCCGTGGCCGTGGGTGGGACCAATGTGCCGCCCCATATAGCTGATCTCTGCGCCAAGAAAGTGGTGACCGCTTTTACCGATGGCGACAGGGGCGGGGAGCTGATCATCAAAGAGCTGCTTCAGGTGGCAGACATAGACTTCGTAGCCAGAGCTCCGGAGGGCAAGAGTGTTGAGGATCTGACTCAGAAAGAGATCGTGCGAGCACTGCGCCAGAAGATACCTGTGGAGCAGGTTCTGGACCAGTACAAGATCAAGAGCCAGCCCAAGAAGAGACGGGAAATCACCACCAAGAGAAAGAGCCTCATCAGAGAAAAGCCCTTGTGCGTGCGCAGCACCATGGAGAGGGCGGAGGTAATCGCACCAAGAAGGATCATGCCCCGGG
>JAGOLL010000017.1 GCA_017994055.1 Methanothrix sp.
GATCATGCTGCCATAAGGGAGAGCCCACAGGACTACATCCTCTGCTTCTCCTTCTTTGATATGAAGCACCTTCTGGACATAAAGCCGGAAGGAGGGACATACATCTACTCCGCCTGCGAGGCCTTTAACGAGGAGATGGAGATCGACTTTCGGAGGCTTTGGCAGTGGCTGCGCCGCTTCGGGATATCCTCCCGCGGCTTTTTCCTGGACGGAAAAGGAGAACTGCACTTCGAGAGGCCCTACCATGCCTCGGGTCATGCGCCGGGAGAAGATATCGCCCGGGCCATAGAGCAGATCGATCCCGATGTAATTGTGCCGGTCCATACCGAGTCCTTTGACTGGTTTGCCGAAAGCTTTGACGATGTGATGGCGGTGGAAGAGGGCAAGCGCTATGAGATCTGATTTGATCAAGATGGTTGCTGCTTCAGGGGGGAGGATCAACTATGGATATTCTGGCTAGGGCTTCTTCCGCCTCCCGGACCCTTCCCAGGGCTTTGAGGGCCAGAGCCTTCCCCTTCCAGGCCCGAGGATCGCGGCAATCAATGGCAATGGCTTTATCGAAGCTATCCATGGCCTCTTCATATCGCTGCAGCCGGCGAAAAGCCTCGCCTCTATTGCACCAGGATTCCGGATTTGCGGGATCGATATCTATAGCCTGCTTGAAGTCCTTTAGAGCCTGATCATGTAGGCCCAGCTTGCTGTAAGCCACGCCCCGGTTGGCATAGGCCTCGGCATAGTTGAGCTTCAGATCTATGGCTTGATCAAAGCACAATATGGCCCGCTCGTACTCTCCTAGATTTCCCAGAGCGGAGCCCTTGTTGTTCCAGATCTTGGGCCTGGTCTGATCGATCTCTAAAGCCCTGTCATACTCCTCTATGGACTCCAGATGCCTTCCCATTCTTCCCTTCACCACTCCCTTATTGTACCAGGCTTTGATATATCCTGGGTCCATCTTGATGATCTCATCAAAGATCTCCAGGGACTGCTCATACATCTTGGCCCGGTACATTACCACTCCCTTGTTGTTCCAGGCATCGAGATAGGATTGATCAATGGCGATGGCTTTTTCAAATGCTGCTAAAGCCTCTTCCAGTTTTTTTAGTCGGCAGAGGGCGAGGCCCTTGCTGTTCCAGAGAGACTTATCATGAGGAGCGATCTCCAGAGCTTTTTCATACATCATCGCCGACTCAAGATATCTGCCCTGTCGGTACAGATCGTCGCCCAGGACCCCCAAATCACGAGCTGATGACCGCTCTATGTATTCTGAATGGCGCCCAAAGCTCATCGCCATAGATCCCACTTCTAGGTTGATATAATTTTACCAGAGTCTCCCTGGCTCAAATCTCACTGTCTTTTCCATGCCGAACCGTCAGCGTCAACAGCCTCTTGCTGCCTTATGCAGCCTCTCAACTCAGGATATTTTTCTATATTTAAAAGGAAAATTTATAACCTCTGACAGCAATATATCGTCGGGTATAATTGTGAACGAGTGCGAAGACCTCTTGAAGGCCACCATCTTTGAGCTGGAGAAGCTTCTGACCAGCAAGACCGTGGTAGCCGAGCCGGTTACATCGGAAGGCATGACCGTTGTGCCTCTGCTGAGCGTGAGCCTGGGCTTTGGAGCGGGAGCCGGCCCGGCCAAAGAAGGATCAGAAGGAACGGGAGGCGGAGCAGGCGGCGGCTTCAAGATGAAGCCGGTAGCGGTTATTGTAATTGAAAAAGATAGGGTCAGGGTTGAATCGGTTGAAAAGAACCGGGAGGTAAAGTATCCGATTATTGAGAGCGTTTTGGAGAAGCTTCCTCAGATCTTGAAAAAAGAGCTGAAAGACCGGGAGGAAGACAGAGTGGAGCTGGGGCATAAAGAAGGAGACAAGAAGGATACCGAGATCAGGATAGATTAGCCTTCATATGCTTCTGTCAATTGCATTAATCTCATTTTTTCTTATCCTGCTGTTGCTCCTGATCCCCGTAGACCTGGTGGGGGAGGCAGCCCCAGGTCGCAGGCCGGATATTAGCTTAGTCTGGCTCTTTGGCCTGATAAAGATCAATCTCCAGCCGCAAAAAGGGACCGGGAATGGACCCTCTGAGGAGAAGTCGGGTATAGATAAGAAGGAGGGAAGAGAGAAGATGATCCATCCCCGACCGCCGATTGAAACATCTCAAGAGAAGGCTCAGGAGGAGGGCCGAAAGGAAGCCAGGGGAGAGGCGGAGAGAAAAAGACGCGGATGGAGCCTTCAGGATGCATTGTCCATACTCCAGACCGAGGGCCTCAAGGACAACCTGAAGCATCTTCTCAGAGGCATGGCCCGTGCCATCCGCATAAGCTACCTCAGGGCATTTTTGTATATAGGACTGGAGGATCCTGCCGACACCGGCCTTATCGCTGCCTGCCTCTGGTCGGCTGCAGGATACCTGCAATCCCTCTACCCTATTGAGATCGATATCCAGCCAAGCTTCTCCCAGCAAAAGCTGGACGGCCAGGGCTGCGCAGCCCTGCGAATCTGGCCGGCGCTTCTGCTTCTGGCCTTGCTCAGATTTGCGCTCTCCCGGCCTTCACTCAGCGCCTCTTTGAGAATCGTGAGGATGGTTGGCCGCAAAAGGCAGAAGGCTTAGCCCTCCAGACAAGTCCGGGAGAGGGCATCAGAGTTAAATAGATTCGACAATATAATTTTGTTTTCAGCCAGGAGAATTTCTATGGAGAGCAGAGATGTCATCGCCATCCTCAATGAAAACTTCATGAGGGAGCTGGAAGCCACATTGATCTATGTGAGAAACTCATTTGTGATGAAGGATTGCGAGTCCAGCCGGGTCACAGAGGCCATAGCTGTTGATGAGATGAGGCATATGTGGTGGCTGGCGGATCTGATAACAAAAAGAGGCGGAAAGCCGGTGATGCAGCATAAAGAGTTGGATTTCTCGGCTGAAGACACCTCAGGCATGCTGCAGATGCAGATCGCTCTGGAGACGGAGGGAATTGAAAAATATAAAGCCCAGATAGACATCTTGGATGATCCGGAAGTGGTCGGCGTTCTAAAGCATATATTGGACGAGGAGAAGAGGCATAGAAAGGAGTTCAGGATCAGACTGAAGGGATAATAGTCTTTTTATTTTAGGCCATTGCACCGCATGTATTTTTTTCGATAATTTCATATATTCAGCCTGCCAATATAAGTTTCAGGTGTGGCGAATGAGGTCAGCGTTAATCGCATTGATACTGGGCTTGCTTCTGCTCTTCTCCGGATGCATTGAGCGGCAGGAGGCTCCAGAGGTGATGGAGCAGGAGGCTAACGAGGAGTGGAAGGCAGATGGGATTATTGGGGATGGCGAGTACTCCCGCAGCATGCTCCTGCAGGGATCGGCCAGGCAGGGCTACAGCGGCGGGGACCTGGCAGTCTCCTGGAAGAATGATAAGGAGTATCTTTTCCTGGCCCTAAACGGCAGCACTGATGCCTGGCTGGCCATAGGCTTTGATCCCCTGGAGTGGATGAAGAATGCGGATATCATCCTGGCCTCGGTGCAGGGCGGCAAGGCAGTGGTTCTGGATGAGTACTGCACCGGCAACTACGGCCCACATATCGAGGACACCATGCTTGGCGGCTCGGACGATATCATGGAATCAGGCGGCAGCAAATCGGCAGGCAGGACCGTAATCGAGCTTAAAAGACGGCTTGATACCGGCGATCGCTTCGACAAGGCTTTCTCTCCCGGCGGGGCGGTATCCATGATCTGGGCCCTTTCCAGCAATCCAGACATAAGCCTCAAGCACAATATTGCCTACGGGGAGGGAATATTGAGCTTGACCGGCGGAGAGGCGGCTGCAGCCGGGGCTGCTGTGGCAACGCTTACAGCACGAGAGAAAGATGGCCTGATCTTTATATGGGAGGAGGAGAAAGCTGCCCGGGATCTGTATAACGGCCTGTATGAGAAGAACAATATGACCATTTTCCTGGATCTTGTCAGATCGGAGAGCAGCCACATGGACCAGGCCAGGACGGTTATGGAAAAGCAAGGACTGACCCTTCCTCCTGATGAGCCGGGGGTGTTTCAAAACCAGACCCTGCAGGAGATCCACGATCAGCTTCTGGCAGAAGGTCTGCAGTCGGACCAGGACGCTCTGACCGTGGCAGCCATCTTCGAGGAGATAAGCATCGTGGACCTGGAGAAGGAGCTGTTAGCCAGCCAGGCGGAGGATGTGAGAAACGTCTATGATGGACTTTTGGCCGGCTCCAGAAAGCACCTTCGCTCTTATGTCAGCGATCTGGAGGGCCAAGGAATAGAGTACCAACCCCGGTATCTGGAGGCGGAACAGTTCCAGGAGATCGTCAAGAGCTGAAACGGGCAGGACGGGGGTGAGCCTTGGGGATCAAATGCCCCAAATCAGGTGGATCCATGCAAGGCTCCCGATTGGGCTATTGATCCATAGCCCTCCTGCCTCCCTGCACTGTCCCGGACCAGCTCGGCCCTGAGCATTATGGCAATTGCAGCTGCCGGAGAGAAGATCCCTGCTAATGGTCAGGCTGCAGCGGTAGAGTTGCAGCGCCCTGCCTTACCGCCTCCTGGGCAGCCTGAATGCCTGGGACGCTGCTGGAGTTGGCATTGGATATCTCGCTCATGCTGTCCAGATCTACCACTACAAAGAATGGGCAGCGCCCAAACCTGGGATCCATGAGAGCATCAAGACCTGATGCTCCTGATTCAAAAATATCCTCATTAGAGCCCGCTGATTTTGCAGACCGACTTGTCATCGCAAATTCTGGATTTGCCTCTCCTGAGGACGATTGCCGAAGAGAATGAGATCAGATAGCGGACGATTTCGGGCTTATAGCTGCCCTTTCCGCCTTCCCGGTCATGATCCTTGTAGCAGCCCTGCTCTTTTCGACTGTCAAATAGCAGGACTATTTATAATCGGCAATCAGAGCCAGTGGCATAATGCAAAGAGAGGATTGGAGGCAGATCCAGAAGGAATTGGAGCGCCTCTATGAGCTTCATGAGGCCGCAGTCTCACAGGCGGGCAGATGCCGGGAGTTCAACTCCCAGGCCGCCCTATTCCTGGAGCGGCTGGAGGAGATGGGAGCAGATGATATGGCATACAGTGTCATGGACCTGCTGGCCGGATGCAGCCCCAAGGATTTCTCACCCTGTGACAACAGGATGAGCACAAAGGGATCTCTGGAGCGATTGATGGAAAGGATTAAAGTAAAGCTTTTCTAAAAGATAGCCTCTTTTGACAAATTGCCCCTGATTTTGCAGTTTCTATTCTCAAGGGCCGGATGATGCCGAGGCCCTGTATCTAAAAAATAATCCGATGGCCACAGCCAGGCTTATAAATGAAACAGCATTGGCTACGATGAGAATGCCATCATTGATGTGAATGCCATAGAGCAGCCAGAGCAGCATTCCCAGAGCGAATTGCAGCAGCATGTGCAGGCTTACATCTTCAACAGATTTTGTCTTCTGGATCTTTATTATCTGGGGCACAAAGCCGAACATGGTCAGGAGAGCCGCCCCTGAGCCGATCAATTCCCATTGCATTAAATGTCTGCAAGGAATTTTGTGGTATATTAGCCTAACATCCTAGTCCAGCAAAATCAGACCATAGATCTCCACATTCTCCTTGGTGCTTTTGAGAACCTCCGGTTTGAAGCCGGCATTTGTCAGCGTCTTGAAGACATCAATGCCGCAGGCCTCCATTGAGGGACGCATAATTTCCTTGTTCTTGCATTTGATGCCGTCCAGAGGGAATATAGCCTGATCCTTTTTATGCATCTCCTCGATTACGCATGTCTCGCAAAGTGCGCAGGGCATGGCACTCATGCTGAAGGCCTTATAGCAGCCGGCCAAAAAAGCAGCTCTCTCCAGCTCAGCCATTGTATTCTGCATCTTTACTGCAGAGCTTGATAGGGCCCGTCTGCTATGTTTTGCCGCTATCTTGGGGTCAGGAGTAACCTTGAAGCGGGCCAGAACAGCATAGCGGTACTCGGAGATGACCGCTCTGGTCTCATCGGGGGTGGGGCTAAAGGGCGGACAGCCCAGGCGCTTGCCATAATTATCGCACCCATAACGGCATTTCATGCGAACCCAATCAGATACCACAATTATCTCTGCCGGTATGAGTCGCAGATCTTCATGGACCGCCTTTAATTCGGAGGTGATGCTTTCAGGGTCTTTGTTCATCATATCAACATCCTGGATTATCATATGTGCTTGGAAAATTTATATTTTAGTGCCCAGTCCTTTGGCAGATGAGGCGGGTCATATTTTCGCTCTTCTCGATTACATATCCCATCGGCCAATAATTGGACTGTTGGCATTGTCATCTTTCCCCAGTTGCATCCCGGCTGGAAAAAGTCTTCAAAGCGGGAGACCAGCCTCGCCGAAGGCTGCATCTTCCGCCGCTACTTGTCTTAATAGATTTGTCGTTCCTGTGACATCGCAGATAGATAGTCTTTTTGCCCATATGGGAGCCAGTTTAAAGCCGCAATTTAGAATCCAGTAGCTTCCGCAAATTCCAGGCTTTGATTGCGGTTATCGTTGCCCTCAACCAGAGTCACCAGGCTGTTGGACTTCCAGAGGAAGAGATACCTGATGCTATTGTCTCCCCGTATGTCGTTTATTTGCAGGCTCTCATGGCCGTTGACCGTGATGTTGCTGAATATAGGCAGGCCGCGGGCCAGCATTTTGTCATACTGGGACTTAAAGTTGGAGATGGCATTATTTGCTTTCTCCTCATCGGAGAGCTGGATCAGGGTAATCTTGGCATCGTAGGACTTTCCAGGATCGGACCATTGATAGATGCCCACCGATACATTGGCCGGACCGATATCTTTCTCTCCATTGAAATCCTCGATGTAGTCGGTCATATTCACGCTGTTGTCCATCTCGGGCAGAGCTGCCAGCAGCTTGAATCCCTGGGGCAGCCCCTCCTTTGGTATGGCCGGATTTACGTCTCCTGCACCAGCTGAGTCTTTAGCCAAGCAGCCGATGCTGCTGGTCAGCACTAAAGACAGGAATAGCATACAAATTATATCCTTTGATCTCATAGAAAATGCCTTATCCTTTCAAGTCCATAAGCATTATGATCCAGAGAAGCTCTCATCTCCTTCCAGATCAATGATCGGACCGAGCCGACTTGATAAGATCAACTGCAGCTGTGAGTCGCTGCCATGGTTCTGGTAGGAAAAGCTTTATACTATGAACATATATAATTATTAGCAATAGAGGTGATCTCATTGAAGAGATCGATTCTTCTGGTACTCCTTCTGTCTGCCTCATTGGTCTTTTCAGGCTGCATATCCAGTCCAGAGAACAAGCATGAGAACATAACCACTCTGCGGATAGGCTATCAGCCCAGCACCCATCAAATAGCGGAGATGGTGGCCACAGATCTCGGCTGGTGGAGAGAGGATCTGGAGCCATTCGGGATTAAGGAGGTGCGTGAGTTCGGATTTCCCTCTGGACCTCCGGAGATGCAGGCCATGATGGCAGGAGAACTGGATATAGCATATGTCGGCACCTCGCCTCCAATATCTGCAATGTATCAGGGCCTGGACGCCAGGATTGTGGCCGCGGTGAACATCAATGGCTCCGACTTGGTCTTCCGCTCTGATGTGCCATACCGGGGTCCTCCATCTCTGGCCAGAATGAGGGTCTCCACATTCCCAATCGGTTCGATTCAGGATATTGTCTTGCGAAAATGGCTGGCCCAAAACGGCGTTGATGCCTCTCAAGTAAATATCACCGCAATGGGTCCAGGAGATGCGGTTTCAGCCATTATCTCGGGCGGGATTGACGCTGTGTTCCTCCCCCATCCCGCCCCGGCTATAATCGAGATGGCAGATAAAGGAAGATCCGAGGTAGCCTCGGGAGAGATGTGGCCCGGCCACGCCTGCTGCAGCCTGGTGGTCAGTGGCAATCTCATCCGCAATCAACCCGAACTGGTGGAGCAGATAGTAAGAATCCATATCAAGGCTACGGAGTATGTCAATTCTCATCCTGCCCAGGCGGCGCGGATCTATGCCAATCACACCGGCCAGGATCTGGAGATGGTCAGATACTCCCTAAAGACATGGGACGGCAAGTGGATAAGCGATCCTCACCTCCAGATCCCCTCCACCCTTGTCTATGTAGAGTCCTGCCGCCAGCAGAACAATGAAGCAAAGATTCTGACAGAAGAGGATATCTTTGACACCAGCTTCTATGATGGAGCAGAAGCTACAGCCGGGATTTAATTGAAAGGAGGGCCTCCTCCCAGCTTTTTTTAATTAAAAACAGCCTGGCGAGGCCGGCAACCTCAAAGACATCTCTTACCGCCGGTTGAAGCTGCATCAATATCATCTCTCCGTCTATTTCTCCGAGCCTCTTTTTTTCGGCCAGAAGGACACGCAGACCGGAGCTGCTTATGTATTCGGTATCGGCCAAATCAATAATTATCCTGGAGTTCTCACTTATAGCTTTATATAGAGCTCTCTCCAGGTCGACTGAACATCTAGAGTCGATTCTTCCCGATATTGATATCAGGCAAATGCCTTGCACCTCTTTAACTGCTATCTTCATAATTATCATATTTCCTTTGGAAGTCGAATCATAAAATCAGGCTTGAGCATTGAATTGGCCAATTGCCTCCTCCTGGTCGACAGAGATGGAGAAGATCCTGTCAAATCCGGTCATCCTGAATATATCTCTTACAAATGGCTGCAGAGACGCCAATCTAATCGATCCCTCTCTCTCCTTTTGTTTTTTAAGAGCTGACAGGAGAACCCTAAGCCCCACGCTGCTGATATAGTCCACTGCAGCCAGATCTATGATGATCTTGTTTTTGTTATGCTCAATCACATCATTCAGCTTTGCCTCTATCTCCTTGGAGCTGATGCTATCCATCCTTCCCAATATCTCAATAATACAGACATCATCTCTGCTATTGGTGGATATTTGCATTTCATCCCGCCTCCTGATGGGGTCCCATCAATGGCCTGTCTTTTATCTTGATCAGCATCAATCTATTTCTTCCCCTCTCAAAATCATATCTAATCTCATCAGACAGTGACCTCATGAGATGGATTCCCAATCCACCTATGGGCCGCTGCTCCAGGTCAGCCGAAAAGTTCGGCTCTTCGAATTTGGTGGGATCGAACCGGGGAGCATCATCTTCTATTGTGACTGTAAGACGGCCTTTCAGGAAATCAATTGCGATTTGGACTGCTCCCTGATCTCCATGATATCCATGTCGGATGATGTTAATGAAGGCCTCCTCCACCGCCAGCTGCATGTCCAGTATCTGCTTTTCGGCAAATCCTGCTCTGGACATGATCCTCTCCAGCTCCTCATTTAATCTGGGGATCTCTTCATCCCTTGAGCAGACCGAGAGGAGACTGTGCTCCTCCTCTCTGGGGCAGGCTTTAAGCACTACCAGGGTGATGTCATCATTCTGCTCTCGATCTCCTCGAAAAACCGAGACCTCCTCCATTATCCTGAACATGATCTCCTCAGCGGTTGACTGACAGGTCTTGCTCACAGCCCCGATGAGCCTTTGCATTCCAAAGAGTTCTTCTCTTGGGCTCATGGCCTCGGTGACGCCATCGGTATAAAAGACGGCTACATCTCCCGGCTCGAATTTGATGGTCTGCTCCTCATAGGAGGCGCCTTCTTTTGCTCCCAGGGCTATGCCGCAGGCCATCTCTTCCACATATCTGCAGTCCCTGCTCTTGAAGATAAGCGGAGTGGGGTGCCCGGCATTGGCATATTTGAGTGTGAGGGCCTCTCCGTCCAGAACTCCGAAGAGCAGGGTGACGAACATGCCTGCTGTGGCATCGGATACAATCATATTATTGGCATTTCTGAGCACCTCGGTGGCCAGGGACTGATGGGCGGCACTGGCCCTTATGATCATCCTGGATAGAGCCATGAAAAGGGCAGCAGGTATGCTCTTTCCTGCCACATCTGCTATAACCAGGCCGTGACCGCCATGGGGAAGAGCAATGAAGTCATAGAAGTCGCCTCCCACCTCCATAGCCGGGATGGTAACTGCCGCCACCTCGAAGTTGGCTATTTCCGGCGTTGTCTTGGGAATAAAGCTCTTCTGGATCTCAGCCGCCACATGAAGCTCCGTCCTGGACCTCTCCAGCTTCTGCTCCATTATCCTCCTCTCCGTCATGTCCCGGACCGACTCTATGGCTCCCATGGTATTGCCGATCTCATCGCAGAGAGCAGTGGCCTTGGCCAGAAGGTATGAGCCATGGGGGCCGAAGGTGGGAATGAAAACCTCTCCTATAACCGCGGTGCCCTCCCTCTTGAAGCCCAGATACTCCGCCTCCCAGCCCTCATGGGGCTCCAGCACCATATCCACCAGTATTGGCCGCCGGTATCCATAGAAGGGCAGTGAGTACTCATAATCGCCCTTGCCCAGGATGTCTTTGGCCAGGACCCCAGTGAGAACCTCCATAGCCCGGTTCCATATCATCACTTTTCCGTTCAGGTCTATGGCCATTATGGCCTCGGGCATGAAGCTGATGATATCGGCCATCTGTTGTTGCGACTCTCGCAGGGCCTCCTCGGCTCTCTTGCGAGAGGTGATGTCGCGGGAGGAGTTGGCTATGTATATCAAATTCCCTTCCCGGTCAAAGACGGGACTGGATATGGTCTCCACCCAACGGTGTGACCCATCTTTCATTATGGCCGGATATTCAATAACCTCTCCTCTCTTGGTTTCCAGGAATCTCTGCAGAGCTTGTCCGATGATCTCAGAGCCTTCCGGCCCAAAAAACAGCCCGATGGCAGGCTTGCCTACCAGCTCTGAGGGCTCATATCCAGCAATTCTGATGGAAGGCGATACATATGCAAAATGAAGCTCGGGATCGGGTGTATGGAGATGGATCACATCAGTCATATTCTCAGCCAAAAGCAGGTAGCGCTCCTCGCTCTCCCTCCGGGCTGCCTCAACCTTTTTGCGCTGGGTGATGTCCCTGGTGGAGCAGGCCACATAGATCACATTCCCCTCCCCGTCCAGTATGGGATTGGCGATGGTCTCGACCCAGATGCATGATCCTTTTCTGTCTTTAATCCGATACTCAGTGATCTCTTGGCTCTTATCGGCCAGCAATCTGCTCAGGGATTGCCTTAGAATCTCCTTATCCTCAGGCCGGATCAGATTTTCAAAAGGCGACCTGCCTATCAGTTCCGAAGGCTCATATCCCGCTTGCCTGATAGAAGGCGATATATACACATAAGTGAGATCGGGATCGGGAGTATGGAGATGGATCACATCGGTCATGTTCTCCGCCAAGAGCAGATAGCGCTCCTCGCTCTCCCTTCTGGCTTCCTCGGCTTTCTTGCGCTCTGTTATGTCTCTGGTGGTGCAGGCAATGTAGATCGCATTTCCTTCCTCATCCAATATGGGATTGGCGATGGTTTCGACCCATACGAAAGATCCATCGATCGTCTGAATTCTATATTCTATGGTATCTTCTCTCCTGCGGGTTAGCATCCTCCTCAGAAACGACTTGACGATTGCTGTATCTTCAGACATAACCAGAGTATCGAAAGGCGACCTGCCGATCAGATGGGAGGGCTGATATCCGGATTGCTTGATGGATGGTGATACATACACAAAATTGAGACTGTCATCTGTGGCATTGAGATGGATAACATCCGTCATATTCTCCGCCAGAAGATGATAGCGCTCTTCGCTCTCCCGCAAGGCCTCTTCCGCTTCTCTTATGCTTGTGATCTCCCTTCCTACGGATTGAATCTCAACCAGAGATCCGGCTTGATCGAATATGCCCCGGGCCGTCCATAAAATCCAGCGTGACCCCTCAGGCGCTTTATAATGGCTTTCATAGCTGAAGGTGGGATAGTTTTCATTGATCTTGCCCTCAAGTTCTCGCGCAGATTTCAGATGCTCCTGCCAGACAGATCCGTCTATTTTTTGGCCCAAGATATCCTGCTCCCCTGCGGAGAAAAATGTGCAGAATGAGGCATTGACAAAATTGATCATACCATCAGAGCTGTATCTGCATATCAGATCTGGAAGGTCTTCAACTACACCTCGGTAGCGTCTTTCGCTATTGACCAGATCCTTGTTGGCGCTCTTTAATGCTGCAAGCATATCATTGATGGATATGGCCAGATGTGCCAGCTCGTCCTCTCCCTGCACCCTCAATGATGTCGATAGCTCTGGAGACCTTCCAATGCTGGTGATGCTCGTGGTGAGGCTAACCAAGCGGGAGAGAACCGACCGGTCCAGGTAGCTCAATGTCATCAACAGGAATAAAAGCCCGGCAGCGGAGAATAAAATCACAAAGCTTTTCATGCTTCTCGCGCCCTGTCGATAGATCTCTCTTGATGCATTGACGCCCAGGATCATAAGGGGATTGCCATAGATGTTTGTCAGCAGGGCATATCCGGCTATGCTCTCTCCATCCAGCAATTTAACAAACACCGGAGAGCTGTATGACAATTGGGATTGGGCCTCTCGGAAGTCCTGGGGCATCTGAGGATCGTCCAATGGATAGATGGTCAGGTTCAATTGAATGATGCCGGAGAGCTTATCAACCTCTTTTTGAGTTAAGTAGCGGCCTAAAACCACCCTGCCCATAGATGGAGAGTTTTTCTTGCTATTGGTTATGGGATGGGTGACTATCATCATGGGCTGGCCGGACAGCAGAATTATGCCTGCAAATCTGCTCTTCTTGTCCAGGCATCCGGGACAAAATCCGTACAAGGATAACTGCTGGATTAAATCTTGCGGTATCTCCTCTGCGCTGCCGCTGGCATTCAAGAACCTGGAAAAGACGATCTGACCCAAGGAGTCCAGGAATAGCAATAGATTGATCTCCGTATTATGCAGGCTGTCATTGGTAAGGCTGCCAGTGCTCATGCTGTAATTGATGAAATCAGGATTGCCCGTGGTCATAAAAGCGTAAATATCATCTCTGGCTGCCCAGAAGTTGGCCAGATCGCCAAGCGCCGTCAGTTCATTGGATATAGCATTCAAGGCTCTGTCCACATCAACCTTGGCATTTCTCTCCTCTAAATCGGAAAAACTGCTCCTTAATTGCAGTTGGGCTGCTATATACAGTATCAATATCAAGCAGACCAGAAATAGTCCTGTGACTATCAGGGTCTTATTGCGCAGATTCATAACTTCAATCCTTTCTATTGAATTGCTCTTTAAAAGAGAATGGCATCTAATCTAATTAAACATAACTGTTAAATATGTAGCTTGCCTAATGATAGTGATTATAGATAATGCCGTGATGGACTGTTGCCATGATCCAATCAAATGCTCCCGCTCCGGTCCGGGCAGCCGGGAGAACCGAAGTCATACCCTATATTCGCAAGATCGATCTCATGTCCTCTAATTCCTATATTCTCTCGGGGGAGGATCAAATAGCACTGATCGATCCTGGCGCTCTGGATGAGCAGTGGGATCTTCTGGTCGATGATATGCTGAGGCTGATGGAGGAGAGGCCCCGTCCGGTGGTGATATACCTGACCCATATCCACCTGGATCACTGCTATCAATTGAGGCGCTGCCATGAGGAGAGGGGGCTGGGCCGGGTGCTGGTGGCAGTGCAAGAGACGGGTGCAAAAGCCCTGGAAGCTCAGGATGAAAGGCTGACTCTGGCCGGCCTGCTGGGCAGAGAGTTGTTTCCTTTTCTCTCCGATCTCCGGCTGCTCTCAAATGAGGATATCCTCTTCAAAGGGGCGCGAAGGCTGGAATTGGATGGCACAGCACTCTCTTATCGCACCCTAGCCACAGAGATGGACCGAGGCAGGGAGCTGATCAGCCAGCAGATATCTTTGGGCGGTGGAGATCTGCTCCAGATCTATCCCCTTCCAGGACATAGCCCGGACAGCATCTGCCTTAAAGCAGGATGCACCCTCTTTCTGGGCGACCTCTTCTTTGCCCCCAATCCAGGTACGGCTGGAGCATACGGCTGGAGCCAGAAGGATCTTCTCTCCTCCATCGAAATGGTTCTCTGGATTTTGGATCAGGAGGAGATTCGCATCTGCTTTCCCGGTCACGGCCGGCCCATTGATGCCCATCAGGCCCGGCAGATCCTGAGGTCCATGTACAGGGATGTATTATCTCTATCCGATTTGGAGGAGATCAATCCCCTCTGGGCCAGAAATACAGCAGACTATGCCCAGGATTTGATGGCCGAGCTGGAGAGGCTCTTTATCATAATAACCGGAAGGCTGGCCTATACCTCCTATGTGCTGAGCAGCATTGAAGAGGCAGGCGAGGCAGCGCGCCTGCAGTCGCTGATCAATGCGACAGAGATCGATGAGCTCTTCGCCAGCTTCCACAGATTTGTCCAGGAAATGCGCTCTGGCCGGAAGCTGAACTGGGAGCTGGTCCATAAGGCGGGCCAGATGGTGGGCAATTTGGACCGGGCCATTGAGGATAGTGCTTTGAAGCCCATTGTAAATCGATCATTGCTCCGCAGGACCAGAAGGCTGCTCAGCGACTACAGCATAACCTACAGGGGCTATCGTCCCTCCTTTTCTGCCGCCTCTATCGAGATCAACGACCTACTAATGGAGGTCATGGATCAGGTGGAGTTCAGATCATATGATGAGGCGGCAATAATCGATGCAGAAGATCATGAAGCATACCTGGAAGAGCTGCGCTCCAGGATAGATCATATCGATGTATTTGAGAGGGCCACTCTGGAGCTGGCGGCAGGCCAGAGCCTTCCAAAGGTGCGGCTGGAAAAAGAGAGATTTGTAGAAGCCATGACCGACCTCCTGGAGAGGCTTGCCGGCAGAGGTGCGAAAAGATTGGCTATGAGTTCAGCCATGAATGATGATCTGGTCGCAGTGAGCATATCTGTGCAAGGCGGCGAGTTCAAGGGCAACATCCTAGGGCAGTCCGAATTGAGGTTTTTTGAGAGGGCATTTGCCCTGAGCGGATGTTTTATTCAGATAGATTGCTGCGAAGACGGCGCGCTGGTGGCAATTGACCTATTGCCCTGCATGATGATTGAGGAAGAGAGTTGCTATTCAGGAGAAGATTGATATCCCCCAGGGCAGAATATGGCAGCGGATCGGTAGATTTGGTGCTGGCAATGTCTAGAAAATTCTGCGATTTATCATCTAAGGATCTGGCTCTACTTCCAGCTCTGACCTTTGACCACTCCTGCATCGGCCAGGAGATCATATTTATGCATCTATATAATAAGAAAGGCATGAACTGGTATCTGGCTGAGTACGGCCCCATAAGCAAGAGGTTCTTTGGATTTTTTGAGAACAAGACCGATGGTCTGACCTCGGGACAGTGCAGATATGAGGAGATCCTGGCCTGGGCAAAGAAGGGACCTGATTGGGAGCCGCTGATCGATGAGAGCTGGAGGCCGGTGGCAGCGGGAGAGATTCCCATACTGGTGGAATACATAAAATTGATGATACTCCAGCCGGATCTGACCTGATGGATCGACCTGCCAACGCTGACACAAGCCCGTAGCATAACTCAAAAGAGCATGATCTGCCTGCGCTGCGGAGGATGCTGCCTCCATCTTGATATCTTCGTTATCAATCCGGATCACATCCGGGAAGACGGCAGCATCGACCGCCTTGATCCTTGCAGCATGATCTTCAAGCCATCCGGACTGAAATGTCCCCATCTTTTCTTTCAGAGCTGCCCCGGCGAAGCAGAAGAAGAAAAGATAGCCGTCTGCTCCATCCATCATCTGCCCTGCTACCAGGATAGCCCCTGCCAGCAGTTCGAGCAGATGGGGCTGGAGGATGATGTGTGCATCATGAGCGCCTATTTCAAGAATCTCGGATGCCGGGAAAAAGAAAAAAAAAGAGATTTAAAAAAGATCTAAAAGTATCTGCCTGCCGTCTCCATACACCTGGCCATCAGCTCCGCCGATCTCTCCACATCGCTGAGGCAGAGCAGCTCCACCGGTGAGTGGATGTAGCGTGTGGCCACGCTTATAACCCCGGTGGGAATGCCGGACTTGGTAAGGTAGATGGACGTGGCATCTGTAGTTCCTCCTTCCGAGGCCTCCATCTGCACCGGGATTCCGAACTCCCGAGCTGTTCCCACCATCCATTCCAGGACCTGAGGGGTGGCCATGATGCCCCGCCCGGAGGCATCGGCTACAACCACTACCGGCCCCTTGCCCATCTCTATAGGAGCATCCTTCTTTTCTATTCCCGGATGGTCTCCCGGAACGGTTACATCCGATGCTATGGCCACATCCGGATCCAGGCCGTAGGCGGCAACCTTGGCCCCCTTGAGGCCCACCTCCTCCTGCACCGTGGCCACGGCATAGATGGTTGACCTGGACTGTGTCCTCTTCAGGGCCTCAATCATGGCCACCAGGCCGGCCCGGTTGTCAAAGGCCTTGCCCGTGACCCGATCGCCCTGGAGGATGGCAAATGTCCGGTCTATGGATACCGGTGTGCCGGGGAAAATGCCCAAGGCCTCCGCCTCCTTGTCGCTGCAGCAGCCCACATCTATGAACATGTCTCTGCCCTCCACGATCTTCTTCCTCTCCTCCTCCTTCATCACATGGGGTGGCTTGCAGCCGATAACTCCCTTGATCGGGCCGGATCTGGTGTGAATGACCACCCTCTGGTTGAGGAGGGTCTGGTCAAACCAGCCTCCAATGCGGATAAACCGGAGAAATCCCTTCTCATCTACCTGTTTTACCATCAGGCCAATCTCATCGGCATGAGCCTCGATCATGACCGAGGGCCTCTCGCCTTTTTTTACGGCAATCAGATTTCCCAGTTTGTCTATTCTGACCTCGTCCACATAGGGTGCAATCTCCTCTTTAACTATTTGCTGGACCGATCCCTCCCACCCGGATATGCCGTGGGCATTGCTCAACTTTTCCAATAATGATTTAATATCGCTCATCACATCATCTCTGCTATTAGCAGGCTGTCCTCATTTGTGCCCCTCATTACTGGCATAGGTGATCAATATATCTACATGTTTCTCCGCCAGCGGCTCAAGGACTTGCGGGGAAGCATCATCAATATCCCTAAGAGGACATGGTTTATGGCTTAAACAGATGGCTCAGACGGGCCAGCATAAGAAGTTGAGGCCGAAGCAGCCTGATTTCTCTTCAGGCAGTGCAGGAGGAGTGGCCCAGATTCTCTTCCCCCGGAACGAGGCCGGAGCCTGCATCCATCAGGAGACGCCGCCTCGTTTTAAAATTCCGCGACTCCAATGCCTCAGGTCCCGTCCCAAGAGGTGATGGGCCATCTCGCGCATGAAATGAGGAGCTGGCCGTAAGCTGTCACTAACAGATCCGTCGATTTTTAAGAGATCTTATGCACCAGGCTTCGAGCGGCCAGGGGATTCCTCCCGCCCGGATATGTCTGCGGTGGGGGAGAGGGAGAACTGGACCATAAAATTAAATCCCCGGACGGGAATAAGTTTTTCCCCTTCCAGAGGAACAGGGATAGAGGAATTGAGATCTATGACTTCAAGAATATCGGGATTTTACAGGCTGGCTCCCTCGGAGAGGCTTGCCGCTGCGGCAGAGCAGGCCTCACTGGGAAAAGAGGAGATAGACCAGATAAAAGAGGGCCTATCCCTGGATGCGGCGGATAAGATGGTGGAGAATGTGATAGGAATAATGCAGGTTCCATTGGGCGTTGCCACCAACTTCGTCATCGATGGCCGGGAGATCCTCATCCCCATGGCTACCGAGGAGCCCTCGGTCATAGCCGCTGCCAGCAATGGTGCCAAGATGGCTCGGGAGGGAGGCGGTTTTCTCACCACCAGCACCGGACCGGTCATGAGAGCCCAGATCCAGGTTACTGGCATCCCCGACCCCTATTCCGCCCGACATGCGGTTCTCTTTCATAAAGACGATCTCATTGCCATGGCTAATGAAAAGGATCCCATGCTGGTCAAGTTCGGAGGAGGGGTCAAGGACATCGAGGTCAGGGTCATAGACTCCCGGCTGGGGCCTATGGTAGTGGTCCATCTCATAGTGGACTGCCGGGATGCCATGGGGGCTAATGCCGTCAATACCATGGCCGAGTCCCTGGCGCCCCGAATCGAGCAGATAACCGGGGGGCGGGTATATCTACGCATCATCTCCAATCTAGCCGATCTGCGTCTGGCCAGGGCCAGGGCAGTCTTCAAAGCTGATGAGATAGGGGGGCATGAGGTGGTGGACGGGATCCTCCTGGCAGCGGAGCTGGCCCAGATCGATCCATACCGCGCTGCCACCCACAACAAGGGCATCATGAATGGGGCGACGGCTCTGGTTTTAGCCACAGGAAACGATACCAGAGCGGTGGAGGCGGGAGCGCATGCCTATGCCTCAATGACAGGACAGTATCGGTCGCTCACCCGCTACGAGAAGAACAGAGACGGCGACCTGGTTGGAAGCATAGAAATGCCGGTGGCGGTGGGACTGGTAGGCGGAGCTACCAGAGTTCATCCCGTGGCCCGGGCAGCGGTGAAGATGCTGGGAGTTAGAAGCGCAGACGAGCTCTCCCGCATCATCGCCGCGGTGGGACTATGCCAGAACTTCGCCGCCTTGCGGGCTCTAGCCTCCGAGGGCATTCAGAGGGGACACATGTCACTTCATGCCAAGAACGTGGCGGTTCAGGCGGGAGCCAAGTGCGATATGATTGAGATCATCGCCGCTCGCATGGCTGCTGAGCGCAGAATCAGCGTATCCAGGGCTTCTGAGCTCTTGGCCGAGATGGATGAAAAGGCTCGGGGAGAGAATTGAGACCGGACGCAATCTCCGGGCCGTGCCGCATAGCTGTCCTGGGGCCACAGGGCACCTACTCGGAGAAGGCGGCTCTTCTCTGGTGCAAAGAAATGAGAGCTTCCAATCTGGTCTATTTCCCTGACTTTGAGAGCGTGCTGGATTCTGTCCGGCAGGAACGGGTTGAAGCAGGAATAGTGCCGGTGGAAAACAGCCTGGAGGGTGCGGTTACTGCGGTCATGGACTTACTCTTGCGGCTGGATGTGGTCATTGTGGGAGAGGTCAACCTTCCCATCAGGCACTGTCTTGTAGGACGGGGGGGTGGGGAGATCAGGGTCATACTATCCCACCCCCAGGCCCTGGCTCAGTGCCGCAAGTATCTGCATGAGCACTATCCGGACGCGGAGATCAGGACCACCGGCTCCACCTCTCATGCCGCCCGGCTGGCCCAGGAGTTCCCGGAGATGGCAGCCATAGCCGGCCAGGACGCTGCGGAGAGGTATGGACTCTCGATCCTGGCCAGAGAGATTCAGGATGCAAGCGACAACATAACCCGTTTTATTGTGGTGGCAAGAGAGGGAGTGGGCCGGAGCGGAAGAGACAAAACCTCGCTGGTGATCTATCTGGACAGAGACCGACCGGGGGCTCTCTACTCCATACTGGAGGAGTTTGCCCGGCGCAATATCAATTTGACCCGGATCGAGTCCCGGCCCAGCCGAAAAGGTCTGGGAGACTATTACTTCTATATCGATCTGGAGGGGCATATGCAGGATCAAGAGGTTGGAGAGGCAGTGGCCGCAGCCAGGGACAAAGCGGCAATGGTGAAGGTGCTGGGATCCTATCCCCGAGCATTATAGGTGAGAAGTTGATGTTATGGTTGATAAAAGCAAAACGGGAATTGTCCTCGCCCCCTATGGATCTCTGTCTCTTCCTGCCCTAGCCACATATGAAGGAATAGTCCAGGCTTATGAGAATGAGTTTTCGGGATCCTCTGTCCAGCTGGCCTTCACCTCCAAGCTGATGAGAAGGAGGCTGGAAGAAAGGGAGGGCATCCTTGTACCTGACCTACCGGGCGCACTGCAGGAGCTGCAGGATCTTGGCTGCGATAGGGTAGCGGTCCAGTCCTTGCAGATTGTGCCAGGCGGGGAGTTTCATCAGATAGCGGAGCTGATTTACGCCCTCCGCATGGACCATGCTTCCCGCATCCCAAATCTGGAGCTGGGCCTGCCGCTTCTCTCAAGCCTCTCAGACTGTCGGACGGTCTCCTCTCTGCTGCCCGATCTTATCAGCCGGGCAGGCGTTGATATCTCCTCAGAAAGAGATAAACAGGGATCAAGGTTAGCGGTGCTTCTGGCTGGTCACGGCACAAATCATCCCGCCGATGCTCTCTACTGCCTTCTGGCAAGCATCTTGGATAAGCAATATAGAAATGTCTTTTTGGCCAGCATCGAGGGCGCTTTCGGGCTTGAGGATCTGCTGCCGGCTCTGAAAGAGAGAGGAGCGGAGAGAATCTTGCTCATGCCTTTTATGCTGGTGGCGGGAGGGCATGCGGAAAAAGATCTCTTCGGGGTTGATCCCCAGTCCTGGAAGAGCATTCTGGAGAGAGAGGGCTATCAGGTCTCATCCCATAATCAGGGAATGGGCGAGTCTTCCGAGGTGATATCCTTATTTCTGGAGCGTACCAGGAGGGCAATGGACAAGATGTAATTTCACAATATTCTTTATAGATCATAGCTACCATTATTAATTCTTCTAAATAATCTCAGTGAAAGCAATTTAATTTTATAGTAATGCTCCGAGGCTTGCATCTGGGTGCCCCTCCGCCGGTTCAATCAACTAATTGTGCGAATGCCAAATATCACCATCTAAATGATTTTGGGCTTCGAATATATCTTATGAAAGGCTGAGTTCAAAATTTCAACATCGGATAGCCTTCCTGATGATTTCATTCGATCGATCTCAATAAGAAGGAATTCGGTATCCTTCAAGCTCAATTTGTGCTTATTTGCATATTTTGCTGCCAATATTTTCAACTCTTTTTTTGAGGAATAACGCTTGGGAGGTTTTCCATCGACAAAGTTGAAAATATGGCCGCATTTCCTATGCCCAATCGTAGGTGTTGATGGATTTGCCGAAGTTTTTATATAATCCTTAAAGGTATCACAATCCACTATCTCACCACATTCACATAAAATCATTTAAATCCTCCCTTTAATCTGGATGAACATAATAATCTTCTATTTTCATTAGAAGCTCTTTGATAGTATTTACAAATAGCGGCTGACAGAAAAGCATAAGCAGTTATTGATGCCAGAAAAGGCTTGATCGCGATTCTTTGAGAAGTTATTCACAGCGTAATAAAAGACCTAAAGCCTCATATCCGACAATATAATAGGGATTGGAGGGCTTATGCAAGTCAAGAGATCTCATTTAGCGAGGTTTCTAGATTGCGCCGAATTATCAGAGAAATTCATGCCGGATATGACTGTCTGCTGTTATTAGCCACGCAGGTTTGAATAGCAATAGTCTTTTTTAAGTTTCTCGTTTCTCGGAAAGACATTTATACTTTAAAAACATATGGAATTAAGAATTCTTTCATTCAGGAGCGAGCAATTCGGCAATGAAACTCCTGCAAAGGTAGTTGTACTGATAGATGTATTGCCAAAATTTGAGTTTTATATTATAAAATTTTAAGAATCATCCTGTAGCGACATGGCGAAGACCATATCATCACTTTACAGATCTGCCTCTGCCAGAGGATATGTGAAATACAAGCTGATACCTTATTTATTGGCTGATAAGTTTAGAGAGCTTTTATTGGTTCAATCTTGTTGGAGAATCCTGAATGAGATTAAGCAAGGATTTTGCCTCAGATAAATTGATTTAAGGAGGATTGATATAAGGCATTGTTGATTTCATAATATTGCATTATATATTTCGATATAGTCAATAGTCCATATCTTCCGATTTTTTGGAAAAAAAGTTTATTTGCAGGCAAGCATGGTGATTCAATGACAGAGAAGATTGATTGGATAGTTAATGCAAAGGTAGCTGGCGGTCCAGATGTTAAGGCAGGCGATTCCTTAATTGTTGAAGCATATGACAAGATAGACGTTTCTGTCCCAAAAAACGGCAATATAGATGTAGATTTGCAGCCCGGAGCTTTGTCACAGGTTTATTTTCTATTGATTAGCGCCTCGGACAAATCAATGTATTCAAATCTAACTTATAAGCCGCTAAATGGGGATTCTATCAAATTGGATGCCCCACTTATTCTGATAGGCAATGGGGCTATCAGTTTGCTGACTTCAGCAAATAAGATAAATTTTGCCAATGCTTCGACAACCGATGATGCCGATCTTTCCATACTAATCGGAAGAAAAGCAGTGGTACCGCCGTAGTGAGTATTGAGATTAAATTTTAAGGAGGCTTCAAATGCCTATCGTAACAACATATCCAGGAGTCTACATTGAGGAGATTCCCAGCGGGGTTCGCACTATTATCGGCGTGTCGACCTCTATCACCGCTTTTGTAGGGCGAGCTCTCAAAGGGCCAACAAATGAGCCGGTGATAATCCACAGCTTTGGCGATTATGAGCGTATCTTCGGCGGGCTTTGGATTCACAGCACCATGAGTTATGCAGTGCAGCAATACTTCCTCAATGGGGGAACCGATGGAGTAATCGTTAGACTTACTAAAGATGCCGTCCGTGCAGAATTCGAACTTCCTCCGGAAAGCGGTAGCCTAAAACTCCTTCTGGAGGCGAAAAGCGAAGGCGCATGGGGCAGCAATCTGCAGATCAGCATAGACCATGATACTCGCGATCTAATGGAGAACGAAGTTGAGAAATTAGGCGATAAAATATTCAATATAGCCATCGAGCTGGTAAATTCCGCCGACAAAAAGCAGATTCTATCAAAAGAGGCATTTCTCAATGTAACTCTTGATCCGGATGATTCCAGATTTATAGGCAAGATTCTATCTCAGGAATCAAATCTGGTTCAAATTCCAGATCCTTACATGGGCGGCAGCACAAGCTTTCCATCAATTCGCCCAGCGGAGACCTCAGATCCGATTCTACCATCAACCGCAGGGAGCGATGGAAATGAACTAACTCATGAGGAATATGAGGGCTCTGAGAATGATAAAACAGGAATCTACGCCTTAAAAAAGACGGACATATTCAATATTATGTGCATTCCACCGTTCACGCCCATTCAGGATGTGGCTTCAAGTACATGGGCAGCGGCCTTAACCCTCTGCAAAGAAAAGCGTGCATTCCTCCTCATCGATCCGCCCATCGATTGGACCAGCAAAGAAGCTGCCAAGGAGAATGTGGATTATCTGAGAGGTGCCTTTCCGGATCATGCTGCCATCTATTTCCCTCGAATCAAGATGGCTGATCCCTTGAAAGAGAACCGACTGGAGGAGTTCGTTCCCTGCGGAGTGGTGGCTGGAATATACGCCCGCATCGACGCTCAGCGGGGAATCTGGAAGGCGCCCGCGGGTACAGATACTGCCATGGCAGGAGTGCAGGAGCTGAAGATCAGGCTCACCGACGGGGAAAACGGAGAGCTTAATCCACTGGGGATTAACTGCCTGCGCAACTTCCCTGTGGTTAACAATATTGTATGGGGAGCGAGAACCCTTGCCGGAGCAGATCGCATGGCCTCTGAATGGAAGTATATCCCTGTCAGGCGTCTGGCCCTGTACATAGAGGAGAGCCTCTACCGGGGAACTCAGTGGGTTGTCTTCGAGCCCAATGATGAGCCCCTTTGGTCCCAGATCAGACTCAACATCGGGTCCTTTATGAGTGGCCTCTACCGTCAGGGAGCTTTTCAGGGCAGAACCCCCAGAGAGGCTTATTTTGTCAAATGCGACAAAGAAACAACCACACAAGCGGATATAAACCAGGGGATTGTTAACATATTGGTGGGATTCGCACCTCTCAAGCCTGCGGAATTCGTAATAATAAAGATTCAGCAGATGGCGGGGGAGATCCAGACATAGGAGGCCGAAGTCATGGCACAATTCAGCATAAAGCCGACTCGATATGATCCATACAAGAACTTCAAGTTCAGGGTAAAGTGGGATGGACAATATGTGGCGGGAGTGAGCAAGGTCAGTGCGCTAAAAAGGACAACAGAGGTGGTCGAGCATAGAGAAGGAGGCGATTCCAGCAGCAGTCGGAAATCTCCAGGAAGGACAAAATACGAGCCCATCACCATGGAGCGTGGAGTGACTCATGATCTGGAGTTCGAGAATTGGGCCAATAGGGTCTGGAACTACGAGAACGCCCAAGCCCAAAACAGCGAGACAGAGGTATCTCTGAAGGACTTTAGGAAGGACTTAATTTTAGACGTCTTTAATGAAGCAGGTCAGAAGGTGATATCCTACAAGATCTTTCGATGCTGGGTCTCTGAATACCAGGCTCTTCCCGATCTGGATGCAAATGCCAATGCCGTAGCCATCCAGACCATAAAGCTAGAAAATGAAGGCTGGGTTAGGGATGCAGAGGTAAAAGAGCCTTCTTAGCCGACCTTTGGCTGATGTAAACTGCCATGGAATCTTTTGCTGTCGTTATACCAGGAGGCTTAATGGCCGATGGTTCTCGCTATCAAGATGCGGAACTGCGGCCAATTACCGGGGCAGATGAAGTATTCTTGATGGACGCAAGAGAGACCCATCTTCCCGCCCAGCTCGTTACGGCATTGCTATCCAGGTGTCTTATCCGCCTGGGGCCCTATGATAGGATAGATGAAGAGATAGTACGATCGCTGATAGTAGGAGATCGAGAATCTTTGCTGCTAAACCTGCAGCGCATCACCTGGGGAGAGCTCATGGAGTGCGTCTTGAATTGCCCCAATCCGGAATGCAGAGAAAAGATGGACCTAAATCTGAAAGTAAGCGACCTTCTGGTTCCTCCCTATCCAGAGATAAGAGATGTCTATGAGACAGTGCTCTCAGACAACAGCAACTCCTGCAAGGCTCAGTTTCGCCTTATCAGAGGATCTGACCAGGAAGCGGCAGCAGATCTGGCTCATAGAGATCTCAATGCAGCGGTGAATTTACTTATAAATCGCTGTCTTGTATCAAGAGAAGGTGGATGCAGAGACAATAGTGGCGACTTGCCCCTGGAATTCGCCAAGAAGATCTCTTCATTGATGGCTGATCTTGATCGACAGGCTCTGATGACATTGAACTTCAGCTGCCCTTTCTGCCGCATGGAAATCGCCACAAACTTCGATATAGCCTCTTATCTCTTCAGAGAGATAGAGAACAGAAAGAAAAGCCTCTACAGAGAGGTGCATACTCTAGCCTTCCACTATCATTGGAGTGAGGCCGAGATTATGAGCCTGACACCTAAGAAGAGATATACATACCTGCAGCTACTGGATCAAGAGCTGGCCAATGGAGGGAGGATGTGAGCAATTTTCTCTTTGATGTATTGAAGAGGGGCGCGGGACTCACTTCTGATGTGGCTTTGCATCCGCCAGCATGGACAGCTCCATTATCAAATTGGCTCTTTAAACCTCAAAGCTTTGCCGGATCTGATTTCCTAGAAGGCTATCAGACCGGAAGGAATGGCGACAATAGCCCCCGACTTGGGCTCTACGATCGGGCGCCAAGAGGAGCTTCAGCTGTATCTGAAGAAGGAAGCTTATTTGAAACACCGGCAACATTATCGCCAAAACCGTTGCTCTCCAAAGCTCATGCAAAACAAAATCTGCTCAATGAAATCAACGCAAAGCAAATTTTGCCCAATCAGATCAATGCAAAGCAAACTTTGCCCAGTGAAAACAATGTAAACCAAAACCTGCCCAGCGAGATTAATTTGAGGCAAAGTCTGCCCAATGATATTGATTTAAAGCTGCCAGACATAGGTAATATAGATGCTGAGAAGCTCCGGCCTTATGAAATGACTTCAAGAATAGAAAAAGCTTCCCAAATTGATCATCATTTGCTATCAGAAGATGAACGAATGCGGCCACGCAAGATTTATCAATCTCTTGAAAAGGCTAGTGTCGAGCCATTTTCGGCATATAATGAGGTTATATCTGCCGACCAGCACCCTTCCGTTAGTTCAACAATATACATTCCGCAGTCGTCCAGAACATTACCGCAGAACAATATATCTCGATCCGAAAAAGATGACAGGATCACTGCAAGGGAGATTCAAGAACATGAAACATCCCTTCTGTCCTTACAGCATGAAAGCGGTTCGGTGAAAAAAATCAGAGCTATAGAGCCAGCAGAAAATCAAGATAGGGATTTGTTTCCGGCTTCGAGCATTTTATCTGGCTCTATTATCCAGGCACCGTCCATGCCGCCAAGACCGTCTTCAGTCGAACCTGCAGAATATACAGGCTCCTTCATGAAGGGATATGATGGCAAGGAAGCGGATAAAAAAGCTAAAACAGAGTCAGGCAAAATGGAGCCGGCGCCATTGATCGCAATAAGAGAGCTAATTGAAAAAGAGGGAGACAAAAGCCTGGATTCAAGGAGAGTATACCCTCCTAATAAGGGCCAAGATCGGCAAGCTCCAACGGCAGACATGGCCAGGCTGCAGAGAATTGAGAAAGCCTCATCAGATGAGCTTAATGCTGTTCTTGATACTGTGGAGAATATGCATGTAGCAGAGATTGCGATGAGAGGTTTTATTCATGAGCTAAATGAAAGAGATGCCCAAAAATTGATGCAACCAATGCCGAAGCCGAGAACGGAGTTGCTGTCAGAGAGGACATCTAATTCTCTTCCTGTGCCAGCGCTTGATGTAGAAATGCGTTCAAGATCAGCATCGTACTCAGGATATACAAAGGAACAGCGCATAGTACAGGTGCACATCGATACAATAGAGATAAGAAGCGCGGCTCCTTCTGCATTGCCAGAGAAGCCTCCTTCTCGTTTATCTGTGATTCTTGGATTTGATGAATATGAAGCGGTCAGGAACTATATGGACTGAATGAGGTTCAGGAGCCCAAAGTGAGCGATTTCTCAGCCATTGCCGGGGTGAGCACAACCCTCAAAACATTACTTGTGGATCAGATGGAGACGGAGGTTCCCGTGATCTTAGCCCCGCCAGATGTCCCCGTCAGCGGCGCCGCAGGTGCTCGCGTAAACCTGTTCTTATACAGGGTCACTGAGGATGCTCAGCTGAAAAATCAGGAGATTCTAGGTGCAGGAAATCCTGCAGACTATGGCCAGCCGCCGCTGTCCTTGGACCTGCATTACCTGATTACTGCATATGGAAGCACAGATGAAGACGATGTAGATGCTCAGAGAATACTGGGCGACGCCATGAGGGTGCTGCACGATCATGGGATGATCACGGAGAAGCTGCTGAGGAAAAAGGGAGATAAAGCCGATCAGCCGGTTCTGGATCCCAGCCTCAGAGATCAGTTTGAAAAGATCAAGGTTTACCTTGATCCCATCAGCCTGGAGGACCTTACCAAGATCTGGACAGCTCTTACCAAGCCTTATAGGCTATCAGCAGCCTATTCAGTAGGATTGGTGCAGATCAGGGGCAAGAGCCTTTCGACCATCCCTAAGCTGGTGGGAGAGCCTCCATCCAGAGGGCCCAAGGTGTATGTTCCTTCTCTGCATATGCCTTGGATTGCTGAGCTGCGTCTGCGTCGCCTGGAAGACTTGCCGGAGATCGAACGGAGAGTTCCTTATGGAAGAATTGGCGATACTCTGATAATCCTGGGACGGAGTCTCGGCCATAGCGATAACAGGATTATGCTGGGAAGGGCGGATGCCACAGCATGGATAACGAAGAGATGGCATGATCGCATTGAAGTGGTAATACCTCAGGACGATCTTCTGCAGCCAGGTCCTCAGATCGCCACAGTGATCTTCGATTTGATGATAGGGTATCCACCAGAAAAACATGCGGGCTTCCCATCAAACCAGGCGGTATTTATGCTGGTGCCGAAGATTGAGGCGCTGAATTCCGATCTCGATGCATCTCCTAAAACCCTGGAGATCACCGGCTCTCGGCTCTTCTCTCCCAACATGGAATGCATGACAATAATCGGAAGCAGAGTAATAAGCTCAAAAGGATACAATATTTACAGAGAGTCCGGAAAGATCGCATTCGATCTGCCTGAAGATCTTGGCGCAGGAGAGTACCCTGTGCGGGTAAGGGTGAACGGAGCGGAGAACATAGAAGACAAGATACTGGTTATTCCGGCATGACCTCGGTTGAAGATGAAGTTAGGGCGGAGATGAACTGGGCATATCTCAGAGCAGAGATCGACCGACTCCGCCTTAAGTTTCAGCGCAAGATCATATGGCTTCGTCAAAAATGGAAACATGATCCTCTCAGGGATTACCAGGGAATGGTGATCAGCGAGACAAAGGCCGATTGGCTGATGGCAGGTGAAGACTGCCTGGCTGAAGAGCGCTTCTGCAGCGAAAGCGAGGAGATATCCACTATCGATCGATCCATTGCAATGATCGAGGTAGAGATAGATGATCAGAGAAGAGCTTTTGAAAGAGCCGGCTGTCTGCCGCCACTGGAGGTGATTACTCGCCTCTTTTGCCTGACCTCCTTCGAACGCAATGTTCTTCTGCTCTGTTTTGCGCCCGAATTGTATCCCGAATTTGAGCAGATTTATGCCTACATCCAAGACGATGCAAACCGCAGATATCCTACCCCTCAATTAGCTATTGCATTATTTGGCCAGGATATGGCGATATTTGAGGCAAGGTCCAGCTTCATGTCGGCAAGTCCCATGCGCCGGCTTCGACTGATAACGCTTGAATCAGGCCCTTATCCCTCAACGGCGCAGTCCTTGCGGCCACTGAAGCTTGAGGACCGAATTGCCGATTATCTTATGGGAGTGAATCAGCTCGACGACAGGGTGGCCAATCTGCTCTCTCCCCTCACTAATGTGCCGCTCTCTCCAGAAGCAAATGATCTGGCAGACCGGATAGCATGCAGCATAACCTCCAGGGCCAGAGAGAGCCTGCAGCCCTCCATAAATCTGATTGCTCGCAAAGGAGCAGACAAAGAGGCCATTGCCTCTGCATTATGCAACAGGCTGGGCATACAGATATTTTCTCTGAATCTGACGAGGCTCTTTGCCATTGATATTCAGCGCCAAGAGATGCTTCGCCTGATAGAACGCGAGGCCATGCTGAACCAATTTGCTCTGTATATAGAGATGCCATCTGATGGCACATATAATGAAGAGTCTTTAGTTCGGGCAAATGAGTTGATCGAGCAGCTGAGCCTCTTCCTGATCATAGGAAGCGAGGAGCGATGGAGGACTAAGAAGGAGATGATCTCGATCCATGTGCCGGGAATAGATGCAAAAGCAAGGCGCTTGATATGGAATCAGCACTTCCCAGAGATGGGAGCCGGACATGGCCATGAACTGGATCTCATAGCTCAGCAGTTCGAGCTAGATCCATTCTCCATAGCCCAGGCTGCTCTGGCGGCAAGAGACAGAGCCTGCTTCTGTCAGTCCAGCGATATCTCTACCTCAATTCTCTGGGAAGCATGCCGGGAACAATCCGGCTGGAGGATGGAAGAGCTAGGACAGCGCATAATTCCCGTCCAATCATGGAAAGACATAGTCCTGCCTGAGGATCTGCTCCGCCAGTTGCACGAGATAGCCTCTCAGGTAGCCTATCGTACTCAGGTCTACGAGCAGTGGGGCTTTGGAGAGAAACTGGGAAGAGGGCGAGGAATCAGCGCCCTTTTCTCCGGACCGAGCGGTACAGGAAAGACCATGGCGGCAGAGGTTCTGGCCAATCATCTGCAACTGGACCTGTTCCGCATCGACCTGGCAGGAGTGGTAAGCAAGTACATAGGGGAGACGGAAAAGAACCTCAAAAAGGTATTTGATGCGGCCGAGCAGAGCGGGGCAATCCTCTTCTTCGATGAGGCCGATGCCCTCTTCGGCAAAAGAACTGAGGTCAAGGACAGCCATGATCGATATGCCAACATAGAGGTGAGCTATCTGCTTCAGCGGATTGAGGATTATCGAGGGCTGGCCATACTGGCCACCAATTACAAATCAGCCCTGGACAGGGCATTCTTGAGAAGGATTCGCTTCCAGCTGGATTTTCCTCTGCCGGACGCGATTAGCCGCCGCCAGATATGGCAGCAGGTCTTTCCGCCCCAGGCAGAAGTAGATTCTCTGGATTATGATTTCCTGTCCCGGCTGGAGATCTCCGGCGGGAACATCAAGAATATCGCCCTCAATGCTGCTTTTTTTGCTGCCAGCCAGGGATCGCCCATTCAAATGGCTCATATCCTCCTTTCCACCCGCAGAGAGTATGCCAAGATCGATAAGCTTACGACCGAGGCCGAGTTCGGGGCTCACTACAAGTCGATGAAATCATGAGCCGATACGTGCACTCGATTGAGATAGACCGCATAGTATTATCAGGCATAGAGCTGAAGCAGGATCGGGCAGAGCGCATCAGGACTATGGTGGAGATAGAGCTGCAGAGAATGCTGGAGCGAGAAGGCCTATCGGAAAGCCTGGTCGGAAAGGAGGTCTCTCGCCTGGAGATGCCGGAAATCTATCTGACAAAGCCCTATGACGAAGAGGAGATTGTATCCTGCCTGGCCATGAGCATCTATAGGGCTTTGATAAGCATCAGGTGAACTTTGATAAGGGCTCCTCACTGTTATGTGTGGGTGGATTCGAATCCTGAGGCTTGATCAGAATTATTGCCAAATTGCCAGGATGCGGCCGTCATTGAAGAATCATATCAATTGCTTCTCAAGCTGGACTCATTGGGAGGCTTTGCATCAGGATTTGAGAATCGATATCCTTAGTTTTCCACAGAGAATAGCGAAGAGCCTGGATAAGGAGGAAGGATAAATGCCCAAGTTTTCAGGAAGACGAAGAAAGGTTAAACGTGATCATACACCTGGCTTTATCAAATCAGATAGGTCAATTGCCATCTGTCGGTCGGAGAACCATTCCAGCACTATCAGGACATTGCAGCAAGCCCTCGGAAATCAGATCGTTCAGAGGATGCTTCAATCACATTCCCTCCAGGCAAAATTCGTTGTAAACAAACCCGGTGATAGGTATGAGCTGGAGGCGGATCGGGTGGCAGAGAGGGTGATGCGAATGGGGAAGCCCTGCACTGCATGCCAGAAGGATGAGGTAGAGATGCTGCAAGCAATGCCTTTAGCCGGACAGATTACGCCTCTCGTGCAGAGGGAGGCTGCACCAGAAGAAGAGGAGGAAATTCAAAGGCAGGCTGCCCCAGAAGAGGAGGAGCAAGTCCAAAGGGAAGCTGCGCCAGAAGAAGAGGAGGAAATCCAGACGAAGAGAGCGGATGGAGGATCATCTCATCTGTGCTCCATTCTGGATGCACAGATCAAATCCTTGAAAGGGCGCGGAGACCCTCTTCCAGGGACCGTGCGCAACTTCTTCGAGCCGAGATTCGGCTGCGACTTCAGCCATGTGCATGTCCACACCGATCCTCAAGCGATGGCCACTGCCCGCTCACTGAATGCTCAGGCTTTTACCATAGGAAGAGACGTGGTCCTCGGAAGCGGCCGATCTTCAATGCAGACGGAGGGGGGCAAGAGGCTTCTGGCTCATGAGCTGACACACGTGGTTCAGCAGGGCGGCGGCTCCTCCGGACCGGTCCGGGTGAGCCGGAGCGCGCAGCGGGTTTCCCGCCAGATTACCGTCCACCCCGCAACCTCCGATGTAAGCCGGATCGATACATCGAGGAGTTCGGCTCAGATCGGAGTTATGGCGGCGGGAGGAGGAATTGCCTACGGTCTGACTCGACATCACATTCCTCCAATGATTGGCATTCCAGATACGATGCCCAGGAAGCGCGGGCGCAGCTGGCAGGTCGCACTTTGGAGGGCAGATGCCTTTCCCCGAGTCGACAACACCATCTACATCGCCAGCGACCTGGCTGCAAATAGCTGCCCTTTCAGGAAGAGTCTGGATCACGAGGCAAATCATTGGCTCGATGCTTACGCCATCATAGTACGACACGGAGAGCATCTAGCAAGCGACCTGGGAGAGCTGCCGGGGCCCAGCAATCCGGTGGCTGCCGCAACCGTACGCCAGGCTCGAGAGGCTAGGCGGGATATTCTGGACCGGATGGCGAGAATTGAGAGATGCGTGATGAGCCAGACCTGCTACGACATTTACCGGACAGATAGAGCCAGGGATGTCCGGGAGTATCCAAATGTATTTGATGAATGCCCGGCCCCTCGCCCGCCCGTGCCACGGCTAGTGCCAGTTGGAGGACTGGTAAACGTGCTTTGCCGGCCGGCTCCGGATGGCTGCCCAAGGCCTACCGTACCCTTCCCCTGAGATTTTATTAGAATTCTGTCCAATTGTTGGAACATTCGGATCCATCTTGCAATCGCTTTCAAGCTTAAGGATAACCTAAATTCGGGAAACGAGGTCATGCAAGCGCTCGCACAGCAACAGGTCAGCAAACAGAGCAGCCTCCTGGTCAGCGCCTTCAAGCCCGGCCGGGCAGCCCCCCGGCCAGCTCAAGCCTTGAGCCCGATACTGCGTCAGCAGCAGGTTATGGGCAATCAGGCAGTGCAGAGAATGCTTCAGACCCGGATCATCCAGGCCAAGCTGGCAGTGAGCGAGCCAGGTGATCGATATGAGCAGGAGGCAGATAGGGTAGCAGACCAGGTAATGAGGATGCCTGAGCCCCATCTTCAGCGTCAGGTCGAGCCGGAAGAGGAAGAAGAGAAGGTTCAGACCAAGCTGATCAGAGATCAAATCACACCTTTAGTCCAAAGGCAGGCTGAGTCGGAAGAGGAAGATGAAGAAAAGGTCCAGACCAAGCTGATCAGCGATCAATTCACACCTTTGATTCAAAGGCAGGTCGAGCCGGAGGAGGAAGAAGAGAAGGTACAGACCAAGCTGATCGGCGATCAATTCACACCTCTGATTCAAAGGCAGATCGAGCCGGAAGAAGAAGATGAGGAGAAGATACAGGCCAAACTATTCAGCGGTCAAACTTCTCTCCAAATTCAAAGAGATGCTATACCAGAAAAATATATCCAGAGAAAACGGATGAGCCGACCAGTGCAAGATTCTGGGGCTAATTCGGAACGGAAGATCCAATCTCTCAAGGGGCGCGGACAGCTTCTGCCCGAATCCATAAATGCTTTCTTTAGGCCACGTCTAGGCTATGATTTCAGCAAGGTGAGAATTCATTCTGGTGCATCTGCCACAGAGGCTGCACTGGCGGTTAATGCTCGAGCCTTTACAGTGGGACAGGATATAGTGTTTGCTCCAGGCCAGTACGCACCGGGAACTTTTGCTGGAAGGAGGCTTCTGGCGCACGAGCTGACCCACGTTATCCAGCAAAATAAAGGGCAAGCCTTTGAGATTAATTACAGCCACATCAGAAAATCCAGCTCCACGTCCGTCATATCTCGCCTTGATAAACCTATTAGGGACGGGATATCTAGCTCTACTCCAGTAGAATCCAATCCGCAATCCATCCATTCAATTGGAAATGTAATGCCCCAAATTCAGCGTAATAATGAATCTGAGACTGAAGAGCCCGAAGCTCAAGAGGCAGAGACGACATTTGGAGAACCATACGAGGGTTACAACGCCCTGAGAGATAGATCTAACGAACTGGAAGGGACCATTGAAGCCATTGAGATGGAATATGCCCAGGCAATTGTCGATGAGGACTTCTCCTGGGAGACCATAATGGATTTCAAGAGGGATATAGCATTATGCAAGCGAGAGAAGTTGCTAGTTGATACCTTTTCATTAACTGCTCTTCATGCAGGGGGTCTCAGGGAAGATGTAGAGATCGTTTTAAGGCAGGCTTACAATGCTTCTCAGAGGGAAGAAGATACACTCTTGGCTTTGCAGGGAGAAGAAGGTGCACCGGGCAACATATCAGAGATCGTCACGGACGTGCTCCTGACCATGCCAGATCTCTTCCCGGATTACACTGTTGGCCTTTATATATCCGCCGTAGAAGAGTTTTCCCAGCTATCTGAGAGCTATCGCCAGGCCTTTGAAAGCGATTTAGATGGATTAACCCAGCGTCCTGCGGAAGAAATTATCCCAGATTTTATATGGATGATGCAAAATAGAGAGGAACTACTGGACCAAGCCGCTTTAATCAGTTTTTTAAACTATCTTGATTCCGAGACACCAATATTCCTTGAAAGACGTGAGCCAAACTCTACAAGTATTGAGATTAATAACATCCGAGTACGCCTCAATGAATATCATATGGACTGGGCGCAATATCTACACCCTGATCTTGAAGAAACCTTGGCCTTCCTATATCCAGCTCTGGAGAATTGGAATTTTTACCAACTCTACGAAGGATTTACTTTGCAGATGGATTTATTCCGCAATAGCGTTGAGAGCACTATGGAACGGCTCAATATGTTTGGCAGCGCACCAGATGTCGTTGCAGATATCGAGCGGACTTATTCTTCATATTCGCCTCAAGTAGGACCTGAAACCAGACGAGAGGGCTTTGATACAATATACGACCGAATGGAGATTATTCTCGATGCTTGGGTGAGTTCTCTAACATGGGACCAAAAAATTCTCGAGGGCTTTGGCCTGTACGACATCCTCAATGAAATGAGAACTCAAATTAAAGGAATGATCACATTAGAAGCAATAGCCATGATGGTGGGCTTCGTCGCCTTCTTATATGCAATCCAGTATGTCCCCTACGCCAATATCGTTGTTGATGCTCTTCTCATCGGTATGACGGGAACAGATTTTCTCAAGGGCACAGTGATCTTTGGGTGGTACTTCGATGAAGCCTCCGAAGCAGCATCTTTCCGCAATTTGTACTCTGCAGCACAGCACCTGCAAGGCGGCGGAGAGGCCGTATTAAATCTCCTCTTGGAGCTTGTCGGGCTTGCGGCCAGAGGTGCTATCAGTTCATACGCAAGATATCGAAATGTGAGGCGCTTTAGCAGTCTAGATGAGATTGCAAATGACGACATAATCAGACAGGGTGGATCAAGGGTTCGCAGGGATTTCAATAGAGCGCAAGAATTTGGGAGGCATCCAGGTCTATCTTCGTGGTGGGACGAATCGATAAATCCAGAAACAAGGCAGGCTCTTGAGGCAAACGAAGATCTCTGGCAGCTTTATGCTAACATGAATCCTAGAACAAGGAGATTGCTCACTCATTGCGGAAGCTTCTGCGTACCTATTGGAGCTAGTGCAGAAGATTGTAGTCGTATCGATAATTTTCTTCACCGAATGAGAGGTCTGCGCGAAGCTGATGAGTGGCTATTGAGAGAATTTTTTTATGCTAGAAGACAATCCCTCGGCGATGCCATCACCGAGGTAGAAAGGGCTGGAAATATGAGACAATTGCATTCTATTCTTCAAAGATCTGCTTCTGAGAGGGCAAGAGCTCAACCCACAAGGCTCCCATCAGCACTACGTGGGCCCGGTGAGGACTTGAGAAATCCTGGCCAACTATACCCTGGACGATGGGGTGATGCTGAATTACCCGGTTCTGCTTATGGCCATTCATATAGTGAACATGGTCCAACCCATGGCAAGAATAGAACACCGCAGCAAATGGCTGATCGTGCAGCAGCACAAACAAGAAGAGGTGGAGAACCAGTACCTAATGGTCAATGGTATAATTCAGATCTTATCGTGGAGGCAGAGCGCCGTGCCAATCTTGAAAATGCAAGAGAAGGCCCCGGTGGAAAGTTAATCCATATATTCGATATGGGTAGACCAATCGGTCGAGTTTATATGCCTGACGGTTCTGTGATTAGCGATGTTACTAGAGTTAAAGTAATTCGAAATCCTAATGGCACTCTAGACACTAGTTTTCCAATAAATTGAACCCTAAGCCATTATAATTTGTATTAAGGATATTTTACATGATAATTGATTAAGTTAAACGGCGCCAGCACACCCTCCATTCCCAGTCGCCCTGGAGCGCTGAGATAGACCTGACTTAGCACGAAGGCCAGGCCATCATGGTCCGCGGCCTTGAAGGAGGAGATTGGATCTATTCTGCAAAGGTGATAGATCAAGTGGGCCCAATCCACTTAGCCGTATTCGAGAAGCTGTTAAGCAATAGAGCGAAAAATTTGCAGGAGATTAAAGAATAAATGCCTACGACACAATCGCCATCCGATTTTCCCCGCCGGCCTCGCCTCCTCAAGGGCGGCCTGGCCATGTACGACTCCCTGGATTCGGGAACCCAGCCCAGCCGGCTGATAGTCTTCCAGTTCAATCCCGAGCAGATCCAGAGAACCCTGGCCACCCGCGCTCCCCCCAGCGAGTCCTCCAGCGCCGGAGGAGCGAGGGAGGAGGTGATGAGGGTGATGGGGCCTCCGGTGGAGACCATCACCCTTTCCGTCGAGCTGGATGCCACAGACCAGCTGGAGCTGCCTGACGAGAACAGCACTATAGCCGAGCACGGCCTCCATCCCGCCCTGGCCACTCTGGAGATGCTGCTCTACCCTCCTGCCGCCAGAGCCGAGGAGATCGAGCGCATGGCCGAGCAGGGAGAGGTGCAGATGAGCCCCGCCGATCTTCCCCTGACGCTTCTGATATGGGGCAGGGCGAGGGTCGTCCCTGTGCTCCTGACCAGCTTCTCCGTCACCGAGACGGCCTTTGACAGAAACCTCAACCCCATCCAGGCCAAGGTGGAGCTGGCCATGAAGGTCCTGACCTACATGGAGTTTCCGCAAAGAAACATCGCCCGGGACGCCTTCATCTCCTACCAGAGGGAGAAGGAGAACATGGCCGGTCGGTACCGCTATGGAGGAGACGACAGCCGGACAAGGGCGCTTTTGCCCGGAGGATAGGCAGGAGGGAGGTAGATTTGTTCTTCAAAGGAAGCCGCTACGAGAGGGTAGAGTCGCACAGCATCACAGACGAGAGCGGCAGTGTGATCACCTACAAGAAGGTTCGCTTCATCTCCGAGACCCATGCCAGCATGGGCCATCTGGTCGTTCAGGGAGACAGGCTGGACAATATAGCTCACCGCTACTACAAAGATCCTGAGAGGTTCTGGCGCATCTGCGACGCCAACCTGGCCATGTGGCCCGACGAGCTGTTGGCAGAGGCGGGCCGGATCATACTGATACCGCCATCAGAGGAATGAGCAGTGCCAGCCGTTTCCTACCGCCTGGAGATCGATGGAGAGCGGGCAGGCGAAGAGCTTCTCTCTGCCGTCCAGCAGATCGAGGTGGAAAACCACGCCCGTATGGCGGACATGATGCGGCTGCAGCTGGCCCTAAGCGTCCAGGAGAGCGGCAGCGCCTGGACCATTCTAGATCAGGACCTCTTTCGCCGGCTATCAAACCTCAGGCTGGAAGTGACCATCGGCAGCAATCAGAGGGTGCCGCTCATTGATGCCTATGTCATCGAGACCAGTGCCTCATTCTCCAACGAGCCCGGCAAGTCGGTCTTAACCGTTGTGGCAATGGACCCCACCGTCCTCATGAACCTGGAGGAGAAAGTCAGAGCTTGGCCGAATATGGCTGACAGCGATATCGCCTCCGCCATATTCGGCGATTACGGCTTCACCGCCGATGTAGAAGATACCCAGCCCTCCCGCCAGGAGATAGATACAACCACCATCCAGCGCGGCACAGACATCCAGTTTCTGCGCCGGCTGGCTCGCCGCAACGGCTGTGATTGCTATGTAAAGCTCAATCCAAACGATGGCTCTGTGGAGGGGCACTTCCACAGGCCCCGCCTCGACGAACCATCTCAGGGCACACTCTCTGTTAACATGGGCCCGGAGACCAATGTGAACTCCTTTCGGTCACGCTATGAAATGCTCCGTCCG
>JAGOLL010000086.1 GCA_017994055.1 Methanothrix sp.
GCAATAGACGATCATGATTGGCAGGGCAACTCAGGTGGTGGATTGCCGGGAGAGCATGGGCCTGGCCAAGGGAGGCGGGCTGGCACAGAGGGGGACATTATCCGAGGCTACCAAGCCGGATGTGATAGCTATTGCCATGTCCCCGGGACGGCGTCACATCACCAAGCCGGTTTGTGAGATGACCTATGGGCTGCGCCGGGAGGGAATTCAGACCAGCGTTCTGGTTCTGGAAGCGGGAACGGGGCTTCCGGACAGCTTTCCCCAGGCATCGCGAGGCTATGGACCGACCTTCGGGGTCAACGAGCGGGAGCTGGAACAGATAGCGCGCCATAAGATTGCCGTATTTCATCTGGGCAATGTACGCTCTCATGTCATTTCCAAGGCCAAGGAGGTCTTATCCCAGGTGGATATACCCGCCGTGGTAGTGGCCCAGTGCCCCATGGATATGGAGGATTTCGCTCGCGAGGGGATCAAGACCAGCGCTGTCAGGCCGCCCCACCAGAAGACGGAGACCAAGGGAGAGGTGGTGGATATCGTCACCGGCATAACCCGCGGATCTACCTGTACCCGGGTCAAGCTCAATAACCTGGCCAAGGTCCTGAATAAGCATCTGGCAGAGATAGAGGCCCGAGAAGCGGCGGAAGCCCGCCGTAAGAAGAAGAAATAATTAATACTATTTTTGCAGTAGTGCGGAACTGTGATGAAGCTGGTAGTTCTTTTAGGAGACGGAATGGCAGACCTGCCCCTGGAGGCATTGGGAGGCAGGACGCCGCTGCAAGCGGCAGAAAAGCCCAATATGGACCGACTGGCCAAAAAAGGCCGCAGCGGCCTGGCCCGGACGGTGCCGGAAGGCTTTGCCCCGGGAAGCGATGTTGCCAACCTTTCGGTTATGGGCTACGATCCGGTGCAATGCTATACCGGCCGGGCGCCGCTGGAGGCAGCGGCCATGAATGTGCACCTGGGCCCGGATGATATCGCTTTTCGCTGCAATTTTGTGACCATTGAAGACGGCCTGATGAAAGACTACAGCGCCGGGCATATCTCTTCTCCGGAGGGTCAGGAGCTGATCGAAGCCCTGGCCCCGCTCATGCCCGGGCGGCGGCTTTACCCCGGTGTGAGCTACAGAAATCTTCTGGTGCTCCAGGCTGGCGGCAAAGCCGAGTGCACTCCGCCCCACGATATCAGCGGCCGGCCGGTGGCGGAGCACCTGCCCCGGGGTCAGGATAGCCAGCTACTTGTGTCGCTGATGGAGGCGGCCAGACCGGTTCTGGAGAGGCATCCGGTCAACCGGCGGCGCATGGCGGCAGGAAAGCGCCCCGCCAATGCCATCTGGCTGTGGGGACAGGGCCCGGCTCCGGCCATGCCTTCCTTTGCTGAGAAGTACGGCCTCTCCGGGGCCATGATCTCCGCTGTGGATCTGCTCAAAGGGATAGGCAGGTACGCCGGGCTGGAGGTGATCGACGTTCCGGGGGCCACGGGAAATATAGACACCAACTACCAGGGAAAGGTGGATGCTGCTCTGCAGGCCCTCCAAAGCCGCGATTTCGTTTATCTGCACATCGAGGCCCCGGATGAAGCAGGCCATGAGGGAGAGATAGACCTCAAGGTGAGGGCCATTGAACTCTTCGACGAGAAGGTGGTGGGGCCGGTTCTGCAGGGGCTGGAGAAAAGCGGCGAGGATTGGAGGGTTCTGCTCATGCCCGACCATGCCACGCCTATCGCTATCAAGACCCACAGCAGCGATCCTGTGCCCTTCACCATCGCCGGCAGCGGCATTCAGCCGGATGGGGTGGAGAGCTTTGATGAGTTGGCCGCGCAGCGGGGCGGATACGGGCTGGTGGAGGCGACAAAGCTGGTGGGGATGATGAGGTGGGGCTAATCTGCCTACTCCAGGAGCACCATCCCGAATAGAACCACCCTCTCGGAATAGGATTTCAGCACCTGTGGGCTGTATCCGGCATTCTCCAGGGTCTTGAACACATCCACGCCGCACCCTTCCATTGAGGGTCTCATCCTGTCCTTGTGCCGGCACCTCAGAATGTCCATGGGGGCCATGCCCTCGCCACTATCCTGCATCTCCTCGGCCACACAGGTCTGGCATAAAGTGCAGGGCAGGGCATAAAAGCCAAAGGCCTTGTAGTAGCCGGAGAGAAATGCCTTGCTCTCCAGACTATAGACGGTATTGTGCAGATGATCTATAGAGTTCCAGAGATAGTGGTGGATGTGCTTGGGATCGTCTCCCGGCCCGGGCGCCGTCTCAAAACGGGCTAAAATGGCGGTTTTGTACTCGCTGACCACCCTTCTCATCTCCTCCGACGAGGGTGCAAATGGCGGGCAGCAGAGGTGCTTGCCGTAGGCCCGGCAGCCGTACCTGCACTTGAGCCTGACCCAGTCGGCTACAACAATGACATTGGTTGAGATCTTTTTGATGTCCGGATGAATATCTCGCAGGTCATAAAGAAGGCTGTCCAATCTCTCATCATACATTCTATCAGCTCCTGGGAAATATCAGGCTCTGAAATGAGGTAATGATTTCGGTCCTGCGGCCAAGCATTCGGCAGTTTAATTCACCAGGAAAAGGCAGAGCCTTTTGAAATTTTGTAACTTAAGAGTGCATCGCTTCGACGCTTTCATCGTCTAAAGGGGAAACTTCATGCTCTATCCAGCCCCCACTTCTTCCGGAACTGCAGCTTTTCCTCGCTGTTCATCCAGTGGCTGCCGTCGCAGTAGGGCTTGTTCTCCGATTTTCCGCATCGGCAGAGTGTTACCCGATTGCGGGCTTCATAGATGCTGCCATCGGCGGATTCAATCAAGACGCCGCCCCGAACCCATATTGGCCCCTCACAGCTCTTCTGTCTGTCATTTGCCAGAACCAGGGACGGCTCGAACTTTTTCTCGAATGCTTTGCCCGTCTTCTTATCCCACAATACCAGCCTGCCGGAGGGGCAGATCATGGCCTCCTTGATTGCGGTTAGCCTGGCCTCCTGATCATCTGATCTTTGTATCAGATCCCTGATTCCGCCTGCTCTGAGGCAGAAACGGGAGTGATCGCAGAACTCCTGCGCATCGGTCAACTTAAGATCGGGGCCTTCAAATATCTCTGCCTTTTCCAGGTAGGGCTTTCTGCTGGCGGTCTCGCTTCCGTCAAAGCCAGCCTGCTGATGGCTGCCGTCACAGAAGGGCTTCTTGCTGGACTGGCCGCAGCGGCAGAGGATATAGCTTTCCTGTCGAGGATGCTCTTTTTCATCCAAGAGCTCGATGGTGTGGCCCGCCTCATCGGTTACAATCACCTGCTCATAGAGAGGCAGTGCACCTGTTACCCGGTATGGGCCATCTTTGATTATCTTGATCTTCTGTTCGTTCTTCGATTCTGACACCCTTCCAACTCCCGGCAGTGATCGGAGTTTTCTCTCTTCCTCAGAGAATTCGGTCGGCTCTGAGCCTGGCCTCTTGCAGGCTCCTCTCCTATTTGCATCTATTTCTTCTTCCTGGCGGGACGATACCGGGGCCAGCTCTGGAAGCGCTTGCTTTTATCGGCATAGCTCTCTGCCACGCTCGCCGCCACTGCTCTGTCCACCCTCTCCTCGCGGGCTCGCCGCTCGCTTGCCGCCTTCTTGACCACGATGTAGTTGGCCAGCAAAAAGAGGGGAAACATGAGGATACAGATCACCACTATATGCCAGATTTCCATGAATTATAGTCTCACTCCGGAATATATAAGGTGCACTTGCATCGGAGAGAGGCGGCCCGATTGGATCACCTGAACTTGGAGAGCAGGCGTTCAAAAAAATGCCGCTCTGAGCCTTTGGCGGTGCGCACCAGTCGGTCCAGTATCAGCTCAGGGGTGCTGCGGGCCAGGAAATTGTAGCGCGGACTGCGACAGAGGCGAAGGTTGCTCTTCTCATCAAGCCCCTCTGCCTCTATGCCGTCCACCCGCACCGCTGTCTCAGCGTATCGCAGCACCTCCCCGGCCAGGTGGCTTACGAATACAGCTAGAGAGCCTCGCCGGTTCAGCTCGTCCAGGATGCAGGATATGATTCTGGCCGATGCCCCCGGTTCGGTTATGGACTCCAGTTCGTCGGCTATAACCAGCTTTCTCTTCTCGTTCTCCACAATGGCGAACTTTCTCATGGCCGTCTCGAAGGCCCCGGCGGAGAGGGTTCCCCGGCTCTTGCTGAAGTAATAAAACTCCTCCACCAGAGAGAGCCGGCAGGAGGAGGCAGGGACGGGCAGACCCATGTGGGCCAGGATCATAATCTGGGCTATGAGGTCGAGGAGGGTGGTCTTGCCTCCCGAGTTGACGCCGCTGAGAAGAGAGACCGTCTCCGGATGTTCAGAGTCGCCCAGAGCATAGCTCACCGGCTCCGGGTCATCCAAAAAGAGATGGCGGCCCCCATTGAAGGAGAGGCAGGGACGGGGCACAAACTGGGCAAAGGCCAGATCTCTCTCCACAATAAAGCAGCCCAGGGCGTAGAGGAAATCAAACTCCATCAGGGCATGGACCAGCTCCAATGCTGCCTTCTTCTGGTCCTGGAGTAGTCTGGCCAGATCCCGCCTGGCCTTTATCCCCCTCTCCTCCCTGCGGCTCCGGACCTCTTGCTGAAAAGAATGCAATGCCTGCCGGTCTATCTCCAGGGGATAGGCCGCCTCAGAGGGGAAGATCTCCTCCAGCCGAACCGATTCCGAGCCGGCCAGCTCCAGCTCGGCAGCGGCTCGGGCCAGAGCCTGCTTCACGACCTCTTTGAATATGCCTCTCATCTGGGCCTGTAGCAGCTCTCTCACTCCATCCCCTGCCCTCATGGCTAAGAGCAGATCGCTTCCGCCTAAAGTCAGAGAGCTTTTCTCTATCCTCTGCCTCAGCTCCTCATTGGCCCAGGCCTCTGCCCTTTCCACGGCAGGGGCAATATTGTCTCCCAGCCTCTTCAGCCGATCCTCTTCAACGTCGCCTACCTCCTCCAGCCGGAATAAAAGCCCCTCCAGCGCCCCCCAATCGGAAAAGCCGGCAATGCCACCATCCCTCAAAAGCTCTGCCGCCCTTGCCGCAGCCAGCAGACTCTCCAGATTCTCCTTATAGTAGCCCAGCACAGCCTCGGGAACCAGATACCAATCCTCCAGACACTCCGCTCTCTCCACCTCCGCCAGCCCTTCCCGCCCGTCAGCCAGGCAGACGTGGCTGTAGCTTCTGGTCAGATCCAGAAGCTCCGAAGGGCTCTCTGCCAGGTGCAGGTCTATCAGCCGCTCCAGTCCCCTGGCCTTCAGGGCGGAAAAGCACTCCACGGTTGTGGCTGCCAGAGCCCTCTCCCGGACCCTGGTGGGGGTCTTCTCTCTCAGAGGCCGGACTCTCTGGATCAGCTCTTCCAGGCCCCTGCCCATCATATTCTTTGCTGCAGCCGCTGCGGCCAGGGCCAGGCTCCGGTTCTCCTCTATGATCTGGAGGCAGCCGCTGGCAAACAATGTCATTATCTTCTGCCGGGCGAAATCGGTATGAGCATAACCGGAAAGCAGCTCGATCAGTTTCTCCTGCACCCTGGCTGCTTCTTCGGTGGCCAGGAACTGATCCGGAGATATAGAATGCCTGAGGCAGCGGCCATGTTGGACCAGAAGCAGGGCCTGGCGTTCGCTAAGGGCCAGGGTCAGGCCGGAGAGATCTCCGGCCAGGATAGCCTCTATAGCCTTCTGTTCATCCCCGTACTGCTCAATAAGCCGCTCCCGCAGCTTCGGTCCCACCCCGGGCAGGTCTTTCAGTCTCAAATGGAGTGCCATTAAGCCGGGAATATAATATATCTGTTCCGGCGCTCTTCTGCTCCTTAGATCCCGGCAAGAAGATTGATATGCGGGGGAGGAAGAGGCCCTATCCGTGCTGCTAAATCGTATACTGGAGCTGGATGATCTGGAGAGCATCCTTTTAGCGGAAGAGTCCTGGCAGGATCTTCTGGACCTGCCGGTCACAGATCAGATACTTAAGGATGGGCTGGATGCAGACGATGTCATTGAAATCAAAGGCCTGGGATATGCTCTGCACCTCCAAGATCCAGCCCCAATCTGGCTTGTGATCACCGACAGATATTCTGGCTGCAAGATCTCGCCCCAGGAGGCGGAAGGATGGCAGTCCCTGATCAAGCGGAGGGTGGAGACTGGCGAGGAGGAGTTCCTGCTAGCTATAAATGAATGCCTTTCCCTCTCTCTGGCCGGGGAGCTCTTCTGCCAGAGCTGCCTGCCTCAGGCTGAGCTCCATTATGTGGAGGAGAGAATAGAGCGCCTGGAGCATCTTCTGCTGCCACTCCTCCCAGAGGAGGGCAGCCTTTTGGAGATATGCTGCGGCAGCGGCGTGGCCACCCAGGCCCTGCTCCGGCTGGGACATCGTCCTATATCCATGGACTCGGATCGCTGCGAGGTATGCCAGGGCCTCAAGGCAGGTGGGCTGGAGCCGGAAAAGAGCATGGTTCTGGACGCCAGGCTGCTCTCATCCATCTTTGCCCCCCGATCCTTCCGGGCCGTGCTGGGCTTTATGGTCGGTCTGATAGAGGATTTCAACTGGCCGGCCTGGAGAGAGATCCTTCTCCGGTCTGCGGCCCTTGCGGAAGAGAGGGCCATATTCACTGTTTATACTCAAAAAGAGGCGGAACTGATCGCGAGGGCGCTGCAGGGAGTGGGCTGGAAGGCGGAGGTAATCGACAATCGCGATGGCAAGGGGATTTATGATCAATGGGCTTGCCTGGCTTTAAGGCCCTGATCTATGGGAAAGGTTAATTAGAGTTCTGATGCTGATGGAATATTGGTGAGGTTCTTGGCTGATTTTAAGAAGAGAAGCACTGAGAGAAAAGGTGGCAAAAAAGAAGAGATCAAAAGCAAGAAGCTCATGAATGAGAACCTGGATGATCTGAGGGGCCGGGGTGAAGAGGAGAAATAGACCCCGGCAGAGTGCCCATATGAAAGGATGTGGGATCCCTTCTCCCGCTACCATCTATCTTTTTTAGCGTCCCGGCATATTCATTATCGGCAGTTTAAGCAGGCGTCTCGGTGATGCCCCTGGAGAGTTCCTTGAGCTTGGCTATGCTCTCCAATGTCTTGGCCGACTCGCGTCGCTTCTCATCCTCAAAGTGCTTTATGATCTGGTCCAGGGATATGGTAAGCCTGTAGACCTTCATGGGCCGGCCTTTTCCATCTTTTTTGATCTCCCTCTCCTCCACCCAGTTATTGTTTCGCAGGGTGCGCATGGCGATGCTGACCTCCGGCTGGCGCAGGTTGGAGCCGATCTCAATCTCCCTGGATGTGGCCTCCTCAACATTGGCCAGATAGGTGATCATGCTGGCCACATTTCTGGGAATATTGAGTTCTCGCAGAACCTCCACGAACTCTCTGTCAGCATCATCCAGAACTTTAACCGAGAATTGTCTCATATTTACCCCATTCTATTTTTAGATATAACAAATACTCTATGATATAAATAGTTTATTTCTTGATGGCTTATTTTTGTGGCATTTATGATTTAGTCCCTAATATGGAGGTCTGCAAAGATCATTCTTCCAGCGAGGTTTAATATCTCTTTTAATTCATAGAACAAAAAATTTCGGGCTTTGGTATGGAGGAGTATGGCAGGGATGGCAACTGCCTCTATCTGCAGGAGTCTTGCCTGGCCGGGCAGGAATATCCTCCCGATTATATCCTCTCGCGATGCAGGAAACAATGGCCTTGATCCACTACCCGGCCACCTAAGTAGATCAAGGCTTTAACCGGGGTGGAAAATGGAGTATGGAAGGGAGTTTTAATCTTCAAAATCAAGCCAGATATTTTATCTAAGTTTTATTGCTTGCAGATAGGTATATCGATTACTATGATGATTAAAATGCCAATAGTTCTATCAATATTACTATGATTATTTATATATTTCTATGTAAG
>JAGOLL010000018.1 GCA_017994055.1 Methanothrix sp.
GCCTCCGCCAGCTCCGGCCCTTCGATCTGAAACTCCTCCGCCAGCCTCACGATCCACTCCGTTGGCCCCTTGGACTCGGAAAACGAGGCTCGCACCATTCGGGCGATCTGATCGGCACGCTCCTTGGTTATGCCCAGCAGCTGGTAAAGAGTTATCTTTGTCTCTCTCTCCTCATGGCTCATAAAGACCTTCTGACGCAGTAAAAATTGATTTGATCATTGATTATGCCTTTATATCACACTCTTTGCCCTGGTCCCCGGCCCGAGCCAGCAGGTTCTGATAGGCCTGGCAGGCCAGCTCTTTTACATCTATGCCCATCTCCCGGGCCAGGAGCAGGACCACGGCATCCAGCTCTACCAGCTTCTTCAGCGAGTCCTGCTTTTCATTGGCTGCTGCTATGACCTCCTTTCGGCTCATGCCGGTATGAGAGATAATGAGCCTGATTCCCTGATCCAGTATGCCTTCCTCTGTAGAGGGCTTGAATCCCAGGGGAACCTCTACTGCAGCCGGATCGAAGAGGGCCTCAACCATCTGCTCATCCATCCTGACCATGCCCTCTGCTTCTGCTTCTCTCAAAAGAGATCTTACCTTCTCCGGGGGCCCCCATTTCAGGTCCAGGGAGAGAGCAAATATGAAATCGCTGATCTTCAAGCTGCTCTTGCCCCTTTTCTTAAAGGGCGTGGCCACCAGAATGGCTTTCTCAGGCTCCAAGCAAACACCTCTGACCGCTTATCCTGTAAGACAGATATAGCTAGCCTGAAGGTAGCAGAAGGTTATTTATTCCTTTGGGAGAGAAATAGGAACCGGTAAATGAAGGTGGGTAGTAACTCCAGAAAATCCGGATCATACCAGCAGTGTGGTGTTTGATGAGGCCAATATATCCAATTGTATTTATGTTCCTGCTTGCTGCGGTCAGCTCAGCCCAGCTGTCTCCAGACAAGGATAGGTTCGATGTGGTGCTCCATCCCGGCGACCTGGTGGAGAGGACTCTTAAGCTGACAAATACCGGGGACTCCACCATCCATGAGATCTCCAAGACGGAGATGAGCGGGACCGCCAAAGGCTATATCTTTTTGGATATGCCTGAAGAGGAGCCTCTTGCCCCCGGGGACGAGGCTGAGATCAAGATCTTTTTTGTCTTGCCGCCGGAGACCGAGCCTGGAACTTATACCGGATTTCTGTATCTGCTGGACAGCGCCCCTCCATCTCTTCCCATAAGGATCGAATTCGATTTAACCGCCATCGCCCAGGAGAGCTACGGAATCAGCATGACTATAAATGATGCCAAGTCGGCTGAGATCTCTGCCGGAGCGGAGGACATAGCGGAGTTCGATCTGGCTATTAACAACCTGGGAGCATTCCGTGATGTCGCCTCCATCGACTGCGGCTCTCTTCCGGAAGGCTGGAGCGCCAGCCTGATGGACGGCGAAGAGACCCTTGAGTTTCCCTACGACCTGGCGCTTGATCCCTCTGCCACCCACACATTGAAGCTGCATATAAAAACCACCAAACCGGGACGCAAGGATAATCTGACCATCACCGCCACATCCCTAGGCAACAGGTCCAGGAACTCCTCGGCGGAGGCTGTGGTCAGCTTTGCCATGGAGGTTCGGGGCTACAGCGTGGATGTCAAGGTTCCGGAAGCTCTGGTAGTCAACCGGACCTACAAAGGCTCCTTCAGAATCGCTCTGGATGTGGAGGAAGAGGTGATGGTGGGAATAATCACGCCATCAGAGCTTATGGTCATACCTTCCGCCCAGATCGTCAAGGTCAGCCCCAAGAATCCGGGGATCGCCAATTTCACCATGCTGGCATCAGCAAGCGGCGAATATCCTATCCTGTTCAGGCTCATGGACTCGCACGGCATTCCCATGCCCGAAGAGTCAGCCACAATAAATGCTGTACCCCCCACGGGATTGGTGGTGCTGACCGGGGAGGACTTCCTCTACAGCACAATCGTCTCTGCCAGCAGCATGGGCAATGCAACGATTGATTTTGATCTCGTCACCACTGAACCGGGCAGGATACCAAGTGAGGATCTGGAGAAGCTGCAGGAGTATTCTGAGATACTGATACTGGGAAATGAATCCATAGTCTCAGATGATGTGGAGAAGAATCTCAATGACGCCCGCATAAAACGAATTGGTGGCGACAGCCTCTATGAGCAATCCTGGCTTTATGCTGCAGATATCTGGATCAATGGAAGCAAGAATGCGGTGCTCTGCGGCACCAGTTCGCCGGACCTATTCCGGGCTTATCAAATGGCCCAGACCTCGGGTATGCCCATGGTGGTCTGCCAGGGCCAGGCCACAGAGATTGCTAAGGCAGCAGTAGCCGAGATGGCGGGGCGAAATATCACCCTGGAAAAGGCCTATTATGTGGGCGATATAGATATTCAGTATCTCCAGCCGCTTGATGAAGCGGGCGTAGAAACCGAAGAGGTGAGAGCATGAAGCTGCAATATCCATTGCTGTTCATATTGATCACATCCTGCATCGGATCAGCCCTGGCCCAGGATCAACTCCTGGAGAGGGGAGTCAAGGGCGAGATGGAGGATGTGGTCCTGATAGGAGCTGACGACTGGCATGCTGCCATCGCCGCAACACCTCTTGCCATATGGTCCGAGGACAATGAGACCATCCATCTTCCGCTTTTGATCCTTCCCCAAGAGGTTCAGGCGGGGGAGAGGACCGGATGGGTGGATGGATCCGATCTGCAGAGATACGGAGCGCAGGCCATATTGAGTGCATTCAAGAGCGCCAATATCAGCGCCATTACCATCCACGGCACCGGGGAGACGGTCAAGGATCTGGCCGAGTCCGCCCATAAGGGCGGTCTCAAGGTTTATGTCACCGCGGGCCTGGAGGTTTCGCGCTCTCCCGGGAAGGCTGCCCTGCAGGGATTATCGGATCTGCCTGAGGCCATCGGTGCCATGCTAACTGAGGCCGGCCTTGATCTTCCCGTCAGCAACGACTCTGGAGTGGACAGAAGCCTGCTTCAGGTTGCCAATCCAGATATAGGCGGAAACGCCACCCATTACTGTCCTGTCAACCAGGGGGCAAAGGACAATCTCTACGATTACATTGAGACTCTCATCGATGACTACAAAGTCGATGGCGTGGTCCTCTATAATTTCGGATTTCAAGATGAAAACTATTGTTACTGCAATTTCTGCAAAGAGAAGTTCTATCAGGATACCGGCATCGACCTGAGCAAGGTTTATGCCAGCTCCTACAACCGCGAAAGATGGAATCAGTGGAAGCAGGACCAGGTCATGGAGATCGTGGACTATGCTCGTAATATAACCACCGATCTCGGGCCGGTAAAACTGGGAGCAGCCCTGGACAATCCCTTCGACCGGGCTCAGGGATACAACTTTGCCCGGATATCCCAGGCCACCGACTTCGTGATGATATCACCCCTCTCGGCTCAGGAGGTGGGAGAGGTCTGCCTTCTCAGCGAAAAGCCGGTTTATGTCCGCCTGAGCGATGATTATCTGGCCTATATTCTCTCCACCCAGAATGTGGAGGGGGCGGTAAGATATATGGAGGAGCTTCGGAGCTTCGGAGCATCCGGACTGGCCCTGGAGTATAATGTCGTCCACACCCCGGTCTGGGCTGAGCTGGAGCCGCCCTCTCCGGCAGCCAACTGGCTGCTGAAACAGATCGGCGGAGAGAGTCTGGCTATAGGCAATGTCTCCTGGAGATATGACCAAAAGCTAGAGGCCAATAGCAGTTATGATCTGGCGGAGAAGATCAGCCGCCGCTGGAAGAGCGCACCGGGTGCGGTGATTGTAGGCGAGAACTACAGCGCTGCTCTCACCGCTGCGCCTATTGCCTCATATCTCAACTGGCCCCTTCTCTATGTGGGCGAGCAGATGCCCCTAGAGACCGAGGCGGCTCTGCAGCGTCTGGATATCAGAAAAGCGGTGCTAGCAGGCCCCATCTCCGCTCAGGTCAAGGGGAACTTGAGCAGGATGAATATCACCTGGCAGGATGCATCTGAGGGAATGCTTATCGAGCAGATGAGGCTGAGGGGCGAGAGCCCGGATATGGTGGTTTATGCCAACTCCCGCGACCTCTCTCTCCTTCTGCCCCAGTCCCGCCCATCGGTGAAGAGGACATTTGTGGAGGATCTGCTGGTGAGGATGGAATTGAGCCCCAGCCAGGTTCCGGCAGAGGAGATAAGCCAGATCGTCAGGCTCAATATCACACTCAGCAATACCGGAGAAGAGACAATGCATGGCGTGCGGCTGCTGGATGTCTTCCCCATGGGCCGCCTCATAAAATGGCCCCGGGCGGAGATGGGGCAGGTAAATGTCACCGATCCCTATACCGGACAGCCCTCTGATGCCATGAATTCCTTCCTCAATGGCTCCATGCTTCGCTGGAGCATAAACCGCCTTGAGCCAGGTAATTCATCGAGCCTGAATGTGGATGTAGAGCTGCTCTATCCCATGGACAGCGGATGGGAGGAGGGGCTGGACAGGGGGGCCACTGTTGCCTATGAGGGATACTCCTACAATCATACCTTGAAGAATCTGGACGATCCTCCGGCAATAAATCTGACCTATCCCGTCTGGATCTACTCCGGCAGGACCAATATCTCCTGGAGCCTGGACCGGGAGGCAGCCTACACCGCCATAAACCTATACAGCCCAGACCGGGGCAGCGGCAGGCTGGAGATCACTGATATGGAGCGGGATAAGCTCTATGACATCCAGGTGCAGATGCTCACCCCCGGAAGGTGGACATTCAATATCGAGGCAGGAGATGGGGCGGTCCGCAGGACCAAGAACTATACCGTAGAGGTCTTGTCCAACTCCCCGGCACTGAATATTACTGCCTTCAGCCATACCAAGGTGCCGCGGCTCTCCCTGCTAGCGCCAGCTGCAGCCGCTGCCCGCCGGGCAGTTTTATTGGATGCCGCCCGCGATCCTCAGCAGATCGATCCATCCGCCGAGGAGGAGGCGCTCAATCAGAAGGTCGAGGATCTGGAGATCTCTCCCCGCTATCTGATGGTGGTGGGAGACCCCGGCTCGCTGCCATTGATATCCACCGGCCTTACCCAGAAGGTTGACAGCGTTATGGAGTACGAGATCTTCCGAGATTATCAGCTCATGGACGAAGGTAACTACAGCAAGGTGGCGGTGGGAAGGGTCATGGCCCTCTCGGTTTATGATGCATCCCAGCTTCTGGCCAGAACCCTGGCCTACCATCAGCTGAACGGCTCCTGGAAGGGAAATGCTCTGGTTATATCCTCGCCCCCACTCTCCTTCCCCCAGTCGCCCATAGCCATGAGTATCAGGGATTACCTCAGAGATGCAGGACTGGAGGTCAGAGACCTGCGTTACGAGGAGGCCACCTACCAGCAGGCCGTCTCACAGATGAACAACGGCCAGAACATAGTCACATTCAATAACCACGGCTCTGAAGACCAGTGGGGGCTATCGGACTGGTCGATGATGGATGCCACTCTCACTGCCGGCCATGTCAAAGACCTGGTCTTAGCTCCCCAGAGCACCACCACCGATGCCTGTGTCACTGCCAACCTGAAAGGATATTATCTCAATGTGACCGGGACCAGGATGTACATCCCTCTAAAGCTGGAGAACTCCATAGCCCTGTCATTCATCCGGGCCGGTGCGGTCAATTATATTGGAACCTCTTCGCTATCCTGGATCTTCCTCTCCGAGGACTTCATCAAGAAATTTTATCAATCTCTTATCTATGAGAATTCCACGGTGGGAGAAGCGGTACTTGATGCCGATAACCTCTATCGTCTGAAGTTCCAGGGCGCGGAGAACATTAAAGAGATATCGGAGTACGATGAGCCCCTGCCGGATTGGGATGAATCCATCTCCGAGATGCTTAACCAGACAGCTTATATGGATATGATGCTTGGCGATCCCAGCTTCCGACCTGATCTGCCCCGGTCGCCTGCTCTCCCCTACCGCATCGATACCACTCCCTCCAATGCTACCAAGGAAAACGCCAGCTCAGTCGAGACATCCATAACTCCGGAGAAGGAGAGCGCAACCGACTGGGTGTATTGGATTGAGACCGATAGCATGAGGGATTCACTCAATCTCAATGCTCCTCCAGCGATCATAGGCGAGGCCTTGCTTCCCAGAGACGCAGATAAGGTCGTGGTCAAGGAGGATGGACTGACGGTCTGGCATGACGAATATGTAATTGGTGACAAAAAGAAGGTTATGTGGCCTGTGATCCGGCCCCGGCTGGGAGAGAAAAGGAGCTTTTCTATAGAGTATATGATCATCCCCGGCCAGGTCCAAAGGATCAACATCACTGCCGGTTGGAATGCGGTATCAATTTTCTTAGAGCCTGATGATGCCAAGGCATCGAAATATCTGGCTAAAAAGCCATATCGCAGCATATTCACCATAGCCGGAACGGGCTGGGATTTCAATATGAAAGAGGGAGCCCTGGTCAATGTGACCAGCTTTTATCCCGGACAGGGCCTGCTCATCGACAGCTCGGACAACTTCACCATGGAGATCTCAGGAAAGCCTGTGGACCTCCCCCATCGCCTGAACCTGCATCCTGGCTGGAATATGGTGGGCCTACCTGTGAACCAGACCGTAGCCCTGGAGAACATCACAGTCAATATCAAGCATAAGAGGTATAGCTATCCTGAGGCGGTGGATAAGGGAATGGTCTCTGCTTTCGTGTGGAAATATGATCCATCAGGCTGGATACATCTGGGCGAAAACGAGACTCTTATGCCCGGAATGGCCTACCTCTTCGAGGCTATGGATGAGGCCAGACTGGAGTTCCGCTGAGAATCTGGAACTCCATTTATCTCTTTCTTTCGGCAAGCTGAAAGCATTTTCGATATCATCAGATGAAGCACTTCAGACTCACTTCTTCCGGTGCAGCTCCCGGATCAGCTCCCGATGCATGGAGGCCATCATATCTCCCTGCATGCCTATCAGAAATAATTGGAAGCCCACGATGATCAGAATGGCGGTGAGTATGGTAAGTGGGATGTGATCTATGCGATAGTAAAACCAGTCCCTGGCCACATAAAGGCCTATGAGAAAGCCGGCTGCGGCAAAGAAAGAGCCGATGAGGCCGAAATAGAACATGGGATTCTCCGTCTTAGCCATGCGAAAGATGGTGAGTATGATCTTCAGGCCGTCCCGGAAGGGATGCAGCTTGGTCTTGGTGCCGGCCGACCGGGGCCGATAGGATATGGGCACTTCAACTATGCGCAGCCCTTTCTTGACGCTCTCAATGGTCATCTCCGACTCGATCTCAAAGCCGGGTGTGGAGAGGTCCAGGCGGCGTATGCCCTCCCTGGTAAAAGCCCTGTAGCCGGAGAGGATGTCGGTCAAATGGACCCTGTAGATGGTGGAGAAGAAGAAGTTGATCATTTTGTTGCCGAACATATTTAGGCGCTTGAGAGCTCCGCCCTGCATGCGGCCGTGCCGATTGCCCACCACATGCTCTGCCCTTCCCTTCAGCACCGGCTCGAGAAGACCGGGTGCCTCGGAGGGAAGATAGGTGCCGTCGCCGTCGATGAGAAGTATGTAGTCCTCCTCTATCACCTCTAAGACCTCTTTCATGGCCTGGCCCTTGCCCGAGCCGGACTGGACAAAGATGCGCGCTCCAGCGGCTCTGGCTATATCTACCGTGCCGTCGGTGCTGTGGCCGTCTGCCAAAAGGATGTTAGGAAATCCCAGAGCCTGGAACTCCCTGATAACCGGGCCTATGGACTCCTCTTCGTTGAGGGTGGGGATGAGGACGCAGACATCTCTGTATTTGGCGCTAATATCAGCTTCGGACATGGCAATATGATGCAAGGGTAAGGACGGTATTAAATAGATTGGCTTAGGGCTTAATGGCCTTTCCGATCAGCCCCATGTAACGCTCCTCCAGCTCAGCCATATCATCTCCGACAGTCTCGATGTAAAGCCTGATTATGGGCTCGGTGTTGCTGGGACGGATCAACGCGCTGTGGCCTTCGGTGGTTATCTTCAGCCCGTCCAGAGTGTCAGGCTCCATTCTGGCGAGAGCATCTTTTAGCCGCAGCATCACTGTAGTGGTATCCCCCTCGATTCTAATGCTCTTCTGCAGGTAGGGATAGTCGGGGATCTCGTCCGCGAGGACTGAGAGCTTCTCGCCCTGGGATATGATCTCGGCCAAGACCAGGCTCATGGCGAAGGGATCGTCGGAGTATTGGAACTCGGGCAGGAAGAAGTGAGCGCTGCGCTCAACACCTAAAACAGCTCCTGAGTTTTTAACCCGGTTAGCAATAAAGACATCCCCCACGCGCTCCCTTTGGACATTATATCCTTTTGGTTTGAGTTCTCTTTCTAGGATTATAGAACAGTCGAAGCCAGAAATAACCAAGTCTCCGGGCCGGTATCTCTTTTTAGCTATGATTATGGCAATTTTTTCTGGAGGAACAACTCGACCGAGATCATCGACAATCAGACCTCGATCTGCATCTGGATCGAAGCCAACTCCAAAATCAGCTTTATTTTTTACAACTATCTTTGAAGCTTCTTGAAGAGATTTTTCGGTCGGGCTTGGACCCCTGCCTGGGAATCGTCCATCCATGTTTTCATTAACCTTAATAATCTCAAGCTCTGATTTTTCGTAGATTGGCGCCATCGAGCAAGCTGAGCCGTTTCCAAAATCCAGAACTACTCTTAGCTTGCGTTGGATATTAACTTTTTTTGATATGTAATCACTATAGCGATCCAAAGCAACGGATGGATCTTTATCTATTATACATCCATTTCCTCTTGAAAAATTGCCTTCCAGATAATACTCCATGATCTTCGTTTCTTTGTAAAGCATTCCGTAGCCATCACCAGTTCTAAACCTTATACCATTGTATTTAGCGGAATTGTGAGAGGCTGAAATATACGCGGCTGCATCTAATTTATCTTCCCGAGTTATATAGCTTAAAACGGAAATAGGAATTATTCCATAACTCTGGATATTGCAGCCAGCAGAAATAACGCCTTTAATGAAAGCTGCTTGAAGATGTGGACCGCTAATGCGAGTATCTCTGCCTAGAGATACATCGCCCCGTTTGAAGCATGATCCGAATGCTGATCCTACCTTTTCAACTAGCTCTTCAGTTACCTCTGTACCGTAGATGCCTCTGACGTCATAAGCTCTGAATGCACTCAATGAATTGCTTCCTCCTTTAAAGTTTTAGGCTTAATTTCCTTTGGCCCATAACCTTTTAAGAAATCCCAGCTTTCAATTTCTCGAGTATCTGCAAAAGTCATTCTAGCGGGCTGAGGTGTACCAATAGTTGGCTGAGGTGTACCAATATGGACTTTTATAATGGCTTCAACGCCAATGCCGGTTGTGCTTTCTAATGCGAAATTTATTTCTTTTAGCATTTCTTCAGATTTCAATCTTTTAGGTTCAGATGCATGAAGCCCTCCTCCAGTCAAAATTTCAGCTAATGCTGAAGTCGCAGGACCGCTTACTCCGTTCAATATTACCACCCAGTTCTTGCTACCACTATTTGGAGGATATTTCGCAATTAATAAGTGGCCAAGAAGATCAAAGCCATTCTTAGATATTAATCCTTGCCTAAAATATTTTTCATATATAGGCTTCAAACCAGTAGTTCTTGAATGTGGTTTAAATCCTCTATCTGCTTTCTGTCCTTTCCGCAAAGATTCGCTTTTATAGAACAATCGCGGAAATACTTTCGCATAATCCTTCTCCTTGCCATTGGAATTATCCGCTTCATATCTTTTTACTGCTATGTATCCATCGAATTCCGCATCAGGGCATTTCGTTAAAGGTTTGCATGATGGTTCTAAATTATATATCTTGTAAAGAAGATATTCTGTTAGTGCATTTACATCAGGAGAAGCTATCACAATTGCATTAGAATTTTCCAAATGATTATCGAGCTCTCCGCAAAAATCCTTGATAAACTCGTCATCTTTAGGCTTATTTTTTTGTTTTTCATATGATTCTTCAGGAGAATAAAGAGGAGCAACTAATTTAATTGTGGTTGCTTCTCTGACAGTCGGCAGATAAGAAAATAGATCTGAGACGACACGTACGTCCCAATCACCTACAACTTCTCTTGTATGCGTGGGCGAATGAACCGCACCAACAAAAACTTTTAGAGGCGTTTCGGCTGGAAATCTCTCCCAGAAGGTACGTCTATGCAAATCGGATAAATCGCGCTCCATTAGGTGCTCGAGTATTTCGCGGATTTGATTTTTAAAATTAATTAGATCTGATCGATCACACTCAGCGTACCATAAAGCTCTGATGTCGAAGGCTAATTTATTTTTTCTATTTTCATCCAATTTATTTCTGCCAATTTGGTTAATTGGTATTGCATTTAAACCACGCGCGTGACAATAGCCAAGCCAGAAATATGCTACGGGATCATTATTGGTTATATCTATTAGCGTACAAAACGATTCCTCTAATTTCCCTATAATTTTATCAGTTGTAACCTCCGTATCATCAATTATTGATTCAGCCTTTGTGAATTCCTCCCAATCACTACCCATGGTTTTTATAAATTGCTCCCATGGTTTTAATTCAGATGCTGCGTTGCCCTCTTCAACATGATTCTTTTTGCCAGCAAGCTCATCTTTTTTGAGAATCTCGTTCATTATCTCAGCCATAGCCTTCGCTACAGCACCGATAATTAATTTTTTAAATTCAATATTGAGATCTAAATTATCCTCTTCCTTGTTCATTTTATTTTCATCTCTGAAGCTTAAAATTTGAATTTTAAAATTTAATTTTTTATTGCTGGGGGGTCGTGGAAAATAAGTTATATAATCCTTAAAATATTCCTCGCCATTGCTAAAGGAAAGAGGCTTAACACCTTCGTAATAAAAAATCTTGCTGCTATTAAAAAAACTGAAGGCGCCTTTGCAGGAGGGAAGACTAAGAGTTGATTTTACGTTATTAGTATTATATGAATCATTTTTATTTTTCATTAGAACAACTGGGCGATTGATACCGCATGCAAGGCCAAATTCATAAAAAACATTGGGATTAGGCAGACTAATCTCTACCAGGACCAAATCGGATTCTTGTATTTTTCGACATATTTTTTCGCAGATTATATAGCCAATATCCCTTACCTCATCCGCAATTTGGATGTTTTTAATTTTGCATCCTTCAAGCAGGAATGGTTTTAGGCTCCATTGATAAAACGCCTCAAAATTCGGTCTCATTGGCATAATAGCAAACGCGTTATCTTTTTCTGAATCCTGAATTTGCGAAGAAAAGATGCATTGCTTGCCGGTCATAAAACAGCGTCTCATAACTGGTTTTGCAGGATCATTCATAACAATTGCCATATTCATCCTCATAATGCCATCGGATAATCATGTTTTGTTTTACTATCGCTTAAAGAGTTTTTGGTCTTATTTGCAGCGTTGTGCCGTCCTAAAATATCTCGCGCTTGATCTAATTTGATACAATCTAATTTATTCGTATATTATATAGTTAACTTTAACTGGCACGCTCTCGCTTCAATTTCCTCTAATGTGACTCCCTCGGACTTATGCTTCTGCAAATATCCAAATTGGGAATCAACGTAGGCAGCCTCGCTCTGATCCATATTCTCTCCTTTAGCCTTGACGGCGGCGGGCATATCTCTGCCGCCTATCGGACTCTCAAGTCGAAATAGCCTTCAGAGCATCCCCAGCCGGTCTTTTATGGCCCTGATGTCCGTCTGCATCTGCCGGAAATTGCTGGCATATCCGGGCTGAATATCCTCTCGAATGCCTCGCACCTCCTCTAAAACCAATGGGATGGTATCGGTATTCCTCCGGACTTCCTTGATATCGTCCCTCATCTCCAGAAGAAGCGGGATGGCCTTGTTCATCTGAGAGAATGTGCCGATAGAAGCAAACTGCCAGGCGGGCATGATCTCGCCATTATAGTCCTCCTCTAAAACCCTCTCCACGCTGGCCAGAGGCGGCTTGGTCGAGTTGGCCATCTTCCGGAACCTATTGACCCGAGTCTCATCGCCTTCGATAAGGGCTACAACCGACTGCTGATCATTTAATTCATCGTTGAAGACCTCAAAGCCTCTCAGAGCCATGCTCAGGGCAAGCTCCGAGAGATAGGGCCTGTATCCCACATCATGCACCTTTGGGCCGCAGATGGTGATCTTGAGCTTCATCCAGAGGTGATATGTGCCGGCTGGAAAGAAAAAGATTTGGGTATGGTAGCGAGGGCAATTATTGAGCCCGCTCGCCTTGCGGCTGCTTTCGCAGGACTGGGGATCCGGGGACATGCCTCGAAAGCTCGCCGCATGCAGCTCTGTCATGCACGAATTGCCGGGACATCCGCACGCCAGGGGCGCCGCCGCCCGAGGGCCGGAGCCGGGATCGCCCTGCCGTTGCCATTGAAAGACGGGACCAGGACCTTGGCCTGAAATCCGTGGGGATGGATTGGGATAGGCTGCTGCAAAAGTTGGCTTGGATTGAAGAAGGCATAGACAAGGTGCGGAGCAGGCCCATCGACCACACGCAAAATGCGAGCGAAGATGGCAGGGATGCCCGCAGGCCGGAAGGACTGGTCTCGCCTGGGCAGCTGCGCTCACGGTCGGACTGGGATCAAGGGCGGCAGTTCGGAGGCCTGCTCGCCAGGAGCTTCATGGACGGCAGAAATGCTGCTAAGCGCTCACTTTTATGCTTCTGGCTGTGACCGTCGGCTGAGGGATGGGAAGATTCTCTTCTTTCAAACCATCCAGGTGGAATTCTATAGCTTCCTTCATCAGCTCCGCAGTCTCTTCTTCGGTCTCGCCGGCGGCTGCCACGCCAGGCAGGTCCGGGCAGTAGGCAGAGTAATTCCCAGCACCCTTTTCGATGATAATCGTGTATCTAGTCATCTTCATTCTCCATTATGCCGGCCTGCTTTAATATACTTTTCAGGGTCTTGGGGTGAAGGTCCTTGTCTGGCCGACCGGCGATAGTCACCAATCCCAATTTAAATGGATGTTTGAATTGCCGATGGCTTCCACTGGTTCTCGTTAAATACCAGCCATCAGCTTCTATAAGCTTAATGACCTCCCTGATCCTCATCGAGTATCCCTATTTTCTGTGATTGAAAATAAGCTTTTGCCGCCGCCCGAGGACCGGAGCCGGGCTGGTTATGATTCTCCTAAAGCTGAATTCTTCCCCTATTTTGGCTAACATTTTTACACAAGAACGCCAGTATCAAAATAGGTGAGTTGTTCACGAAAGAGAGTCGAGTCAGGATTGCAGCGGTAATAATGACTGCGATAGTCTTGCTGCTTGTGGCATTAGTCCTGATTCTGGATCGATTTCCGGACTTGCAGCAAAGCAGATGGGCGGTAGCCCTGGGCATTTTTGCTTCCATCACCTCACCAATTGCGGTTTATGAATTCCTCATTAAACGGTTCATCAATCGGGGCGGGATAAACGGCAAATCGGGTCAGACAGAGATCATAAACGGACAGGCTCTGGAGATCAAAGGCAATCAGCAGGGCACAGTGACGCAGCACGACCAGCGCGGCCAGATTGTCCAGGGCCCGCAGACAAACATTGCCGGAAGCGTTCAGGGACCGGTGCTTTCCGGTCAGATCGATGGTCCTGTGGCAGCGGGAGCAGGGGATGCAGTAGACCTTCGTGGCTCCATAGGGCCGATCTACAAGTCCAACATCATCCAGCGGGAGAAGCTGCCGGTTCCAAGAGCACCGCCGCCTCCACAGGATTTCATCGGCAGAGGAGAAGAGCTGGAAGTAATCCTGAAGTCCTTTGATCGAGGTGCAACCATCACCGGGCTGCGGGGAACTGGCGGCATCGGCAAGACCGCCCTGGCTTTGGTAATGGCGGACCGGCTCAAGAGCCGCTTTCCAGACGGCCAGATCTTTCTCAAGCTGGAGGGCACGAGCCCCAATCCCTTGAAGCCTGCCGAAGCCATGGCCCAGGTGATTCGCGCCTTTCGCGGCTCTGAAGAGCGCCTGCCTGAAGACCAGAACGAGCTGCAAGGGCTCTACAACTCGGTGCTGGAAGGAAAGCGCATCCTTCTGCTGCTTGATAATGCCGCTGATGATAAGCAGGTCATCCCACTCCTACCACCCAAGGGCTGTGCCGCCCTGGTCACTTCAAGACAGAATTTCACCCTGCCGGGAATGCCCAAGCCGTTTTCTCTGGATACCATGAAGCCTGAAGAGGCCAGGGACCTGCTGCTAAAGATCAACCCACGCATCGGCGATAGGGCTGGAGAGCTGGCCAGGCTCTGTGGCCACCTGCCTCTGGCGCTGCGGGCAGCGGCCAGCTTTTTGGCAGTCAAGATCGACCTAAAGCCATCTGCCTACCTGGAGGAGCTCCGCTCCGAACGCACCCGCCTGGAGAAGATAGGCAGGGAGGGCGTGGATCTGGACCTGGAGGCGTGCTTTGATCTGAGCTACAGCCGCTTGCCGGCAGAGACTGCAAGGGTCTTCCGCATGCTTTCGGTCTTCCCTTCAGACTTCGATGCTGCTTCCGAGGAGGTGATCTGCCAGGACAAAGGGCACCAGCATCTGAGCGAGCTGCTGCGCTGGAGCCTGGTCGAGTTCCCGAAGCAAGAGGGCGAGGGAAGGTATCATCTGCATGATTTGGTGAGGTTGTTTGCGCTCTCTCTTCAAGATGGGGATAAGGACCTGAACCTGCGTCATGCTACATATTATCAAGAACTCTTGCGGAAGGCCAACGATCTCTTGCTGCAAGGAAAAGATTCCACGCACAAGGGCTTGCAGCTCTTCGATCTGGAATGGACGAATATCCAGAGGGGACAAAATTGGACTGCGACTAATGCTGATGAAGACATTGAAGTCGCCCGCATATGCAGCAACTTCGCCTGGACAGGAAGCATTCTGAATTTGAGGCTTCATCCGCAGGAGAATGTGAAATGGCTTCTAGCGGCCCTATCCGCTGCCCGCCGACTAGAGAGCAAAGAAGCTGAGGGTGCCCACCTGGGCAACTTGGGCCTGGCCTACGCCAACCTGGGCGAGACCCGCAAGGCCATCGAGCTCCACGAGCAGCGCCTGATCATAGCCCGCGAGATCGGCGACAGGAGAGGCGAAGGAAACGCTCTGGGCAACCTGGGCCTGGCCTACGCCGCCCTGGGCGAGCCCCGCAAGGCCATCAAGTACCATGAGCAGGCCCTGGCCATCGACCGAGAGATCGGCGACAGGAGGGGCGAAGGGAAAGACCTGGGCAACCTGGGCATCGCCTACAAGAACCTGGGCGAGCCCCGCAAGGCCATCAAGTACCATGAGCAGGCCCTAGCCATAACTCGCGAGATTGGAGACAAAATGGCAGAAGGGGCAATTTTGGGCAACCTGGGCATCGCCTACAGAAACCTGGGCGAGCCCCGCAAGGCCATCGAGTTCTACGAGCAACGCCTGATCATCGCCCGCGAGATCGGAGACCGGAGGGGCGAAGGCAGTGCTCTATGGAATATGAGCCTGGCGCTGGACAAGCTCGACAATAGAGGAAGAGCAATCGATTGTGCCAGAGCAGCCCTCAAGATTCTTGAGGAAATCGAAAATCCGCGTGCCGAGGAAGTAAAAAGACAGCTGCGGGAATGGGAAAGCAGCTAGCCCATCGGCTGAGGGAACTTTGCGGTTTCTTCCTCGGTCTCGGCTGCGGCTGCCACACCCGGCAGGTCCGGGCAGCAGGCAGAGCAATTGCCGTCGCCTTTTTCGAAGATAATGGTGTAATCGATCATCTTCATTCCTTTATATTCAGTCTTGGGAGAACAAGCCTATGCCGCCGCCCGAGGGCCGGAGCCAGGCTCGTCCTGCCGCTGCCATTGCCGGTCGGGGAGATGAGGCAGGCTGGGATTCGGGGGGGCTGAATTGGGATAGGAAGCGATAAGGTCCGGCTCCGGATTGAATAGCCGCTGCCAGGGCGCGCTCGGGTATTGATATGAGTTAATCCGACTGGAGATGGAAGGATCACATGCAAGTAGGTGGAAGGAGGATTATCGGTGGCGGCGAAATCTTATGGAGATTTGCCGGGGGCTAATTGTAGCTTGTTTGCTTGCCGATAAAGGAAAGAAGAAGATACACAGATTGCATCTTGATAAGGCTGCTTACTATAAAGTCGACAAGGTTACAGTTGTTCATAACGTTTTTCATATACTCTGTGGATTTTCATAAATCCATATCTTTCGGCGTATCTCAATCGCCGTTGGATCTTCCATTGGCAGATCTTTAATATGATATTTTAATACTTCTTTGACCAGTGGCCAAGGATATTGATACGCATCAAGAACTTCATTTATTTCAGTATCTATATCCATAAAACTAATTATTTCTTTTTGAATTTCGGAAAATTCCTTAATTGATTTATCTATTTTATGCTTGTCTCTTAGATCTTTCAATCTTTCCTCCAGGTTTAATCTTTCATGAAGTTTTTTATATAAAGTATTCGCATCCTTCGGATCAAACATATCCAAAGTCCAGCTAAAATATTCTTCTTTAAGTGGAACTGGGTATCTACCCTTCCATTTAGTATATTCCGACAGTATTTTTAAAATTCCATCATATTCTCTGAATTCTGTTATTTCATTTTCATTCAATAGATCATTAGTTTCATGCTTATTGATTTTGTCTAATCCTTTTTCAGTTAAATTTCCTGGAGTTCTTATCATTATAATAGCTTTGGCTAAATTTTCAATGGAATATCCTAGCAATAAATAATAAACTTCCTTTAAATGTAAATCTTCAAACTCCTGCCCCAATTCTCCATCTATTTCATAATACGGTTTCGGAAGGGAACAGAATCTTTCGTATGGAACCTTATACACCTCTAATATAATATCTGCTGCTCTTTTTAGAAGTCTGGCTTTTCCTTTCCAACTATATGGCCCAATGCTAAGGGCGCCATTTTTAAAATCGTCTTCCATCATCTTTCTTATATCATCATCTTTTAATTCGGGAAAAATCATCAATTTTCCTCCAAATTACTTCAATGTCCATGCAATTAAGTCTTATTCAATGGAGATTAATATTTTATTGACACACGATCAATCATCTCAAAAGATCATTCTTCTTCCTTAAACATCCCCACCATCCTGAACACCCCCACATCCACCAGCCCCCGGTCCGTCAGCTTCAGCTCCGGTATCACCGGCAGGCACAGGAAAGACAGGGTCATGAAGGGATCGGTCAGACGGCATCCCATCCTCCTTGCCGCGGCGATACAGCTCTCCAGCCCCTCTTGCACCTCCTCCAGCCTTGCCTCCGACATCAGTCCAGCCACGGGCAGGGGCAAGCGCGCACGCGTCCGGCCCTCCGCCAGAGCCACCAGCCCGCCGCCCATCTGCTGCACCGCCTGGACCGCGGCCAGCATATCTTCGTCGCTGACGCCGACCACGGCGATGTTGTGCGAGTCATGGGCCACGGATGTGGCCAAAGCCCCGCGGCTCAGGCGAAATCCCTGCACCAGGCCGAGGCCGATGTTGCCCGTGCCCCGGTGCCTCTCCACCACCGCCATCTTCAGGATATCCCGCCCGGTGTCGGAGACCACAAGGCCCTCCTCCACTCTGGGCTTTAGAGACAGCGATTTGGTGATAATCTGACCGTCTACCACCCCGATCACCCTGGCCGGGCCCGGCTGCGCCGCAATTGCAAAGGACGCGGGGCCCAGGGGGGCGATATTCATGCTTCGCACAGCTGCCCCTCCCGCCGGCTTCAGGTTGACGCATAGCCGCCCCTCCTCCGCCACCCGGGCTCCATCCTTGATCACCTTTACCGGGTGCAGGCTCTCCAGGCTGTCCAGAATCACTATATCCGCCCGGTATCCTGGGGCAACCGCCCCCAGATGGGAGAGGCCGAAGTAGCGGGCGGCGTTGATGCTGGCCATCTGCATAGCCATGATGGGCTCCATGCCCTGCTCGACAGCTGTCCGGACCATGAAGTCGATGTGCCCCTGGCCCAGAAGGTCGGCAGGATGCCGGTCGTCAGAGACGAATAAAAAGCGCCCGGCATTCTTGGCTGTAACCAGGGGCAGCTGATCCCGCAGATTTTTGGCAGCGCTGCCCTCCCGCAGCATGATATGCATCCCGGATCGGATCTTCTCCCGCGCCTCCTCGATGCTGGTGCACTCATGATCCGAGCCGATTCCCGCAGCGATGTAGGCCGATAGGTCCCGGCCCGACAGTCCTGGCGCATGCCCGTCCACCGGCCGGCCCTCCGCCAATGCCAGCTTGGCCATCACCTCTGCATCCCGGAAGAGGACTCCGGGATAGTTCATCATCTCCGCCAGCCCCAGAACCCGATCCTCCTTGAAGAGCATAGCGAGATCCTCTGCCCGAAGGCTTGCCCCAGCTGTCTCCAGATCGGTGGCCGGAACGCAGGATGGCAGCATGACATAGACATTGAGGGGCAGATCTCGGGAGGAGTCCAGAATGTAGCGTATCCCTGCCTGGCCCCAGACATTGGCCAGCTCATGGGGATCGGCGATAACGGTGGTTGTGCCCCTGGGGACGACGGCCCGGGCATACTCCGGGACGGTTACCATGCTGCTCTCAATATGAACATGCCCGTCGATGAACCCCGGAGCGATGATCCGGCCCTCCAGCTCCAGAACATCCCTGGCGCTGGAGCACTCAAATCCCACAATCCGGCTTCGGTGAATGGCCACATCGGCCCGGTAAACCTCTCCTGAGAGGACATTGGCCAGCTGTCCTCCGGACAGCAGCAGATCGACCTCGATCTCCCCCCGCGCTGCCGCAATCAGCTCCTCTCTCATCTGCATGATCAGGCTCTCCTGACCTTCAGCCTCTCCCCTTCCTTGGCCAGGATCACCACCCGCTCTCCCTTCTCCACCGGCTCCTCCGCCTCGGCCCTCCAGTACTCCCCCTGGAAGAGCACATACCCCTCCCGGTCCAGCCTGTCCAGGGCCTCCGCCGTCTCTCCCACCAGCCTCCCCGATGCCAGCGGAGCAAAGCGGGCCTTAGCTACCTTGTACATGGCAAAGGCCACAAAGGCGGCCAATATCAATGAGGGCAATATTATAGCCATGGCCATGGACCTTTGATAGCCTCCCGGCACATACCACTCCGGAAAGCTGGTGGGGACAAAGAGAATGCTTCCCACCATGACGCAGGCCAGGCCGGCCAGGGCCAGGATGCCGAAGGAGTGGCTGTGCAGCTCCGCCAGTATCAGGCCCAGGCCCAGCAGAATCAGAAAGATGGCTCCGACATTGACATTGAATCCCAGGCCAATGAGCCCCATAGCCAATGCCACCACTCCCAAAGCCTCCGAGCCTATGCCTGGGCTGGACAGGCCGAAGATGAGGGCATAAAGCCCCACCAGCATCAGAATCCCGGCCAGGGTGGGGTCCGACAGGGCTCTAAGCAGGCGCAGGTTCAAAGGCAGCTCGAAATCCTCTATCCTGGCCGTAGTGGTATTGAGGGTGATATTCTTGGCCCGGCTGCCGTTGATCTGCTTTAGCAGCTCCTCCGGGGAAGCAGCCACATATTCTATCACCCCGTATTTCTTGGCCTGATCGGCATTGAGATTGAGATTGGAGAGCACAAACTCCTCCGCAGCAGTCTCGTTCCTGCCCTGGGAGCGGGCCTTCTCCCGGATCAGGGCCACAATGGCATTGGTGGTCTTGCTGTCGTTTACCGGCTCCACCTGGCCCAGAGGAGAGAGCTGCACCGGCTGGGCGGATCCGATGATGCAGTGGGGGGCCATGGCCGCCACATCCGATCCGATCAGAATCAGAGTACCCGCAGACCAGGCCGCCGCCCCGGATGGATAGACATAGCCGATCACCGGAACCTTCGACTCCTCCATCAGCTTGAGGATCTCGTAGGTCTCCGTCAGCCCTCCGCCGGGAGTATCCAAGAGCAGCATCACCGCGCTGCTTTCATCCCTCTCCGCCTCCTGCAGAGCGGAAGAAACTATGTCATCGCTTGCCGGGGTGATGGGGCCCTGCAGATCCACAGATAAAACGTCTCCCCTGGACGCAGAAGCGGACGGGCTGGCCAGAGAAGAGAATAGGATGAATAGAGCTAAAAAAATAAAAGCCAGTCTGTCCAGCTTCATCCCTGCGATCATCTCCGCATCATTGCCGCTTCGCTTGCCGCTTGCCTCAGAGCATCCTTCCTGGCCTCTTCCTTTCGCTCCCCTTCTCTCTCAGTCAGCTCCCGGTTGAGAGCTGCCGTCAGCCCGGCCATGGAGCCTGTCCCCATATCACCGCTGGGGGTGACCACAATAAGTGTCTTCTCCCTGGCGATATCAACCAGGGTCTGAAGCTCTCGCAGCTTGAGGGCGGCGGGAACCTCCTCATAGAGCCTGGCCGCATCGGTCATGGTCTTGGAGGCCTGGAACTCGCCGTCGGCCAGAATGATCCTCGACCGCTTTTCTCTTTCCGACTCCGCCTGCTTGGCTATGGCCCGCCTCATGGACTCGGGAAGGGCCACATCCCGCAATGTGACTGCTGTAACCTTGATCCCCCAGGGATCGGTGTGCCGGTCGAGTATCTCCTGCAGCTTCTTGTTCAGCTCATCCCTCTTGGAGAGAAGATCATCGAGCTCAATCTGCCCCAGCACATCCCTCAATGTGGTCTGGGCCAGGAGGGATGTGGCCAGCTTGTAGTTTTCCACCTGAATGACAGCTCTTTCCGGTTCAGTTACCCGGTAGTAGATGACCGCATCCACCTCCACGCTGACATTGTCCTTGGTGATAACCACCTGCTTGGCCACATCTATGGTGAAAACCCTCAGGTCCAACAATATGACCCGGTCGATGATGGGGATGATGAAGAAAATTCCCGGTCCCTTCACCCCGGAAAAGCGGCCCAGACGGAATATGACCACCCTCTCGTACTCCCGGACGATCTTAATGGCCTGGTAGAGTATTAAAAATGCCACCAGGACGGCGATAATAGAAGATGAAGCAATTTCAGCCAAATAAACACCATCAGATGATTGGCATCCTTAGCTTAAATAGATGCCCGGCGGGCAAAATAATGGCGTTGTCAGCCCAGAAAGATTATGGGGGGTCGCAGCCCCTCATCTATTTCTTGAACTCGGTGTAGCCACACTTGCCGCAGCTCTGCCGGTCGGCATGAGCCGCCAAAAAGACGCCGTTGCCGCACCTGGGACAGACCGACTTCTTGGACTTGATGGCATCCCCGGACAGCTCATAATATCTGGAGACTCCCTTTGCCCCTTCGCCCTTCTTTGCACCCTTCTTGGCTGCCATTTAGCTCGCCTCCGGAGTGGCCTCTTCGGGCTTGGCAAAGGTGTTTCTCTCTATGATATGGGCCCGCTCTATCTGCTTGGCCCTCTCTTCCGTCTCATAGATCTTGGCGTATCCAATTGTCTCCCGCTTTCCGAATTCGGTCTTCAGGCTATCCACAAAGACCAGGCCGACCTTGGAGTTCTGGGTCGCAGCCAGCCTCTCAACAATACTCTTTCTAGAGGGCGTAGCCTCATCATGAATTACCTTGAAAGAAATCTCACGTCTTTTAAGGACTGAATTGTTCTTCTCACTGAGTACCTGTATATCCAAACTTCATTCCTCCACAATCATCCGCTTCATTAATTCCTCGATATGCATCTTCTTTTCCGCAGTAACATCAACCAGAACGCTTCCCTCATTGGGCTGGCCGTAGACTACAGCCGAGCCGGGAGGAGCATAAAGAATGGCCGGAAGCGTTGCCAGATCCTCTTCACCCTCCACTATGATCTTGATCTTCTCTTGGCCCTGCATGCTTTCTTGTATCCGATTTATGAGATCGTTGCTCAGAGTTGCCGCTGGGTTTTGGACTGGTACCGTTTTATAGCCTTTGTGGTCCAACTTATCCATGACCTGGTCTGAGACCTGCATCCTCTTGGTCTTGTTGTCCACTATCATCAGATCAGGGCATATGCCGGATTTGAGCAGATAAAATGCGGTCATATCTCCCACCGCAACCAGTTTATTCGCTCTGCGAATATCATCTTCCATGGCCTTTACGCAGTCAAGGCCATCTCCCCGACATAGCTTTCCCAGCGGCTCCTTTAAAATGGACCGGAGCTCATCCGGCAGCAGAAGCAGGCCCAATTCTAACGCACCTTCAATGCATATCTGCCAGGCAGATTTATCTCCAGCCTTTTCGCGATAATCGATTCCTTGGGATCGATGATCACCACATAGCCGCTCCAGTCTCGGCTCAGTGAGGCTGAGTTGCAGATTGGACAGACCTGGCCTTCAACTATCCTGCGACACTCTCGACATGCCTGCTCGGTCATTTCGCCTCTGCCTTTAGATCTTCCTTTTCGGCTGTATCGGCCTCCAGCCACTCCAGTCTTCCGAGGCCGGTCTGCCTCATGGTAAGCCCTATCTTGCTCTCGCGAGGCTCCTTCTCATTCAGGCTCACAGCTATGATCCTGGCCCGGACCCGATCTCCCTCGCCCAGGGATTTGCTCGACTCCTTGCTGACCAGCCGCGCGTTCTTTTCATCATACGATATATACTCATTGGTGATCTGGCTGACATGAAGAAGGCCGTCGAATGGCCCGAGGGAGAGGAAAGCTCCGAACTTCACTATTTCAACCACCTCTCCTTCCACGATCTCCTGCATCTCCGGCTTGAATACCAGGGCCTCGAAATCAACCTCGTAATAGATGGATCCGTCTCCGGCCAGGATGCGGCCCTCGCCGATGTTGTCCGATCCAAGGACGGCCACAATGGTGCCCAGGGATTTGTCCACTACTGCCTCGTATTTGTCCCGCAGCGATCTCTCCACTGCCGCTTCCAGGGGGTCACCCAGATGATCCGGCTCTATCCTGGCCACGCCCTTCAGCTTCATCTTCTTATACATCAATACTCCTTCCCCGTCGTCTCCAGATACTGCCCCTGGCGCAGGTATATTACGGTAATGCCTTTACTAAATAATCTTTTCTTTAAAGCTCTATCATTGGTGAATACAGCAGACCCTGTCTCCAGTGCCAGCTGTTCTATGGCCGAATCGGCATCAGAATTGTCCTCTCCCACTGCAGTGCAGCCTTCGGCCAGGCCAAGGGCTACCCTGGCGGCGGTCTTATCCCTGCCTTTGTCTGCCTTACGGGAGAGGGATCGCAGCTCTCCCAGCACTGCCGCCGGGACCAGCCAGGTGGAATACCCCAGGCGCAATAGCTCGCTGAATATGTCCACTCCCAACTGCTCGGGCACCATCAGGGCATTGGTGTCCAGTATAGCCTTAGAGCTTTCATCGGGGCTGTGCTTCATGCTACTCGTTTATGGTGCCGACACCGATAAGACGCCATCTGGCTCCTATGCGCCTGCTGACTGCCACCCGATCTCCTCTCTCCGCGCAGACCGGCCTTTTCAGCTGAACCTGGACCACGCCTCCCTCCCTGGCGCTGGATACGACGCCAACAGTTGTGGCTGTGCCCACATTGAGCATAAGCGGCTCGCTGGAGTGAATGGGCTCCACACTGGACTCGTCTGTGACACCCACCACCCTCTCTAAAAGCTGCATGTTCATGGTAAAAGAGCTTCTTGCCGGCGGAAGCTTTCCCGGCTCTCCAGCCACCTGTCCCACCAGGGCATCGCTCTTGGTCATGATGGGATCGAGCTGGGTTCCCAGGCCCATCAGGCCGCCCGGCCCTATCTCCTCCAAGACCTGCTTTCCGGCCAGCAGCGTCACCACCTTGGTCTGGATGGGAATCCACTGCTTTCTGCCCTCGTAGTCCACAAGCCTGCCCGGACAGATCTCAATCTTGTCTCCTATGTGAAGCAAGCCCTGGCTCAGAGAGCCGCCGATGACGCCTCCCTTGAGGGAATCGGGAGAGGTCCCCGGTCGGTTGATATCAAATGAGCGGGCTATCTTGAGGAGCGGCGGCTTTTCGATGTCGCGGGGAGGTGTGGGTATGGTCTCCTCAATGGCCTGGATCACCAGGTCCACATTGAGATTCTGCTGGGCGGAGATGGGAATGATGGGGGCATTCTCAGCCACTGTGCCCTTCACAAAATCCTTGATCTGCTGGAAATGCTCCATCACCTGCTCCCTGGTCATCAGGTCGATCTTGTTCTGCACAATCACAATTTTGTCTATGCCGGTGATATTGAGGGCCATCAGATGCTCTTTGGACTGAGGCTGGGGGCAGGGTTCATTGGCGGATATGACCAGGACCGCCCCGTCCATGATCGCCGCACCGCAGAGCATGGTGGCCATGAGCGTCTCGTGGCCCGGCGAGTCCACAAAAGAGACGGTGCGCAGGACCTCTGTCTCTGCACCGCAATGGGAGCATTTCTCCTCCACGGTAAAGGCATCCGGCTCCGGACAGCTGGGGCACTTGCGGAAGGTGGCGTCGGCGTATCCCAGGCGGATGGAGATGCCTCTCTTGACCTCCTCGCTATGCTGATCGGTCCAGATGCCAGAGAGGGCCTTGACCAGGGTGGTTTTGCCGTGATCGACATGGCCCACCATGCCGATGTTTACCTCCGGCTTGGGGGCGGCCGCCTCTTTTGCCCCGGCATTGGAATCTAAGCCAGATTCGGGTTTGATATCGGATTTTGCCAAATTAAAATCTCCTTAAGGATTGTAATGAACGGGAATAGATGGCGATCACTATTAAATACTTCCTGTCCCCCGGCCCGGATTCAGGCGTATCCCCGGTTGGCGTCCCTTATATGTGCCGCCATCTCCCTCAGAAATAGATCGTAGGTCTGTATGGTGAAGGCCTTCCATCCGGAGAACTCTTCTGCCAGCTCCCTCCCAAAGGCCTCCTCCTCCTCACTGGAGCTTGCTCTGCCATAGCCCTCCAGCCGGGGCAGATTCTCCTCCAGATAGCAGAGAAGAGCCATCTCGGCATAGGGCTTGGGCAGAAGTGGAGAGCATAATGCGAGATCTTGCATCAGCCGGTCATCCTCTCTCAGCTCCTCCGGGGTTATGGTCAGCTTCTTCTCTGTGCTCTTCTGAGCGGAGAGCATGATATCCCTCTTCTGATCCGGGGCGATGATCTTGCCGGGAGAGACCATCTCCTGATAGATGCGGCTCATTTCCAGCTCATGCTCCAGGGCAAAGGCCAGTATGCGATCGTTGCTGCAGCGGATTTATTGGGAGTTCAAGGAGATTATGGGATACCATTTATGGCCGCAAAAGAAGCGGCGGTTCATGGCCACCGCATAGTCCAAAGCTCCGTGGGGAGCTAATACAGCGGAGGGAAAGAAGGTTACGGCCTCGGTCTCCACAACGATAAAGGAGTTGATTCTCTCGTCTGCCAGGCTTCTTATCCGCTCCCAGTAAGGGGTGTCGCGAAATACTCGTTTCGGATCTCTCATCTCCTGATAAGAGGCCAGCAGCCTCTTCTGCTCAGAGTCGGGCCGGGCGGATAGACGGCAAGCTGCATCCAGGGACATGAGCCGGATCCATTGTCTGTACTCCTCTTCAAATCTGGCTCTATCATCCTGCTGCAAGGCTCAATCCTGCTGGGAAGCCAGACGGTCCGGTCCGCCTGCTCTCTTCTCTTTCTCCTCGAGATCGACCCCGTCCAGTATGGTTTTGAATTCCGGCCACTGCTCTACAGGTATTCTAATTCCATTCTTGGACCAGCCAGTATACCTCTCACTGGTCACATACTCCCGGAGGTCTATTCCCACCGCTCCCCGATACTCCGTCTTCTGCACCACGATCTCTGTAGTCTCGTTCTTTCTCAGCCTTCCAATCTCAGCCATGATTCTCCCATTCCCTCTATTTCTTCATTTATTTTTATATGCCAGCAATAAAGCCCGTATAAGGCCCCCTATCTCCCCCTGCATAATTTCATTCCCTGCCAGTTTCAGGAGATTATCTCCACATAAAATGCTCTGGTATCGGCCACGATGTTCTCCCAGGGGCGCTTGTAGACTAAGCGTATGGTGGTCTTGCCTATACGGAGGGGGGTGAATACGAATACGGAAGTACCTCCCGCCCCCGGCCGCACGGCGTTCGTGGCGGACGGCTGGAACTCGGCGTCCTCCGCCCTGAGCAGGACATTATCATAATCCATGGTCCAGGCATATCCGGTGGTGGGATTGGAGGGAAGGGATATGGTAAAGGGCTCATCTACCCTTGCCCTTATGAGTTCCGTCTCAATCTCTTTCTCCTCAGGCACTCTATAATTATCCACAGGATACATCAGAGGATGATAGTCTATATTTTTTTCGTTGAGGAACACAGGCTGGTCTCCGATTCCATCTCCATTCTCATCTGATCCGCTGTAATCGTCCCAGTAGTTGCCCAGATAGCCTCTCAGAACTCGGCTACGGAACTGATAATTTATCTTCTGGCTCGAGTTCCAGGATGCAGCATCCTCCGGACAGACGCTGCCCTTTCCCCAAAACTCATTGAAGAAGATGATGGCCGGCAGTATCACCTCCAGAGTGCAATTCTGGGCAGGCTTGCGGCCAGAGTCCTCCGGTTTTGGGAACCGGAAGCCTCTCAGAGTCGCACCGTAAGCGGCCAGAACTACCTGTTCCTCCTGGGGGACGAGGACGGGTTTGCCCTGGCCGGTGTCCAGGCCGTGCAGAAACACCCTCTTGGCCACGACAACCGGATGGCTGTATACGCCGCTACAAACGGTTATGGTTTCATCCTGGGCCGATGCATTCAGGGCCTGCTTTAGATCGCTATAATCGCAGCCATCCGGGCAGACCCGGATCTCGGCCAGGCCGGGCAAAGGATGCAGGAACATCATTAATAGCAGGGTGGCGAGAAAAGGGAAGGAAATAAAGATGGATAGTCTTTTGTAATCGGGCATGCCAGAGTTGATATTGGCCTGCCAGGGGATAGACTTTTCCTTTCATCTGGGCCAGAGGTCGGCGATTATGTCGGGAGGAGCTATAAGAGAGAGGGATCTGATCCGGCGCATATCCGAGATCCTGGGCGGGGTGGAGAATGACGACTGCGCACTGATCGAGGCAGGAGAGCGCTACCTGGTGGCGACGACCGATATGCTGCACCGCCAGACCGACTTTCCAGATATTATGAATCCCTGGCAGATGGGCTGGATGGCGGTGGCGGTCAATCTGAGCGATATCGCTGCCATGGGAGCGGAGCCTGCCAGCCTGCTCATGGCCGTGGGGCTGCCTCCTGAAGCAGACCTTTATTTCATAGATGAGCTATTTTCCGGATTTCGAGATTGCGCCGCATACTACGGCACCAGCATCTTGGGCGGTGACACCGACAGCCATCAGGAGCTGACGGTAACCGGCACAGCCTTGGGATGGGTGGAGAGGGATCTGGTTTTGAGGAGAAGCGGGGCTCATCCCGGAGATCTGCTCTGCACCACCGGCTCACTGGGCGGGGCCGGGGGGGGCCTCTATGCCTGGCGGGAGGAGAGGCTCAACAGCCCCTTCATCGAGAAGCTGCTGGAGCCGGAGCCGCGCCTCAAAGAAGGCCGGGCGCTGGCAAAAAGCGGAGCGGTCACGGCCATGATGGACAACAGCGACGGCCTTGCTCTGTCCTTGTCCGACCTCTCCGTCGTGAGCCGGGTGGGCTTTTTGATTTATGAGGAGAGGCTGCCCCTGGCGGAGGGGCTGGAGGAGATGGTGGGCCGGGAGAGGGCGGTGGAGATGGCCTTTAGCGCCGGGGGCGACTTCGAGTTGGTCTTCACCGTGCGTCGGGAAAGGCTCGAGGCGGCCCGTCGGGCCTGCAAGCTGACGGTGATAGGCGAGGCCGTGGAGAAGGGGATATGGGTGGAGGGGGATGGAGAGCGGAGGCGGGTGGAGGCGAGGGGGTACGAGCACAGGATTGGAAAATTTGGTAATAGGAAGTAGAATTTCAGTTCAGACTCATTTGCGGATTTATTTGATCTCTATTGTCCTTTACTCCTGATTGCCAAAGCGCTTGACCAGATTTTTGCTATCACGTGATATGTCCCATGCACCCTGTTTATTATCGCGGAGGTCATTCTTCTCAATAATCCCTGCGCCTTTATCATGAATATAGACTGCATTATAGGCGTTTTTATTTATGCGGTTACCCCGAACGGTTGGATTGCCTGCCTTTTTGATCTCGATACCAGTTAGAGTATTTCCAAATATGTCGTTATCTTCGATAAGTCCCTGGCCGTTCTCGTAAATAAATATCCCAGATGCCTTACCGTCGTGGATCCTATTTCTTCGGACGGTTGGGTTCCCAGCCTCTTTGATAGAAATGCCCGCATTCGCATTTCCGAATATCTCGTTATCTTCTATTAATCCCTGACCGTTCTCATAAACAAAGATCCCGGCTGACTCGCCATCGTGGATCTTGTTGCCTCTTAGCTTTGGAAATGCTTTACCGTGTATCGCTACACATGACAAGGAATTACTGGTTATATCGCATCCTTCTATCTCCAGCAATCCCTGCTGGATATCAACACCATAAAAATTCCCTCCACCGATTTGCTGGAGAACAAGGTTTTCGACTCTTCCTCTGGCGGCCTTAAACAGTATAGCATCTTTTCCTTCCGCCCTGATCACAACATCCCCTAAATTGCCGTCTCCCACTATACATAGTGGCTTATCTAGAATGAGCCCTTCATCGTAGATCCCGGAATGAACCAGAATTCGCGATCCGGGATCTGCTTCTTTGATGGCCTGGGAAATGGTGGTATAGTCTCCCCGATGCCATTGATCGACCACTACGGTGGGCATCTCAGGTTTCGGCCTTTCTTCCACTTTATTTTCGCTTGCATCAATGTAAGGCCTGGTCTCATGATGGACTGGCGCTGGAGTCTCAACCGCAGGTTCATGATCTCTGGAAGACGGCGGCATAGAGTCCAGTGCATTACGTATATGAGCTGCCAGTTTAGACAGTTCCCGCCGGACAGCCCCGGTGCCCAAGTCCTCAAACCTCAGCCCTCTCCAGTCTGCATACTGGCGGGAGGCGATGGTCTGTGCCAGTTTATCCTGATTCTTCTTGATTTTATCGTTAAGGAGAGGTGTATCAATAAGATATATTGGGAGGATCAGGTCGTCTCTTTCTAGCTCCCTCTCTCTTTCCAGGAATAGGTTCAACTCATTGCGGCAATTTTGGCTCTTGAAAAATCCCGGAGAGATAATGGGGATGAGAAAGGTGGTGCCATCAATGGATTCTTCGATCCTCTTTTTCCATGAGTCCCCCCATTTTATGTCCTTTCGGTCCATAAAGATGGGGAACTCTTCTCCCAGGTGCAGGCATACTTCGCCGCTTAAGCATTCGCAAAACTCGGTAAGATAGCCCCTGTTGAGCCTGTCGTCAATATGAGCATAGCTCATGAATGCCATTGGTTTGCGATCAGCCATAAATCGACCCTTTTATCAACGAATAGCCCTGCAATTTCATGATATAAATCAATGGTGGGAAATTCCTACCAGCGTCTCCTTTTACCATAAAAACCACTCAATTGGCATTCCAATTCGATATCAAAATCTACTGTTCTCCCCCCACTTTTTTCTCTCCTGCATGCTCCTTGTCCATTATCCACTTGGCGTTCTCTGTGGAGATCAACGCCTCAATCCTCTCAGCCAGCAGGGCCTCGGGATTCTCGGCATTGAGGTAATGGCCGGCTTTTGCATACCAGAGGTACTTCTCGTGCTTCAGAGCCTCTGCTGTGGTGCGATAAGTGATCCAGTTGCTCTGGAACTGATAGATGCTCTGCATGGACTCCAGCACCACCACGACCACTCCCAAGAGTCCGGTGAGCACCGCAGGGGCATGCAGGCCTGCGGCAAATGGAATCAGCGCAGCAGCTATAACCTCTGTCACCTTGAGCTTCTTAAACCAATCCTGATTCCAGGCGCTCTTTTCGCTGTACCACTTGATCTGGCCTTCCATTCGCTCTAATGTCAGATTTGTCACCATAGCCGCTCTCCTTCGAATATCAATCAGAATGAATAGAATTCTTTAGCTGTCTCTCCGGTTATCTGCACAAGGATATTAAGCCTTTTGAAGAAGCTCGCAAATGAACGCATCGGGTCTTGTGCTTGCGGCCAGGCATCAGATTTACCTTGCTAGGGAAAGAAATTCCGGTTCCAAATGGCTTGGATAACTTCTGCTAAAACAAACTTTAAAAAAGCAATGGGGACGGCAATTGCATCCGCCCTCTCCTTATTGTCCTTTCGCCGGCTACAGAAGATCCACTCTTCAGCCCACCAGAGTGGAGTTGAAGTCGATGAATATCCCCGTCATCTTGCCTTCTTCAAAGTAGCCATAAACGGGATAGGTTCCGGCACCCGGAATCAGTCGCATGCTGCTGCCGCTGTCAGAGGCGATGATAAATCCTGTGGTTACATTGAGCATTCCTATGAACTGATAGCTGATGAGGGGGCATGCTTTGATCTTCTCTTCATCCTCGACTATGCCGCTGCTGGATGAAAACGGCTCGCCTCCCACCCAGGGGCTGCCTATACCCTTCTCGAAGAGCTCTCTCATGGCCGACTCTGCGGGGCGATCTTTGGGCTGGGGCCTGTCTCCAAGCAGAGATAGGTCCTGATTCGTTGTATCTGCATCTGCATTGCTCTCTTCCGCCTGGACTGAGCCGATGGCAAACAAGGCCAGAAGCATTGCTGCCGCCAGAAAGGCAGGCATCGCTCTTATAAATCCTCTCATGGTACTCCCCTCTTTAATATTCTTTAAAGATTTTCTGACCAATATGCTAAGCATGCCAGTGTTCGCATTCTATAATATATTGCTTTCCCTGCATTAAAGCCAATTCAGGAGGCTATGATCAACTTATCCGGTGCCGGCCTGCCAGAGCCGTTGCCTCGAGCCAGGATTCAGTGCTTAAAATAAAAATAATTAAAAAATGCATTAATAGTTTTAAGTTCCTGGCTTATAACCGCGTGGCTCTTCAACCGCCTCCATGGTGGCAATGGCATGCTTGAAGACCAGCAGCTCGCCCTTAGCCGTCTGGAGCAGGATCTCATATGAGTTGAATGATTCAACCGTCCCCACAACAGGCTGGCCTCCCGAGAGGAGGCGAATCATAACCTTCTTGCCTTTGAACTTGGGTATGAATTGCGGCAATGGCTGTTTTACAACGGATTTTTCTTCTTCGGACATTTTCCTCATTCCCTCCATTGATGCTTCTGCTTATTAAGAGTATCATCTGATAAACATAAATAATTTGCAGATCCAATGGCAACTCAAGCTGCCTTTGATCCGGCTCTATAAAATGAGATCATGCCTCTAGCCGAAGATCTCCTGGGCCGGGCAGCTCCGAACCGAACCCTCAAAATCCCTGCTGCGGCGCAGAGCCCTCCAGGCATCCTTGAGTGAGATCTCTTTGACATTGGCATAGCTCTCTTTCAGGTATGGACAGCCCCTGATGCTTCCGTCCACAGCCACATGCATCCATCTTCTGCCAGCCATGCAGCCGAGCATCTGGCCCTCGAAGTAAGTATTGGCAAAGATCCTGGGTCCGCCCGGTGTGGAGTTGATCTTGCGGTAGATATCTACAATCTTCTCTTTTTCTATGATAGTCAGCTTCTCCTCTGGAGTCCTGGGCATGCCCTCCCATACCGACAGCTCCTGTACCCCCAGTTCATCGGCCAGCCTGTAGAGGTCCAAAATTCTGTCCACCTGCCCCGCCTTGATATGGCAGGACATGGTAACCATAAGCCCGGCATCAAGAGCCATGCCTATGGCCTCCAGAGCCCTGCCGTGGGCTCCGGAAACTCCTCTCACCTGGTCATGCTCCTCGGGATTGGTGCTGTAAACTCCGATGATCAGATTATAGAGGCCTGCTTCTTTGAGCTTAACCGCCTTTTCCGCCGTCAGCTCCAGGCCGGGGGAAAAGAGATTTACGACTGCCTTATCCGGATCGATATATCTGATCAGATCGAATATATCCTCTCTCAGCAGCGGATCGCCCTCAGTGAATGTTATTATGCAGCTTCCCAAGTCCAGGGCCTGATCTATGACCCGAGTCATCTCCTGATAGTTCAGCTCCCCTTCACCCTCTCGGATCAGACAGTGCTCACATCTGGCCCCGCAGCTCCTGGTGACCTCGATGGACACAGTCGAGGGAACGGGACGGCCTATCGCTGCCCTGGCCTCATTGGCCAGTAGCCTCCGGAATGGCCCGCTGGGTATGGGTGGAAGCCAGGTGCTGGCTACCATATCATCAGGCCGGATCAGAGCAGGCTTCTCCTCCGCCAGCCTCTGGTTCATGATATTCAAAGCCGGTTGGATCATCCCGGCCAGAGCCCCACTGGCCTGCAATGCTCGACGATCACCATCAAAGTCCACGCGCAGGGCGGCCGTCTTGAGAAGCATGGTCATTATATGCTATCTTTTTCCCGGCAGTTATAGAGTTATCGCTTCTTGGAGAGATAAGGTTAAATCGATCATCACCCCTTTACGGCAGCGGTGAAGCTGAATTGAATGAAGTTGTACTGGCCTACTCCGGTGGCCTGGATACATCGGTTTGCATACCGCTCTTAAGAGAGCGCTACGGATTTGACAGGATAGTGACTGTATTGGTGGATGTCGGCCAGCCGCGGTCGGATATCGAGCGGGGAAATAAGAGGGCCGAGCTTCTGGCGGATGAGCATATAACCATAGATGCCAGAGTGGAGTTTGTCAATGACTTTATCTTCCCCTTGATCAAGGCCAATGGCTCATATGAGGGCTACGTTCTGGGAACGGCCATCGCCCGGCCGCTTATAGCCAAAAAGGCAGCGGAGATTGCCGAGAAGAAGGGAATAAAGAACCTGGCTCACGGCTGCACCGGCCGAGGCAACGATCAGCTCCGCTTTGAGGCCATATTCCGGGCCACGAACTGCCGGGTGATTGCTCCCATGCGAGAGCTGGACCTGGCGAGGGAATGGGAGATTGACTATGCCCGGGAGCACGGAATAGATGTTCCTGTAACCAAGGACAAGCCCTGGTCCATAGATGAGAACATCTGGTCCCGCTCCATGGAGGGAGGACGGCTGGAGGACCCCTACTTCGAGCCACCCGAGGAGATCTACGGCTGGACGGAGAAGCCCGATGCCGGCAAAAAGCCAGAGGTGGTGGAGATCGGCTTTGCCTCGGGTGTGCCCGTCTCTCTTGATGGCGTGCCCATGGGCGGACTGGAGCTGATAGAGAGGCTCAACCGCATAGGAGGAGAGCATGGAGTGGGCCGGACGGATATGGTCGAGGACCGGGTGCTGGGGCTGAAGGCTCGGGAGAACTATGAGCATCCTGCGGCAGCTATCCTGCTCACGGCCCACAAAGATCTGGAGCATCTGATTCTCTCCCGGGCCGAGCTGCGCTTCAAGGTCATGGTGGATGAGGCCTGGTCGGAGCTGGCCTATATGGGCCTGGTGGAGGATCCTCTCTACGCCGATCTCATGGCTTTCCTGGACCAGTCCCAGAAGAGGGTAAACGGCACGGTGAGGATGAAGCTGTACTGCGGCTCAGCCATGCCTGTGGGCCGCCAATCGCCTGATGCCCTCTATTCTCAGGATATGGTCTCCTTCGACTCCGAGACATTGAGCCAGAAGGATGCGGAGGGCTTTGCCAAGTACCACGGCTTCCAGGCCCGGCTGTTGAAGAGGAAGGCATTGTAGGTAGGGCAGGATTTATTTGATATCGCTGCTCAATATCTCTATCATGCCCGGAATTGTGATATCGGAGGATGCCAGGCCAGCTGACCTGGCACCCCTGGCCCTGGCCCTGAACGAAATCATCCGCCTTCCAGTAACCATACGCAGCAGAAGCCATCCTGGCGTCAGGGTGGAGAAGGGAGATGTTGTGGATGACAGCTACAGCGGACCGGTGCTCGAGGCAGTTATAAGCACAGGAAAGAGCATTCGCACCACTCCGGATAAGGGGGCCTACCGGGGCATTCCTGTTTCCGTGGCACCGATAGTGGTGGATGGGCAGACGGTGGCTGCATTGGGCATTGTTGATGTGATTGGCACCATAGATATTCCTGAGGTATTTGGGGCTTATGGTGATGTCATAAAGCAGGTCCAGCAGCAGTCTCCAGTGAGGAAATGAGGATCCGGAGAGCAGAGCCGGGTGACCTGGCCCAGATTGTGCAGATCGAGGGCCTATGCTTTCCTGAGGAGGAGGCCTTTCCTCCCCGCATGTTCGCCTATCTCATAGAATATGCCATCTCCATGGTCGCCTGCCAGCCGGAGAAGAAGGTTCTCGGTTTCATCATGGGCTATGTTAGCGGAAAGGCGGGCGCGGTTTATACCCTGGACGTCCATCCCGGATATCGTAGGATGGGCATCGGAAGCAATCTCATCTCCGCTCTGGAGCTGAGACTGCAGCAGATGGGTGCAGAGACGGTACGGCTCGAGGCGGCCACAGAGAGGCCGGAGGCGATAAAGCTGTACCGAAAAGCCGGCTATCGGGATAGAGAACTGGTCAGGAACTATTATGGCATGGGAAAACATGCCCTGAGGATGTGCAAGGCCCTGGCTTCTGAAAAGGCCGCTATCCAGAGCTGAGAACCAGTTTCAGGGCAGATATCTGAGAGCTATTTGCAGGGATGCGTTGTTATGCTTAATGACAGGAGCCGGATGAGGAGTGGCGATATGGAGGCAGAGATTTCTGCCGGAGTGGATGGCCTTTTGGATGAGTTCATGGCCGTGGTCGATGGCATGGTCGAGGAGAGGCATCTTCAGAAGGGGATTGCCAGGAGCCAGCTGCCATCCAGTATGGTGGCCATACTCGATCAAGAGAGCCTATATGTACTGGGGCAGTTCCGGCTTGAGAATCGAACCGGCAGCTATTACCATAGTCCGGATAAATCTTTGACCCACCAACAGGTGGCCAAGAGCGGCCAGTGGGAGTTTCGCTTCGATGATCCATTTGTAATCCGGTTTCCTGCCATTGTGTTGCAGCAGAGCAGTCAGGAGAGAAAGGCTGCTTTGGAGGCTGCTGCCGCCCAGCATATCGACTCTGAGTTCCTGAGGCTTGTAGAGAAGCTCAGTACGATTCGCCACCGTCCCATATTCGGCCAGGCAGGAGAGACGGCTCTAGACAGGGATCTACTTCTTCTCCAGCCTATGGGTGGAGAGAAATCGGGTGGGATATGTGAGGCCATCCAGTCGACTCTAACCTCCCGCAATCTGGCTTATCAAGAGGCTCCAGACATCCGCAGGGGAAGAGCAGCAGTGCGGGAACTGTGGCTTTCCATCAATTATGCTGCGGTGATACTGGCAGACCTCACCGGGTCCGATCCGCAGGTTATGTACGGCTTGGGGATAGCTCATACTCTGGGAAAGGAGACTGTCTTGATCTACCCAAAGGGCTCTAGCTATCTGACCGACCTGCCACGAGCCGAGAGAATAGAATATGAAGACAGCGATGCAGGAAAAGCCAGGCTGGCAGAGGATCTGGCCGAGCTTCTGGGCAGAATTCTGGGGCCCGTCTTAGAGGATTAAGGTTAAAGCCAAGGTGAGCAATGCTGATTTCTGCCGGGCCTATAATGTTATATATGTCCTGCATTTATACGAAGCTCCGACTCCTAATTCAGGTCTCCGAGCTTCATTTGACCCAGGAGGGGAAAAGAGTTTGAAAAAGATAAGGTTGGCAATCGCGGGCTTGGGAAACTGCGCCAGTTCCCTGATTCAGGGGATAGAATATTACAAAAATGCTGATGAAAAGGATTGCATAGGACTTATGCATTATGATATCTGCGGTTACAGAGCCAGTGATATCGATGTGGTGGCGGCCTTCGACATAGATAAGCGAAAGGTAGGAAAGGACGTAGCCCAAGCCATATTTTCCCCTCCTAATTGCACCAAGGTGTTTTATCCAGATGTTCCTAGCAAGGGCGTATCGGTAAAGATGGGGCCGGTACTGGACGGATTCGCACCTCATATGAAAAACTATCCCGAGGAAAAGAGATTCGTCGTATCCGATGACAATCCATGCGATGTGAGAGAGGAGCTCGTATCCTCTCGGGCGGATGTGCTGGTGAATTATATGCCCGTGGGCTCGGAGGAAGCCACCCGCTATTACGCCCAGGCTGCTCTGGATGCCGGCGTTGGCTTCGTAAACTGCATGCCTGTATTCATAGCATCCAATCCCCAGTGGGCAGCGAGATTCCAGGAGGCAGGAGTTCCAATCGTGGGAGATGACATCAAATCCCAGATCGGCGCCACCATTGTCCATCGGGCCCTGACCCAGCTCTTCAAGGATCGGGCCTGCATCATGGATCGAACCTATCAGCTCAATATCGGTGGAAATACCGATTTTCTCAATATGCTCAACCGGGAGAGGCTCAAGTCCAAGAAGATCTCCAAGACCGAGGCGGTCCAGTCCATTCTGGATGTGCCCTTGGGCGATGATGATATCCACATCGGCCCATCCGATTATGTTCCCTGGCAGAAAGACAATAAGGTCTGCTTTTTAAGGATGGAGGGCAGGATCTTCGGAGATGTGCCCATAAACCTGGAGCTGCGACTTTCGGTGGAGGACTCTCCCAACAGCGGAGGATCTGCCATCGACGCCATAAGGATCTGCAAGCTGGCCAAGGACAGAAAGATAGGCGGCCCGCTCCTGGCCATATCCGCCTATACTATGAAGCACCCGCCGGTCCAGTATCCAGACGAGCTGGCCAAGGAGATGGTGGACAGGTTCATAATGGGCCAGCCAAGCGAAGCCGATAATGTGAAGGCATATCTGACCCAGGCAGTAAAGGTCAAGTAAATGTTCTCTTTCTTTGACCGGGCAGAGGCCGTGGAGATGCTTCCTGGCCTGGTGCGAAGAACGCTGGTCAGCGATGACAGGCTGATGATCTGTCGATTTGATCTGGAGAAGGGTGTCGAGATCCCGGGCCATTCTCATTCCCAGGACCAGGCTGGCTATGTGGTCTCAGGAAGAATTCGGGTGATTGTTGAGGGCAAGAGTTCTGATCTGGGGCCGGGCGACAGCTATTCTGCACCCTCCGGGGCGAACCACTC
>JAGOLL010000087.1 GCA_017994055.1 Methanothrix sp.
AGAGAAAATGGATGCAGAGGACACCCATGATGGCGGCAGGAATCACAGACCATATATGGACTCTTTCGGAGTTGATAAATTTCAGAGTATAGTGGAAAAAATATTTAATAATTCTAGGACACTAAGAGATGTTCAAGAGCAAAGAGAGCGGAGAATTGATTATGGCTGTCGAAATTGCCAGCGAACTCCTTACTGACGAAGAATATGCCGACGCAGAGTATAGGCGTTTCCTCAAAGAGAAAGACAAGTACCTGGACTTTGATGAGTTCTGCCGAAAAGAAGGAATTTGATCTATTTTATCTGACATCCTTTGATCTGCTGCAAGATATTTGCCTGCTGATAATCACAAGAATAAATATCAATAGAACTGTTTACTTAGAAAATATATGCCCAAACCCGGACTCGAACCGGGGACATTCAGATCTTCAGTCTGACGCTCTCCCAACTGAGCTACTTGGGCTCAAGTGGGCCCGACGCGATTCGAACGCATGACCTCCGCCATGTCAAGGCGACGTCATAACCAGCTAGACCACGGGCCCGCAAGCACCTTTCCTATCCCATCCTGCAATATAAAACCTTCGGCTTGGCTAGAGTGGCGGATAAAAGATCGGAGGCCTCCCACCGAAGGCTTTTGCCCGCCGCCCGCCTATGAGAAGCCCTGCTTTTCGGCGCTGCTCTGCCCTCAGCTGTAATATACCTCTTTATGATACTCATCCAGGGCCTTGATGGTGATCTGGTCCTTCTTGGCCTTGAGTATGGCATCCGCCGCCGCCTGGGCCGCCTGGATGGTGGTGATATAGGGCACATGGTAGTCCACTGCTGCTCTCCGGATCTGGTAGCCATCCTTGACCGACTGCTTTGTCGTCGGGGTGTTGATGATCAGCCGGACCTCTCCTATCTTGATATAGTCCAGCACATTGGGGCTGCCGTTGAAGATCTTGTTCACCCGCACCACCGGCAATCCCGAGCGGCGTAAGTATTCCGCCGTGCTGTCCGTGGCGATTATGGACAGGCCGGCATCATAGAGCTTCCTGGCCGCCACCGCCGCCGCCGCCTTGTCCTCGTCCTTGACCGATATGAAGACCATGCCCTCCACCGGCAGGGAGTTGTCCGCCGAGAGCTCCGCCTTGAAAAAGGCCAGGCCCAGATTGTAGTCTATGCCCATGACCTCACCGGTGGATCTCATCTCCGGCCCAAGCAGCACATCCGCGCCGGGTAGCTTGTCGAAGGGCAGGAGAACCTCCTTGACCGAGACATAGGGCACCTTAGGCTCCCGGGTGAATCCCTGCTCGACCAGGGTTTTGCCGATCATGACATTGGCCGCAATCTTGGCCAGGGGCAGGCCCACCGCCTTGGAGACAAAGGGTATGGTCCGGCTGGAGCGGGGATTGGCCTCCAGCACATAAACTGTCCCGTCCTTGTAGGCCATCTGCAGGTTGACTATACCGACCACATTAAGGCCCAGGGCGATCTTCTTCACATAGTCCCTTACCACTTCCAGAACCACGCCGGGCAGGGTCTGGGGCGGTATCATGCAGGCGCTGTCCCCTGAATGGATGCCCGCCTCCTCGATGTGCTCCATGATTGCCCCGATCAGAACATCCTCGCCGTCGCACACGGCATCCACATCAATCTCCACTGCATCCTGGAGGAAGTCGTCTATGAGCACGGGATGCTCCCGGGAGACCCGCACCGCCTCCCGCATGTAAACCTCCAGCCCGGCTTCATCGTAGACGATCTCCATAGCCCGCCCACCCAGAACATAGGAGGGCCGCACCAAGACCGGATAGCCGATCTTTGCCGCCACCGCCTTTGCTTCAGCAGGTGAGTATGCTATTCCCGCCTGGGGCTGGGGGATGTTCAGCTCATTCATGAGGACATTGAACCTCTCCCTGTCCTCCGCCAGATCTATGCTGTCCGGGCTGGTGCCTAGGATCTTGGTCCCCAGGCCCCGCCGGGCGATCTCTTTCTCCAGGGGTATGGCCAGATTGATCGCCGTCTGGCCCCCGAACTGAACCAGCACCCCGTAGGGCTGCTCCTTCTCGATGATGTTCATCACATCTTCTAAAGTAACGGGCTCGAAGAAGAGCTTGTCCGAGGTGTCGTAGTCTGTGGATACCGTCTCCGGATTGTTGTTGACGATGTGGGCCTCGATGCCCTGCTCCCTCAAAGCCATCACCGCATGAACTGTGCAGTAGTCGAACTCTATTCCCTGGCCGATGCGAATGGGCCCGGAGCCCAGGATCAGAACCTTCTTGCGGTCGGAGGGGACCAGCTCACACTGCATGTCATATGTGGAATAGTAGTAGGGCGTCTTGGCCGCAAACTCGGCGGCGCAGGTGTCCACCATCTTGTAGGTGGGAATGATGCCGGAGGAGATGCGCATATCCGTGATCTCCTCCCGGCCTTTTCCCGTCAGGCGGGCGATCTGCTCATCGGTAAAGCCCGTGCGCTTGGCCTTTCTCAAAACCTCGGGATTCAGAGCCGCCTTGATCTCATTTTCCATGGCCAGGATATTTTCCATGCGGTAGAGGAAGTAGGGCTCTATGCCTGTGATCCGGGAGATCTCCTCCCCCTTCCATCCCCTCTTCAGGGCAATGTAAATGGCAAAGATCCTCTCGTCTGTGGGCTCGGACAAAAGGGCGTGCAGCTCCTCATCAGTCCACTGGGAGTACTTGCCGGAGTATCCCAGCTCCTTGTCTATGTCCAAAGAGCGGATGGCCTTCTGGATGGACTCCTCCAGGCTTCTCCCAATGGCCATTACCTCCCCCGTGGACTTCATGGCTGTGGTCAGGCTCTTGTTGGCCTTGACAAATTTGTCAAAGGGCCAGCGGGGTATCTTGGTCACCACATAATCGACAGTCGGCTCGAAGGAGGCAGGCGTCTCCTTGGTCACATCATTCCTGATCTCGTCTAAAGTCATGCCTATGGCGATCTTGGCTGTGACCCGGGCGATGGGGTAGCCCGTTGCTTTAGAGGCCAGAGCGGAGGAGCGGGATACCCGGGGGTTGACCTCTATCACCCGGTACTCCCCGTCCTTGACTGCAAACTGGACATTGCAGCCTCCCTCTATGCCTAAAGCCCGGATGATGTTGATGGAGGCGCTCCGCAGCATCTGGATCTCCTTGTCCGAGAGGGTCTGGATGGGTGTCACCACGATGGACTCGCCGGTGTGAATGCCCATGGGATCCATGTTCTCCATATTGCAGATGGTGATGCAGGTGTTGTTGGAGTCTCTCATCACCTCATACTCCAGCTCAATCCATCCTCCCACACTCTCCTCCAGAAGGACCTGGCTGATCCTGGACCTCTTCAGACCCAGGTCGCATATGGCCAGCAGCTCCTCTCTGGTCTTGGCTATGCCTCCCCCCGAGCCGCCCAAAGTGTAAGCCGGCCGTACCACCAAGGGCAGCCCCAGCTCCTCCATAACCTCCAGGGCCTCATCCAGGGTGCTCACCGCCCGGCTTTTCGGGACGGGCTCGCCCACCCTCTGCATGGCCTTCTTGAAGAGGTCTCTGTCTTCCGCCTCCTGGATGGACCGGACAGATGTTCCCAGCACCTCCACATTGTATTTTTCCAGAACGCCCATCTCTGCCAGCTCCGAGGTGATGTTCAGCCCGGTCTGGCCTCCGATGCCGGCTATTATCCCATCCGGCCTCTCCTTCTCTATGATCTTGGCTACAATCTCAGGAGTCAGGGGCTCGATGTAAACCTTGTCTGCCGTATCCGGATCGGTCATGATGGTGGCCGGGTTGGAGTTGACCAGCACCACCTCGATGCCCTCCTCCCGCAGGGACTTGCAGGCCTGGGAGCCGGAGAAGTCGAACTCCGCCGCCTGGCCGATCTGAATGGGGCCGGAGCCTATGAGCAGGACCTTATGGATATCGGATCTCTTGGGCATCTCTAAGGCCTCCCGGATTTGCTTGCGGCGCTTTTCATCATCCTCAGCACCGATCCAAAGAAAGGATCTTCAGTGCATAGCGGTCCGGGATTGGCCTCGGGGTGGTACTGAACCGCCAAAACCTGCAGTTTATCGCTCTTGACTCCTTCCACTGTGCCGTCGTTGGCATTTAATTGGGTGACCACCAGGTCCGTATCCTGCACCGACTCCGGCCGCACGGCGAAGTTATGATTCTGGGAGGTGATGTAGACGATCTTCTTCTCCAGGTCCTTGACCGGCTGATTTCCGCCGTGATGCCCGAACTTGAGCTTGAAGGTCTGAGCCCCCAGAGCGAGGGATATGACCTGATGGCCGAGGCATATCCCGAAGATGGGCATCGCTCCTGAAAAGTGCCTGACCGCCTCTATGGCCTTTTCTGCCCTCTCCGGGTCTCCCGGCCCATTGGAGAGAAAGAGGGCATCAGGCCTCGCCGCCTCTATCTCCGATATGCTGCTGTGGGAGGGAAAAACGGTCATATCAAAATCCCGGCAGGCCAAGCTCCGGAGGATGTTTTTCTTGATGCCCAGGTCTATTACTGCCAGTCGGGGCCCGCTGCCATCTATATGATAGGGTGCCCGGCAGCTCACATCCCCCAGCAGATCCCGGCTGGAGATATCAGGCTGAGATCTGGCCATGGCTACCACATCCAGGTCCTCTACCTCGCTCCTCTCCCCCACGGCAATGGCCGCCCTCATCACTCCCTGCTCTCGCACCTTGAGCGTCAGCATGCGGGTATCCACTCCGCACAGCCCCGGTCTGCCCTCGTCTTTCAGGAACTGGCTCAGGGTTTTTTTGTGCTGGTAGTGAGTGGGCCGGTCCCAGTACTCCCGGCTGACCATAGCCTGGGGCCACATCCGTTCCGACTGAAAATCATCGCCGCTTATGCCGTAGTTTCCCTGCAGAGGATAGGTGAACATGAGCATCTGTCCATGATATGACGGATCGGTCAGCGCTTCCTCATATCCGGACATGACCGTGGTGAAGACCAGCTCTCCCAGGGCCACACCACTCGCCCCAAAACCGGTACCTTCCACCCTTGTCCCGTCTTCTAGCCCTAAGACCCCGATCATAGTATCGGCATGACAAGCAGCTAAGTCACCTAAATACATTGCGATGAAAGATTATGAACTGGGAGCGAGAGCTGCAGCATGGATATTGAACAGAAGCATCACCATCTTTTTTAATATAGAGGCTTATGGACAGAAGCATGGAAGTTAAAGTCCAGACAGTCAAGAGCCCCGATTTCAAGCAGATCTATGCCATAGGCGCAATCGGAGGCCACAGCCCCTACGACTTTCGCATCGCCTTCTACAACGACTCTCCCAAGGGCGTGGTGGAGGACGGCAAGAGCATGACCGTGATGGAGAGGAGGATAGATACCGAGATCATCCTTTCCCCCCTGGCGGCCAAGGAGCTGGCCAAGTGGCTGGGAGAGCACGTTGTGGACTACGAGAAGCTCTTTGGGGAGATAAAGAGGCCGGGACCGGCCGGCTCCCCAGCAGCCACAGGCGGGAAAGCCAGCGAGCCCACGGCCATTCAGGGCTATATGTGAGGAGATGATGAACAGCAAAGAGAGGGCTCTTCTCCACAAGGGCATGGACAAGGTCAGACAGAAAGAGTTTCAGCAAGCTCTGGAGATCTTCGATCGGCTCGTTGCAACCAATCAGGATATACCGGAGGCCTGGAACAACCGCGGTGTTGCCTTATTCAGCCTGGGGCGGATGGATGAGGCTCTGGACAGCTATGATCGCAGCCTGGCCCTGGAGGGCGAGAACCTGGATGCTCTCCGGAACAAGGCCTTCGTCCTGCGAGGCCTGCGCCGACTGGAGGAGGCTCTGGCGGCCTATGATACAGTTCTCCAGAAGGGAGGCGACGCCTACGATCTGGAATCGGCAGCTGTGGTTCTAACCGGCCTGGGAAGACTGGAGGAGGCTTTAAATTGCCTCTACCTGGCCCGGGATCAGATATCTCTGGGGAGACTGGAGAGTGAGATAGCAGCGGTAAAAGGATTGATTGAGCAGAGGGGCATTCCCGTCCCCGAGAGAGAGGAGCCTCAGGGGAAAGAGTGATAATATCCAAGAGATAAATGGAGTGCATAAATAATCCGTGGTTGCTGTCAACTCCAGATAGTATTATGGTGGGATCAGACCTTGAAGGGCTTTATAATGATCAATGTTGAGCCGGGTACGGAAAAAGCAGTCCACGACGGCTTGACTGCCATTAAGGGGATCAGGGAGGTAGTTCCGGTCTATGGAGAGCATGACTTTATAGCCATAGCCGATGTGGAGAGCATCTCCGACCTGAACCGGGCCGTGCTCAACATCCGAGAGATAGCAGGCATAAGCTATACCCAGACCATCCTGGGCATGGAGCTAAGGCTATAGAATTAATGCCTTCCACCCGGCCAGGATCTCTTCTGCCCCTATATTTAGCCGTCTTTGTGGCTGTGCTGGGATTCTCCCTCATTGCCCCCTTTTTTCCTCAGTTTGTCATGGGCTTGGGAGCATCCTACTCCTGGCTCGGCATCATCGTCTCCGTCTATGGCGCAGTACAGCTCTTAACCCAGATTCCCATGGGGCGGCTGTCTGACCGGACCGGCAGAAGGAAGATCATGCTTTTCGGCCTGGCCAGCTTCTCTCTCATGCCCCTTCTCTATATCTGGGCTGACAGCACATCATCCCTCCTTCTGATCCGGGCTCTGGGCGGCCTGGGGGCCTCAGCCGTCTGGCCCATAGCCATGGCCCTGATAGTGGACCGGGCAGATGCGGCAGGCAGGGGGGAGGCCATGGGCTGGTACAATGCCTCCTTTTTCTCCGCCCTGGCACTGGGGCCGTGGATGGGCGGAGTGCTCTACGATCAGTTAGGCCAAAATGCTCCCTTTTTGCTCTGGGCTATCCTGGGTGCGGCATCTTTTCTGGTGGTGCTTTTCCGGGTAGCCGAGCCGGAGAAGATCAAGCTTAAGATTGGAGAGATGCCGGCGCGGCAGCAGGGAAGCCTCATCTCTCCCGGATATATGGTGACCTTCCTCTCCTGCTCTTCTGTGGTCCTCTGGTCCGGCATAGTGGGAGGCTTCAACTTCACCATGCTGCCCGGCTACGCCGCAGGCCTCGGCCTCAAGGCTGCCGATATCGGCATGATCTATCTGGCCTATGGAAGCAGCACTGCTCTCTTCAACATCTACTTCGGCCGCCAGGCGGACCGGGGCGGCAGAAAGAGGCTTATATTCATCGGCTGCCTGGCTGGGGCAGCAGGCTTCGCCCTTCTTCCCCTGGTGGAAGGGCTGGTCCAGGCGGCATTCCTCTTCTCTCTCCTGGGAATGGGCCTGGGCATGGCCGGCCCGGCGGCGGCAGCCCTGATCGCCGATACCACCTCGCCCTCCCGGCGGGGCGAGGTCTACGGCATATTCAATACCGCCAGAATGGCCGGAGTGGTAATAGGACCCCTAATAGCCGGCTTTACTGCGGATATGCACGGCATCAACGGAGCAGTGTATGCCTTTATCGTTCTGGCTGTAGCCATAACCCTGGCCAGCCTGGCCATAAGGGAGGCCGGAGCGGACTTCAATTGAAAATATAAAAAAGGATTTATTTCTTTCCCACGGGATCTCAATTTAGTCCCTGTGCGCTGAGGCTGCTCCAGGAGCTCTCTCCTCCTATGCGCAGGGATGAGCGGCTCTGTGCATAGCGCATATTGTCCTCCAGATGCCCGCCGAAGGTTACAGGGATGGGTCCAAGAGAGCCGGGAGCTTTGCTTCCGATTTGGATGGTATTAGTGCTGTTGGTGAGGTTGACCGGAAGG
>JAGOLL010000088.1 GCA_017994055.1 Methanothrix sp.
TTGCGCAGCTCCAACACCTAGCTGATACAATATGTTTTTGTGATGGTCCTCTATAGCTATGTGAGGAGGAATACCAAGAAATGAAGTGCTTGATTGGTGCTGCAATAGCCGCTATATTACTCCTAAGCTCAGCAGAAGCAGTGATAGGCCCTGACTATATGGCTCTGGCGGACTGGCAAAGAGCTGAAGGCAATTTCACGAAATCACTGGGGAATGCCTCAGGCTATGCGGATCTCCTGAACACCACGAACCCGGATATGATTGTAGGTATTTCCCCAGGCGAATATGAGTCTACCCGATACGACATTCTCGTGGGACCTTTTGAGATTTCTTTTGAGCGACGATCTCCACTTGATGTGTTCGGAGTGAAATATATTACTTTCAATGAATCACTGGGCTCTGGTAAGTCATATCATTCAAACGAATATGAGAGATATACCTTAGTTGCTCTGCAACACAATCCAGATAATGGACTCGAGGTTGGGACTATTTATTTCCTCATCACTCGCCAACTTAGTAAAACTCATCCAGAGCGACCTCAAAGTGCAGACTTTTATTGGGGTAGTCCAAGTATGTGGTATTCTAATTCCCCTATATCGACAACTATCGACGGCTATAGAGGATACTTGACATCCTATGAATACAACAACAATTATTATATTCATCCGAGTTTGCGCGATACTCAATATATTTGGAGATATGACATTAATCCGAATATATTCGTGACTATCATGCAACAAAAAGGTGATTTTAGTAGAGATATGTTGCTAGTTATTGATACATTGAATGTCAGGAAGCGATCAGACCGCTAGGCAGTTCTCCTTTTTGCTTGAAGAAGTGTTACTCTCTTCTTGAAAGCGGGGGGCGATCCTAACCGTCTCAGCAATGATTATTCCTTCTAGCCTCCTTTTTTTGCCTCCACCCTGCATAACATTCTTGTAGCGTGTCGCTATATCCGTTTGGAAAGGAGTGTGAATATAATGAAGTATTTATTAATCAGCTTTGTGTTAGCAGCATTATTGATGCTATGTTCAGTGGAGGCCGCGTCAGGCCCTGACTATATGGCTCTGGCGGACTTACAAAGAGCTGAAGGCAATTATTCACGAGCCCTTCCTGACTATGACGGATTTATCTTTTATGCTCGCGGTGGCGATACTGCAAGCTATGCCGATCTTTCGAATGCAACAGATCCGGGCATGAAAGTAAGTATTTCTCCGGGCAAATACGAGTCCACACGGTACGACATCCCAGTTGGGCCATATGAGGTCTCTTTTGAGCGACGATCGCCACTTGATGTTTTTGGAGTAAAATACTATACCTTCAATGAATCGAAGGGCGATGGTACTGATTATCGTATGGCTCAATTTGAGCAGTTTGTGGTGTATTCTGGAAAATATGATGGTGATTATGTAAAATCACCTGAGTCTTCACCGGCGGAGGGTGAGGTAGCCGATAGCGATGGTGTTCCTGTACGCGAAACTAAGGAAGTTCCCCATAGTGCCGTGGACCTATATATTTTAATAACTCGACAAATTGGGCCTGGGGCACCTTTCCGGCCAGACGGCGCTAGTGTGCACATGCCATTCAAAACATGGAATATGATTGGCCCGGAAACGATAACGATTGACGGAAACCCTGGGATAGAGGAAATCTGGTACTATGACATGGAAGCCAGTGTTAACTACAACAACGACTATTATATCGACGAATACAATCTATCCTCGGATTCTTTTGTGATGCTCATTCAGCACAAAGGCGACGTTAATAAGGATCTAGCATTAGTGCGGGACACATTACACGTCGAGAAGCAGCGGTAAAGTAGAAGTCGCCAGAAATGCAATATTCTTTTTTTGTTCAAAATTTGGTTTGCCGCGAAATTATATGGCTTTTGAAGCTGCCTATCCGGATTATCAAGCCAAATGCTAGGCATTGAAGAAATTCCTTAGATGTTAATTATTTAGCCAGGATGCCTGCAGATCCGATGTGCTGTGGAGATCCTACAGCACGCCGGAAAATGGGCTGGTGGGTTCAACGGGCCAGTCGATCCAGATTGCATCAAGGCAAAGGCAGCCAGCGAGAAGGGGGCCTGAGAGCAATGCCCTCAGACATCTATTCTCAAGTGAATGGCCGAATTATTGCAGCCCTGGAATAGGGAATCGTCCCCTGGAAGCGCCTTTGGACGGGCCGGCTCCCCACAAACTACGACAGCGGAAAGGAGTACCGGGGCGTTAACATCCTGTCCCTGGGAATCGCTGAGATGGTCCATGGCTACTCTTCCCCCTATTGGATCACCTTCCGCCAGGCTCAGAAGCATGGCGGGCATATCAAAAGAGGCGAGAAGGCCACCTACATCGTATTTTCAGATAAGAAAGTTAGGGAGGTCGAAAAAGAAGACGGGACGAAGGAGCTGAAGATCTACCACTTCATCAAGTCCTTCCCGGTTTTCAACTGGGATCAGACCGAAGGCGTCCCCAAAAAAGAGGCTGGGGTCACCCTGGACCCAGATCGTGACCTGATCGAGGTCTGTGATGCTGTCCTCTCTAAGATGCCAAATCCGCCTGCTATAGGGAGAGCGGCAACTCTGCTTACTACGCACCCGGGGAGGATCTCGTAAACCTGCCACCAATTGAGACTTTCAAGACAACGGAAGGGTATGCAGCGACTAAGTTCCACGAATATGCCCACAGTACTGGCCACAAGTCGAGGTTGAACCGCCCGGGTGTCATGTGAGTGGCGGCTTTTGGCAGCGACGACTATGGCTTCGAGGAGTTGGTAGCGGAGCTAATTTCCGCTTACCTATGTGCCATCAATGGGATTGACAACACGCTTGAAAACTCCACTGCCTATCTCCAGAACTGGCTCGGAGTTCTGCGAAATGACAAGACCATGCTCCTGAAAGCGAGTGGGAAGGCTACTGTGGCCGTCGATTTCATCCTAGGCAAGCAATCTCACACGGCCATCTGAGCAAGCAGTTGGTGCTTTTTTTCTTAAAAATTTTTGCTAATAATTACCATTGCGATCTATTATGCTCATATTCGATAATAATTGAGCTGTTTAAGGAGCGGCTTGATGGGGAGACGGACTCACTACACGCATATGCCATCGGGCCAAGGCTATTCTGCATGCGTGAATTCTGTTTGTGGTAAAAAAGGACGATGGATGCTCGACTACCTATTGTCTTGCCTCTTTGGATAGTGATGGTCTGCCCTCCCAGGAGGTCGGTACTGGCCGGGGGCTCGGGATCTTCTGCCGCATATGCTTCGCACACGCGCTTCGCGCCGGAGGAGTGCAGATATGCATTTCGTCGAGAGCGATGAAGGCGGCGGGATATTGCATGAGATCGATAGATCCCTTGCAGCAGGGTGGCCCGGAATACCTGGGATCGGTTTAGTTCAAGATTTCATTGACAGCGCTATTCTCTTCCTCTCTAAATCCACATCAAGCACCTTAACAGTGACCTTATGTCTGGGCTTAACCACATCGATTGGATTCTTCACATATCCATCCCGAAGCTGGCTTATGTGCACCAGCCCGTCCTGATGCACGCCTATGTCCACAAAGGCCCCGAAAGCGGTGACATTGGTCACAATGCCGGGCAGCTTCATGCCCACTTGCAGGTCTTCCAGCTTCTCAATTCCCGGAGCAAAGCTGAATGCCTCGAACTCCTTTCTAGGATCTCTGCCTGGCCTATACAGCTCATCCAAAATATCCTTCAGAGTGGCTATGCCTGCTCTCTCGTTGATGTACTTTTTTAGGTCCAGCTTTCCAAGCAGATCCTCATTTCTCATCAGCTCCTTTACCGATACGCCTAAATCGCTCGCCATCCTCTCCACAAGAGGATAACTCTCTGGATGCACAGCCGTTCCATCCAGCGGATTACCGCTTTCGCGGATGCGCAGGAATCCCACTGCCTGCTCAAACGCCTTGGGTCCCAGGCGAGGAACCTTGCGCAGATCTTTGCGTGAGCAAAAGAGGCCATGATCATTCCTGTAATTCACCACCGCCTCCGCCAATTTGGGTCCCAGGCCCGAAACATAGGCCAATAGCTCCCTGCTAGCGGCATTCGCATCCACACCTACCAGGTTTACGCAGGAGGAGACCACATCATCCAGAGCACGCTTTAGAGCTGATTGGTCCACATCATGCTGGTATTGACCGACACCGATTGCTTTGGGCTCGATTTTCACCAATTCGGCCAGCGGATCTATGAGCCGCCGGCCTATGGAGACTGCGCCTCGCACTGTGGCATCTTCATTGGGAAACTCGCGGCGAGCAACATCCGACGTGGAATAAACCGACGCCCCCGATTCATTGACCATAATGATAGGGACATCCAGATTGAGGCTGCGCAAGAAGGCCTCCGTCTCTCTGCCTGCGGTGCCGTTGCCGACCGCAATCACCTCGACTCCATTCCTTTTGCAGATTTCCTGCACTTTAGCTGCTGCCTCTTCTCTTCTTTTCTCGGTATCGTGGGGAAAGATCACATGGCTCTCCTGCAGCCGGCCCAAGCTGTCGATCACTGCCAGCTTGCAGCCGGTTCGAAAACCTGGATCTATTGCCAGGACGCACTTCTGACCCAAGGGAGGGTCTAAGAGAACCTGGCGTAGGTTTTCAGAAAAGATCTCTATGGCCTTCTCCTCCGCATGGGCACGAGCTGCGGCAAGAGTCTCGTTTTCCATAGAAGGGGCTAGAAGCCTTCGATATCCATCTTCTGCTGCGAGCCTCACCTGGTCGGCAGCCAGCCCATCTCTCTTTATAAAAAGCTCTTCTAAAACGGCCAGTCCGTCTTCCTCTGACGGGGCAACATGAAGGCTCAAGAATTCAGCTCGTGCTCCTCTCAACATGGCCAGCAGCCTATGTGGGCTTGTTCGGGTGACAGGCTCGGACCAATCCAGATAGTCCCTGAATTTTGAAGCATCTGCTTCTTTGCCGGCAGTGGCCACAGATCTGAGGACGCCTTGCGATTGATAGAGAATCCTCATCCTGCTTCGCGCCTCGGCATCCTCGCTCATCCACTCGGCCATAATGTCCCGTGCTCCGGCCAGGGCTTCTTTTATGGAGGCGACGCCCTTCTTAGGATTGACAAAAGCAATAGCCTCCTTTTCCGGGTTCAGGTCGCCACGGTCCTGAGCAAAGATTTTCTTGGCCAGCGGCTCCAAGCCGCGTTCTTTTGCTGCAGTGGCGCGAGTCTTCCTCTTGGGCCGGAAGGGAAGATAGATGTCCTCCAGTCTGGCCAGCGTGTCCGCAGCCAGCAACTTCTCTCGCAGATCATCTGTGAGCAAATTGCGCTTGGACAAGGAATGAAGGATGGCTTCTCTTCTCTCTTCGAGCTGTCTGAGGCGAAGGAGAAGATCACGTATCCTGGCAATTGCCACCTCATCCAAATTTCCTGTAGACTCTTTTCGATATCTGGCAATGAATGGCAGCGATGCGCCGCTGTCCAGCAAGTCTATGGTGGCCTGGACCTCTCTCTCACTTAGAGATAGCTGTAGAGCAATTTTTGCGGTTTGAGATTCGAGCATGTTGCATCCAACTAGGAGAGGAGAGATCAAAAAGGTTCTTGCGGCCAATGGCCATAGCCTATTCTGCTCAAGACAGCCCAACCTTCAACGCGCTGGCGGATCAATGGAACGCCTGGGGAAATCGAAATATTGGGAGAGCCTGTGGTGTGGATGGTATGGGGGATGAGACGGGGAGACCATGCTTCTCGTTCCCGATCAGGTCGAATTGGCGAATGCGGTTCTTAAAAATCGGCCCTTTTTATGAGTGCCTCTTCTCGCAGGGTATGGGCTGGCACTGGAAAGCCCTGAGGATTGCTCCAGATGGCCTGTATTGCAGCAAAGCCGGTCAAGAAACATATTTTGCTTATGCGGTCATGTTATTCGGTTTATCGACTATCTGGGGCCTCCAGGGAACCTGCGTGGTGTATACGCGAGGATGCATTGCACAGAGATATTAGAGATGCCTGGCAGAACCTATAAGGCGTCGCAGATTCTTTAACCAATGGGATTTATCATGAAAAATGTTCGCATGGTGTTTCTAGGGATAATGGTTCTATTTCTTGCGGTCCCATTTGCCACAGCTGCAGAGAATAATGTGTCCAAACTGATCGTGCAGGGTGAAGGCAAGGTAACTGTTGCTCCGGACAAAGTGATTGTGGTACTGGGAGTTGAAACCCGGGATACCAGTGCGACCGTTGCAGCATCTGAAAATGCCCAGCTGATGAATGAGACCATAACGGCATTGTTGGCAACAGGAATTGATGAGAGCGAAATTCAGACTAGCTCCTACAGCCTCAGAACAGCATCCCAAGATGAGCCAGTTTTATCCGGGACAAGACAGAAATCTCCAGAATTTATTGCCTCCAATCTCGCAACTGTGAGCCTGAACAATACCACAGATGTTGGACGGGTACTGGATGCAGCGGTCTCAGCCGGTTCGAATACCATCCAAGAGGTTAGCTTTGACCTCAAGGATACACAACCGCTACAAGATCTAGCTCTGACCTTGGCTATTAAAGACGCCAGCCGAAAAGCAGAGGTCGCAGCGGAGGCTGCTGGCTTGAATCTGGGCCGAGTGCTGGAAATTTCGGAGGGTTATGGATATGTGGCTGCAAAATCTCAAAGGGCCATGTTTGAAGCGGGAACACCTATTCAGCCAGGCCAGATGGAGATCACTGCCAGCGTAACCATGACCTACGAGATATCTTGAGGCAAGGCAATATGAGCAGCTGCATTTTTTTTATCACCACCGCATCAGTCAGCTTCAGCCCGCGTCGCGCACGGCGGCATCTTCTGGAGGAAATAGCTGGATTCCTGGGCGTAACTGCACGAATAGCTCCCAGTTCGCCTGGAAATGACCTAGCGGGTCCTATTCCTCTCATGTTTTTCTCAGGGAGCGATAACGACCAAAAATTTTCCGCAAAAAATGCGGGAAACCCCTATTATAGGGCCAGCCAAAAAAAGGAGAAATTCGATAGGAAACAGTTTATTAAATCATCCATATATTTATATAATATTTAAAATCTAATTTTAACTTAATTAAATTACAGCATGGCCGAATTTGATTTCTATCCAGCCATTTCTGCAATTTAGCGGCTACCTAAGTGAGAGCATTAACCGATCCAGCCAATTCAACCAAAAACTATATCTATTAATAGTGCGTATAGATCGAGGCCGCGTTTTGCGCTGGCAAGAACGAGGATCGAGCAGTTCGGCTGAGTTCTTTGGCCCCAGGGAGGCTGATAGGCCCATCCTACCGTAGATGTGTCGAGTCTCAAGGACCAGGGAAGTGCTGCCTAAAAACAGCATTCAGGAAGGCCGGATGGATTTAAGAGGCCCAAAGATATGCACGCCGTAATTGGCGTAGTAGATATGCCTTGAGCGAGATCCGGATTCACCAAACCGGCCCAAGACGCGACACCATGCTGATGTAGAGGCAGATCACAGACCCGGCATCTGGCGGTGCTACGGGTTCCCGTGAGACGGACGCTGTGCAATAGTCCAGTGCTGTTACCGCCTCACACGCAGCAGAAAGTCGAGATCTTGGGCGGGGTCAGGCCAGTCACCAAG
>JAGOLL010000019.1 GCA_017994055.1 Methanothrix sp.
GCTGCCGGGCTGGAGACGACCTGGCCGGTGACCTTGGGGCCCTCATCCAGCTGGATGATGGCCAAATTGTAGGGCGTCAGCTTCTCGAAGTCCTCCGTGGCATTGTAGATGGTGGTGAAGGTGACCACGCTGCCCGTGCCCTTGAAGGTATACTCCTCCAGATGGGCTCCCCGACGGCAGTTGGGGCAGAGGTTTCTGGGGGGGAAGAAGTATTCGTCGCAGCTCTTGCAGTGGGTTCCCGAGAGATTGTATCTCTGGGGTATGCTCCGCCAAAATCTGGGGGCCTGTGTGGTCATTCTTTACCTCGTAAATATATGCACCAGAGCGGTTCCGCCCGAACCGCCCACATTGTGGGCCAATCCCACCTCGGCATCATCCACCTGGCGCCTTCCCGCCTCGCCCCTCAGCTGCAGGGCGATCTCATAGGCCTGCTTTATCCCCGTGGCTCCCACCGGATGGCCGCAGGCTTTCAGGCCCCCTGAGGTGTTGATGGGAAGGCTGCCGCCTAAAGCGGTAAGCCCTTCCTCGGTGGCCCGCCCGCCCTGGCCCTTCTCCACAAACCCCAGGTCCTCTATGGCCAGAATCTCGGCAATGGTAAAGCAGTCATGCACCTCGGCCACGTCCACCATGCGCGGCTCTATTCCCGCCTGGGTGAAGGCGGCCCGGCCGGCATGTACTGTGGCATCCAGGGTGGTCAGATCGCGACGGTCATGCAAGGCCAGGGTGTCGCTGGCCTGGGCGCTGGCAGCGACCTTTATGGGGCTCTCGGATAGCTTTTTGGCCATTTCAGTCGGGGCGAGAACAACAGCCGCCGCTCCATCCGATATGGGAGAGCAGTCCAGTATGTGCAGCGGATCGGCCACCATGGGCGAGCGGTTCACGTCCTCAATGGAGATCTCCATCTGATACTGGGCGATGGGATTATAGCAGGCATGATGATGGTTTTTCACCGCCACCGCCGCCATCTGGTCGTGGGTGGTGCCGTAACGGCGCATGTGTAGCCTGGCCATCATGGCATAAAGAGCAGGGAAGGTTGCTCCGAAGAAGCACTCCCACTCCCTGTCTGCTGCTGCAGCCAGGGCATCGGCTGCCGTGCCCGAGGATACATCGGTCATCTTCTCCACACCGGCGGCTATGACTATATCGCTGTAGCCGCTGGCCACAGCCAATATCCCCTGGCGCAGGGCCAGCCCTCCCGAGGCGCAGGCCGCTTCCACCCGGGTGGAGGGGACGTGCAGCCTGGACAGCCCGGCGCAGTCGGCGATGAGAGCTCCGATATGCTCCTGCTCCACAAAACGCCCCCCGCTCATATTGCCCACATAGAGGGCATCTATCTGCTCGCCGGCGACCTCGGCATCATCTATGGCCAGCACTCCCGCCTCGGCGATCATATCGCGCAAAGAGACGTCCCATCTCTCCCCGAATTTGGTGCAGCCCACACCGATTATGGATACGGATCTCATACTCTCAGCTTGCCCTTGTGCCTGGCGTACATGGCATAATCAAGATACTCTCCCCCTCCGATATAATCACGAACGCTGGGAGCGCGGCAGCGTATCTCATCGATTTTATCTGTGACCCGGATGCTGAAGGCGTCGCTCCCCGCACCGGAGCCGAAGCTGGTCACAAATATCCTCTCTCCCGGCCGGGCCACATCCAGCGTGGCGGCAAGGCCGATAAGGCAGGACGCCGAGTAGGTGTTTCCGATTAAAGGCACTATCAGCCCCGGCTCGATCTGCTTTTTGGAAAAGCCCAGCATCCGGGAGACGCGCAGGGGAAACTTACCATTGGGCTGGTGGAAGACGGCATAGTCGTAATCTTCCGGCACCGTCCCCAGCCGCTTCATGAGGCCCCTTGCCGCTCCGGTGACATGCTTGAAGTAGGCCGGCTCTCCGGTGAACCTGCCCCCGTGCTCGGGATAGGGCATGCCCTCACGCCTCCAGAAGTCGGGGGTATCGGTGGTGAAAGAGTAGGTATCCTCGATCTCAGCCGCCAGGTCCCGGCTGCCGATCAAGTATGCTGCTCCCCCCGCGGCGGCGGTGTACTCCAGCATATCTCCGGGAGCCCCCTGGCTCACATCGGCACCAATGGCCAGGCCCAGATCGATGAGACCGGACCCCACCAGCCCCAGGCAGGCCTGCACGGCAGCGGTTCCTGCCTTGCAGGCAAACTCGAAATCTGCCGCCGTAAATGAGGATGAGGAGCACACCGCCTGGCCCACAATGGTGGCGGTGGGCTTTACGGCATAGGGATGGCTCTCCGATCCGGCATAGATGGCTCCGATCCTCTTGGGATCGGCGCCGCAGCGATCGATGGCGTTTCTGGCCGCCTCCACCGCTATGGTAACTGCGTCCTCATCCAGATCCGGCACTGACTTCTCCAGAACGCGCAGGCCCTCGGATATCTCCTCTCCGTCCCCCCAGACCCTGGCGATCTCCTCCAGCCTGATGCGAAATCGCGGGATATAAACCCCATAACTCAGAATGCCTTTGGCCAAAAGATCTCACCCTTTGCTGAGAGCTAATGAGATCTCATCGACGGAAAAATATGTCGTCAAAAGAGGAATGTTCTCCACCTCGGCGATCTTTTTGGCGATGGGATCGACTTCTTCCGGGGCTATCCCCTGCAGGATCACCGCGCCCGGCTTGAGGTTGCTCACCCGCACCGCCACCATTGGAGACTTGCCGGTATGCACTCCGGTGAATATAAGCGCCCGGGCTGTGCTCCGGCCGTAGATCTTTTGAAAATGATCGGGAAGCATCTCGATTATGGCCTTGAGGCTGTCTATTACCGTATAGCCCCAGATGGTGATATCCGTCCGGCCAAAGATGATCTCCGCATTCAGCTTCCTGGCCACATCCAGAAGAGGGATGGGGTCCTGGTACTCGCAAACGCTGCATATGGAGTCGATGCCCAGTATGTCTCCCCACATGTCCTCATAGGCTCTGAGGACATTGCAGCCCCGCCCCTCGTCTATGCGCAGCAGGGCATCTATGATCTTGGATACTATCATTATGCCGGGGGATTTACGCCTGCCGCTTTCATAATCGGATATCACCGAAGGCGATATGCCCAGATGATTGGACAGGTCGGTCTGGGTTATGGCGAAGTTGCGCCGCCACTTTCTCAGGGTCTCACCGGGATTTTGGGAAAGGGTGATCTCTCCAGCTATTTTCTCTGCCAGCAGCCCTCTGGCATTGGAGATCTCCCCGCGGGAATTCATAAAACAACAACGGGTCAAACTAGGATATAAATCTGACGAAAATAATTCGGCATTCGCCGAAGGAATATCACTATAAGATAGCTCTGATAAAAAGAAGATCCTGCTATGCGTCGACCGGGATTCGAACCCGGGTTGTAGGCTTGCTTCGCAGATGAAGAGTCTGCCTGGAAGGCCCAAGTCATAACCACTAGACCATCGACGCCCGCCCATAGGTGGAAGATCTTGAACTTAACTGTTTCGATCCGAATCCGGGCCTGTCAGATAGCTTGATATATGGGAGAGGACGCGAAAAGCGATTCAGGAAAAGATAATGAATGCCCTGATAGTTGCCTTCTGGCTGATGCTGCCGGCTTATATTCCCAACAACTGCGCTGCCCTCTTTGGAGGGGGCACGCCTCTGGACCGGGGCCGGATCTACCATGACGGGCACCGCACTCTGGGCGATGGCAAGACCTTTCGGGGAACCTTTGCCGGAACGGCCTGCGGCCTTCTGGTAGGCCTGCTTCAAAACCAGATCGGACCCTGGCTCGGGCTGCCTTCCTTTGGCAGCGGATACGAGCAGCTCTTTATACTGCTTGCCCTCTCCCTGGGCGCCATGCTGGGGGATATCGTGGCTGCATTCTTCAAGCGCCGCATGGGACTGCAGCGGGGAGCTCCCCTCTTTATTATAGATCAGCTCGACTTCGTTCTGGGAGCCTGGCTAATGACCCTGCTAATAGCTCCGGATTGGTTTTTGCAGCATTTCACTGCCACCATAATTATAATTGTATTAATAATAACTCCGATTCTGCACCGGCTGACCAATATCATAGGCTATCATATGGGTGCCAAGAGGGAGCCCTGGTAAGCAAGAGCTGCATCAGGCTCTTATCATGCCCTGGAACGATCCCCGCTGACGGCTGATTCAGGCTGATCCAGCAGAGCTTTTATGTCATCCAATTCGGTTATCGCGAAAGCTTTATAAGTTTAGGTAATTGATACCAATAGCGTCATAGCCAATTTTATCGTGGAAAACCATGAAAATTGGTGAAATGAAAAGGAGGAGGAATAAATGGACGCATTTAGCATGGGGCTCGTAGCTGCCATGGGCGCCCTTGCGACGGTTGCCGGTGCTTCTGAGGATATAGAATCCGATATAGGATCCCAGAGCAATCCCAACTCGCAGGTTCAGCTGGCGGCCCAGGTAGGCAATCCCCACAGGATCTATAACAAGGCCATTTCGGGAGAACCCCCGGCCAATGCCCTGTGGGCTGCCACTGCAGCTATGGTAGCCTATACCCTTATTACGGCCTTCCAGATGCCCGCTCTGCTTGCCCTGGTGGCAGGCGCAGCCGTTGCCGCTATGTTCAACGGCGTTTTATCAATGAGCGCTTATTTTGGCAGGAACTCCAGCCAGGCCAGGTTCAACCAGTGGGTCTATCTGGACATCGTCAGGTACACCACGCCATCGATCATGGCCCATGCCTGGATAACATCGTTTTGTATTGCAACTGTATCGTATATTATGGTCTATATGCTGCCAACGCCGCATCCCTTCCCGATGACTGTAATCGCTTTGATCTGGGGATTGGCGGTGGGTGCCATCGGCTCTTCTGTGGGCGATATTCATTATGGCGGCGAGAGGGAGTTTCAGAACCGGCAGTTCGGCTGCGGCCTGAACACCATGCTCTCCGGCCAGATTGTGAGAAAAGCTGAGGCAGGCTTGAGGAACTCCATAGACAACGCCTGGTTCTGCACCAAGTTCGGCGGACCGGCCACAGGAATGGGCTTCGGCCTGACCGTATTCCTGGATAACTGGAGAACAACGGTCTTCGATCCGGTCACTCAGGCCTCTTACGCCATTGCCATGGGCATTTTCTTTATCATCGTAATGGTGTCCTATAACTATTACATTGAGAAGTCCGCCAGAAGAAAATACGGACCATATCCGGAGTACAAGGGGGACATAGCAGCATGAACTTTGATATCAATACCATTGTCTACATCCTGGAGATCCTCGTCGGAGGGCTTCTGGTAGGCATCGGCGTTCACTTTGTGCCCGTGGGCGGCGCTCCTGCCGCCATGGCCCAGGCCACTGGCATCGGCACGGGAACAGTGCAGCTCGCCGCCGGATCGGGCCTCACCGGCCTTCTGGCCGCCGGCCTGATGATGTCGGTCACAGATAACCTCTGGCTCATCCTGGCCTCGGGTGCTGTAGGCGCAGGAATCATGATGGGCTCAACCATGCTCACCGGCTCCTGGATTTATGCTTATGCCGTAGGAGCACCCTTTGCCTCGGCCAAGGTCAACTACGACCCAATCACTGGATTTTCTCAGCCTCCTTACGTGGCTCCGGGAACAGTGGGGCAGGGCATTCCCACCGTCTGCTTCGTCTCTGGCCTTATCGGCGGCATGATGGGCGGCCTCGGCGGCGCTATGATCTACTATCCGCTCTATCTCATCAATGGCAATGCCGCTCTCAGCGCCATGTTCGCCATAGGCATCTTCCTGGTGAATGCTGTGATTGCTTCCTGGAACATCCAGGGAACCATCGAGGGCTTCCATGATCCCAAGTTCAAGAAGTGGCCCTTTGCCTTCAGAGCCTGCGCCATTGCCAGCATTCTGCTCGCCCTGGCATCAGTACTGATCACCGGAGGTGCCTGAAGATGTCATTAGGAGGAGCAGCAGGCGGAGCTCCGTCTGCCTTGGATCCGAAAAAGCTGCGGATGTACGGCCTGGTAGGCTCCATTGTGGGCATATATCTGGGCGCCATACTCAACAGCGCTCTGAATACAGAAGTATTCTCCTTTATTGGAGCCGTAGCTGCCATCTTTGCTGTGGTGATGGGAGCCAACGCCGTCCGGAGAGTCTGCGCTTATGGTATTGGAACGGGCGTTCCGTCCATCGGCATGCTGGCCCTGGGCATGGGCATTATCGCGGTCATGTTCGGGCTCTCTGTGGCTGAGACCATGGGATTTGGAATGCTAGGACCGATCATTACTCTGGTCTATGCCGGAGTCTTCGGCTACATCATCGGTGTCCTGGCCAATAAGGTCATCAAGTTCAATATCCCCGTTATGGAGGAAGGGAATTCCGATCTGTCCATGGCCGGCGCACTGGCCATATTGGGCTGGAGCTTTGCCATATCCGGGACATTGGGTTATGCTGATATCGTAAAAGATGTCCTGATGAGCGGCTACATCGCCATCATCTTCATTGCCGGTGGCCTGGCCATACTGCATCCATTCAATGCCAACCTCGGCCCGGATGAGAAGCAAGATCGAACCCTGGTCAATGCGATCATGGTAGCTGGACTGGCCATGGTGGCTACGGGAATTGCAGCCCTGATGACCCAGGGATTGGCTGCCGGGCTATTGCAGCTTATCATCGGCTTTGCCTTGTGGTATTACTTCTTCAAGATGTACTACAAGCTGGTCAAGAGGGATGCATCAGCCGTGGTAGGAACAGGACTATTGCCGCCGACGGTGCAGTAGGGAGGTCTAGAAATGGGATTTGTTAGAGTTTCACCAGAACTGGGCCTGATCTTCGACCCCATGAAAGGCGTGGTCTCGGAGCAGAGGGCGGACGTGGTTCTGTACACCTTCGACCCGGTTTTTGAGAGAATAGATAAGCTGGACAAGACAGCTGACGACCTGATGAATCAGTTGGTGCCGGACAACGAGCTGTTGTCATCCTACGCCAACCGCGGCAAGGCCTCCTATATCGCCGGCCTGTACACCAACATATGGATGGGATTCATCATCGGCCTGGTTGTCTCCTTTGTCCTGCTGCTGAGCATGGCCTTTACCAATCCGGAAACCTTTGAGATTGTGAAGAAGGCCCTGGGAGGTGCTTAGACATGGCGCTTAAAAAGAAGCCTTCCGATCCCTGGCCGGTTATCACCGGCGAGTATGAGGTGGGCAATCCTGAAAGCCCGGTAGCGGTATGCACCTGCGGCTCGCACCTTCATAACGCCGATCTGATCAAAGCCGGAGCAGCTCTAGCCGGACCGTGCAAGACGGAAAACATCGGCATAGAGAAGATGGTGGCCAATGTCATCTCCAATCCCAATATCAGATATGTGCTGATCACGGGAATGGAGGTCAAAGGGCACATCACCGGACAGGCAGTAGAAGCCTTTACCCAGAGCGGAATCGACAAGGAAGGAAGGATCATCGGTGCCAAGGGAGCCATTCCCTTCATCCAGAACCTGGATGCTGCCTCCATTGAGCGCTGGCAGAGCCAGGTCCAGGCCGTGGTAATGCTCAACACCGAAGACATGGGTGCCATCACCGGCAAGATAAAGGAGCTGGCCTCCAAGGATCCCGGCGCTCTTGACGTCGAGCCCATGACCATAGAGATCAAGGAGGGCGGCGGCGAAGAAGAGGCAGGCGGACTGCGGCCTATGGCGGCAGAGATGGTCGAGGTCAGGGGAAGGATGCGCGGCATAGCTGCATCTGTAACCAATGCCGGCCTTCTCAACAAGCTGCAAGCGGGCATCTACGCCGGCAAGATCGAGGGCATCGCTCTCGGCATGACTGTCGTCCTGGTCCTCTTTGGACTGATTCTGAGGGTGGCAGGAGGGAGATAAAATGGCTGAAGAGATTTTATATGGCCAGGGAATTGCATCCGTGGTCGAGCCCAATATGCCTCTGGTTGATGCAATAGTGGAGGATGTCAAGTACAAGGGTCAGCTTCTGGCCAGAGAGACCAAGCTGAGCTCCGGCGTCATGGCCACTGTGTCTGTAGGATTTGCCATCGGCTTTATCCTTGCCATCCTGATGATGCTGGGGCCCTTCGCCTTCATGGGGGTGTGAGCTATGGCAGATGAGGTAATACAAGACAACAAGCCGGTAGTACCGGTTGCCGTAGTCGACTCCGAGCAGCTCCGAGATGTGATGGCCAGGCTGGACAAGATCGAGGAGAAGCTGGAATTCTACTCCTCAGAGAAGTACATGAGGGCCGGCAAGTCCATCGGCAGGGATCTTGGCATGGCCTATGGAATTTGCGCGGCTTTGATCTTGGTTTTGGCTTACATACTGTTCGTATACGCAGGCAATTGGGAAGCGGTGATTTGAATGTTCAGATTTGATAGAAAGCAGGAAGTCTTCGATTTCGGCAAATTCAAGATAGGAGGCCAGCCTGGCGAGTACCCCACATGCTGCATAGGCACCATGTTCTACGCCCGGCACAAGATAGTCTCCGATCCGGAGCATGGAGTCTTTGATGCAGCAGCAGCAGAGAGGCTCTGGAATGCACAGCTTGAGATGAGCGATGTTACAGGAAACACCTGTATGAACCAGATTGTGGCCGAGAGCAATGAGGCCATGAAGAAGGAGATAGACTGGTTTGTAAGTCTGTCTGACTATCCCTTCCTCATCGATTCCTCGGCTCAGGAGGTTCGTGCCTTCGGTGTCAAGTACGCCACCGAGATCGGTGTGGCGGACAGGGCCATTCACAACTCCATCAACGCCTCCATCACCGACGAGGAGCTGGCTGCCCTCAAGGAAAGCGATGTGGATTCTGCTATTGTCCTCACCTTCAATGCCATAGAGAAGGGAACCAAGGGCAAGATGGAGATGATGACCAAGGCGGCAGGCGGCGCTAAGAAAAGCCTGATGGAGTATGCCAAGGAGTGCGGCATCACCAGGCCCCTCATCGATGTTGCAGCCATGCCTCTCGGAGCCGGATCCGGAGCCACCTACCGAGCCGTAATCGCCATCAAGGCCCTATTCGGCCTGCCGGTGGGCGCAGGATTCCATAACGGTGCCTCTGCCTGGGATTGGATGAAGAAATGGAAGAAGACCCACAAGGAGGCCTTTGCTCCTGTGGATATCGGCTCCAACCTGGTGGCTGGAATCGTAGGTGCCGACTACTATCTCTACGGTCCCATCGAAAACGCCCCCATGATCTTCCCCGCCGCGGCAATGGTGGATATCATGAAGGCTGAGTCCATTGAGGAGCTGGGTCTTGAGGTAATAGCCGAAAAGCACCCCAAGAAGACGACTCTATAAGTCGCCTTCTTTTTTTTCTCTTTTTTCCAGGGAATCTCTATGCCCCGGGTCATGATCAAGGCCGTATTTGATGATATCCGGTTCCAGTGCCAGAGGTGCGGCTCATGCTGCCATCACAAGAGGCCTCGTGAGTTTGACGATCTTGTTCCTGCCGAGCAAATCAAGGAGTTCTGGGAGAAGTCCAATCTGATCTATCTTACAGGCAAAGATGTAGCAGCTATATCCAGAAAGACAGGCAAAGAGGCTTCTGAAATCGTGGATACCCTTTATGATTATGATGGATGCTATGTTAAGATCAAGGATCAGGGAAGCAAAGTGATTCTCGATCTGCCGGTTATGAAGAGCAAGGAGGATACCACCTGCGTCTTCTACCGGGAGGGCTGCAGCATCTATTCCGTCCGGCCTATAGCCTGTCGGCTCTTCCCCTTTCGGGTGGAGGAGGAGAGCGCTACCAATGGCGATCTACTGCTAAAAATCAACTACAATCCCACCTGTCCCGGCCTGGGAAAGGGCAAGCTTGTGGACAGGCGAAAGCTGGAGAAGCTGGTGGCGGATCAGTTCTTGCAGAGGACGGAGGATATCGCGCCTCAGATCGAGGCTCTCAGGATCTCAGGGGCCATATTGGAGAGCGCCAGCGTATTCCGGACCCTGCCGGGAAGAAGAAGCTGAATTATAAAAAAAAGTTTTGACCCTGTTGGGTTTCAGGCTTTTTGCTGCATCTGGTCTAAGCCAGGTGTCCAGACAGCGCCGCAATCAGAAATATCAATGCAGATATGATTATGGTGTAAAAGCCTGCATCCTCGGATGTTATTGCTCCTTTAACCTCTATATCATGCCCGACCAGGGGCGGTTCGGTGTGTACGTAGCCAGCCATATGCATTTCCTGTAGAGCGCAGATGTCCCATTCATCAGGACCGCTATACAGGAGGGAGGTATCGTCCGACTCTATTTAACTTTTTCCATCAAATATAGGATTTGTCAAAGAAAAAATTATCCTATGGCAGCTAATATTTCCAAAATTCATCCTTTATTGGCAAATTGAATTTTCATGATTTGATGATTTTGCTTAATACCTTTTATACCATTTTTCCGTTTCTCCCCCTTCCGCTAGCCCGATACCCCCCCATGCTCTGATTTGGACAGATCGATGGCCTGTCTGCCGGAATAGCTGAAAAACAGCCCCGCCCTCGAGCATAATTGGGTATGATCAAAGACAGTTAAAAAAAAGCTCGTAGGCTCTGCTCGATGTATCTGATAGGCTCAAGACATCTCTTGGGCCACATTGGCCAGAAGGTCGTCACAGAATCCAGCTATCCCCCGAGGATAGTAGGCTTCCAGCGCATCCAGCTCGGCCATCTTCTTGTGGTCCAGTCCATAGGGCTGAAGATACCTCCTGTACTCCTTCAGAGCATCCTTTGATCCTTTTTCCTGGGAGAGCATGGGAACCTTCCATTGCAGGACCTGTTCCGGATTGAGGCCGGCTCTATGAACTGTGATCTCAGGCGACTCCCGGCTCCTGGCCTGGGCTAGGGCTGCCCCAAGGCTATGGCAGAAGAGAAAGCTCTTCTGGCTGAGGTCGGAAAGGCATAAAACTGTGGTCCGGCAGGCTGACCGGTCCAGGAGCTGCTGGACCAGTCTGGATGAGATCCTCTCTGCTGAGACCAATACGGCTCCGTGTCTGGCGCAAACCGGAGCCAGCAGAGGATTGAAGGCGGATCGATTCAGCCAGAGTTCCAGTCTATGTGTTCGAGAACCGGAGGTCTCTGGCAGAATGACATGCTCTCCGGGCTCTTCTTTGAGGATGGCGTTGACCGGCAGAAAATTCAGCCTCTGGGCCCTATCGGCCCATTTAACCAGCTTGAGCCCGTCGTTCTCATGATAGGGTCTTGTGATCCTGATCTCCCCCACAAAACCGCCGCAGATGGGATAGTCAGCCACAGTCCGGCTTAAGGCATAATAAAATAAGCCTCTCAATGTGGTCCTGGGCCTTCCCAGCTCCTGAAAGACCTTGGCCACCCATCGGGATTTTGTGCGGTCGACCTCTGTACTCACAAAAGGATCGGTCATATTAGAGGGAGATAGGCGATCCTGGAATAAAGATATCTCTGCATTGCAGGCTCTATGATAGCGCCGCATGCAGCAAAAGGTTTATCACCGACGGGTTATAATGGGGATTTGGCCAGTTCATCGGATCCTGCGGAGGTGAAAATAGATGGATATCATGTCTCAGATATATGCCATAGTGATATTTGGAATACTTGTGGTAGCGCTGCCCATGTTCCTGAATAAGTGGTCTGACAGCAGATCAGGCGTAAGATAAATTCTATTAAAATTTTAATTTTATATTGCTCAGGCGGGCTAGAAATATTTATTGAGGGGAATATCTATTAAGATCGCCATTCATCCACAATTGTCCTAATCCATAATTCCCCTTCACTATAACTCTCCTTAATCCAATTTTCCTTCATCTCATTTTGCATTTCTTGCCGTAATGAGGGCACCTGGTGTTGGTGCACACATCTCGGGATGCCTCGGTCAGATTGACCAAGAGCATGTCCAGGCGGTCCAGAAGATCTGCCCCGGTTGAGGTGGCCTCCGCCCGGGCTAGAGCTGATGCTGCCTTCTCCTTCAGTATCCTGGCCTTTTCGCCTTTGAGATATGATGCCTGATCCTCCAGATCGCGAACCTCTTTCTCTGAGATCGACTCCATGAATTTCCATGCCTCTCAGGTGTTAGATCAACCTTTCTTTTGTCTGAGGGCCATCTCCTGGACGGGGATGCCGAGAATGCTCTTCTCTCCATGGAATACATCTCTGGCCACCCAGGCGCAGCCCTCAGCAGCGGCGCATCTGCCCAGGGGCTGGACAGCTCGGCCCAGCAGCTTGCAGACCCGTCGACACATACTTGCTGCCGGGCTTCCGGCTAAAAAGATATCCGGGGCATCCTCTCCCAGGTCGCGACATAACACCATCAGTGCGCTGACCTCCATGGCTGCAAAGAGGGATAAAGACTCCATTGCTGCAGCCCTCTCCGCTATAGAGCACTCCTCCAGGCTTTTCTTTCCCATCTTGGAGATAATGCCTCCGCAGTTAAAGGCCTGGTTTGCGGTCATCCTTCGAGAGTCCACATCTCTTATGGCCTGGACATCCAGAGGGCCCTGCATCAGGCCGGGAGCGAATATGGGTGCGTCAATGGCCCCAACGATCTTTCCCCTCAGCACGGCAAATGAGACCGTATTGGAGCTGGCATCACAGACGATGAAGCTGCTGCTTTTATTCCTGAACAAGCCGTATGCCAGGCCAACCTTCTCCGGGCTCATGCCGTGGGAGAAGACCTTGAACCTGGGATCGATATCGCTGCCCCGGTGAATTCCGGGCAGGAGAATGGCTGGCCAGCCGGACTGCACAATTGCCTCATAGACTCTGGTGCCGCCACCTACATGGATCCCAGCCCCATCCCGGCTGAGAAGTCCCCGGTTTGGCGCGTCCTCAAGCCTCATGATCTGGCTGATGCCGTCACCCATGGAGTAGCATAAAGCGATGAGATCCACCTCCTCAGAGCCAATATCTTCACCGCCCAGCTTTTCAAGAATCAGAGCCAGGATGGCATCAGCAGAAAAGAGGCTGGCCTCTTCCCTGGAAAGAGCCCAGCAGCGCCCCTCGGGATTTGCGAACCTGATCGCTGTGGTGCCGTGATCCACTCCTACGAACATTGCATCAGCCCCAAGTAGTTATAGACGGGACTCCCGCCTCAATCGGCTCTCTAATGACATATCCGACCCCAGCAGGGAAAGAGAGATTGATGCCATGATCAGCTCGGATATCTTTGAGACTGCTTCTCTCATATGGGACCAGCTCCATATTCACGCTACCGGAATCCATAATACGCTCAGATCATCGACCACAACATCCGACCGGTGGAGAGAGATCTCAAGCTCCTCTATCTGCCGGGCAGCAGACTGCCATCTCTCAGATATCTCAATGATATCCTCGGCCAGCTTATCCTCAAGCTGCTCCAGCTCTGAGGCCTTTTCCGACATCTTCTCCTCTGCCGATCGCAAACGCTCCTTGCTGCGCTTTGTCTGAGACCGGCGGGATGCGACTCGGCTCAGGCTGGTGGAACGCCGCCTGCCTCCCAACAGCCCGGTCAGAAGGTCACTCGCACCCATTATCAACTCATCCTTCTGCCTCTGATTCGATTCAGCATCAAGCTCCCTAACCCTTCGATCGACATCGTTTAACTGGGACTTGACCCTATTGATGGATGAATCGTACCTGTCTTTGAGCTTTGCCACCTCCTCATCGGCAGAATCCTCCGCCGCTGCCCTGCATCGGGCCTCGAAATCCACCCTGGACTCTCCAATTCGCGAGAAAAGCCGCAGGGCAGGATTGCGTAAGACGGTCAAGCTCAGATTGCGGCTGAGGTGATCCCGTAGGGAAGACCTGGCCTCTTTAAAGTAGGCAGCTCTATCCAGATTTGCCTCCGGCAGCAGATATAAAGCATTATCCTGAGCTTTGGAGAGAAGATCGCGATCGTCATAATCGACATTTATAGCCGATCCGGGATCGAAACGCTCCTTCAAAGGAAAGAACACCGCCTCCCATTCCTCGGTGTGATCCACTTCTGCGCTGCGATGGCTATAAGAGAGATGCACCCTGGCAATCAGGGCGGCCTGAAGTCTTCGTCCTCCCGGTACCGCACTTACTCTCGAAGACCAGGATGCTGAAGTATCTAGATAGTAGCTATGTGCTGATCCGTCCACCTTGGGAGGGACCCGGCTCTCCTCTTCCCGGTCAATTGTCCCGCCAGCAGAAAACTTGATCGGTGAGGCCGACGGAGAGCTTTTGGGCATGCGAGCCTGATGGCCAGCCATCAGCATGGTTATCTGATTTTTATCCAGAGGCCCGGCATCAAAGGAGATGGTCATTCGGCTGGTGAAGACAGCTGGCTTGCTGGAGTGAGACGACTGGAGCAGGAACTGCATCTTGCCCAGATTAGAGATCAGGATATCGAAATGCTTTACGTCTATTTGGCCTGAGGCAGACTGCATTCCCTCCAGAATCCTGGCCTTATCCCTTTCTGTTTGCAGCCTGCCGATCATCCACGTTCCGGCATTGGACATCAATTTATAATCCAGGTCTACCGGATTCTGGGTGACCAGAAGCATTCCCAGGCCAAAGGCTCGGGCCTGCTTGAAGATGGTGAGTATCTGCTTCTTTGAGGGGGGCTCAGCCGTGGGCGGAGCGAAGCCGAATACCTCATCCATATAAACCAGGGCTCTCAGATCAGGCGTGCCGGACTGTCTTCTCATCCAGGTGATCAGCTTTGATAAGAGCAAAGTTACCACAAATTGACGCTCGGCATCGGAGAGATGAGCCAGATAGACAATAGATGCCTGTGGCTTTCCATTACTCCCGTAAAGCATCATCTCGATATCCAGAGGCGGTCCTTCCAGCCATGCGGCAAAAGACGGTGAGGCAACCAGGCCGTTGAGGCGCATGGCCAGACGGTCGCGCTCCTTTTCGGGATAGAAGCTATCGATATCGAAAACGCCCAATTTGCGCATGGGTGGACGCCGTACCTCGGAAATGAGCTCCGCCAGGTCCAGATCCCGACCACCGCTCCAGGCTCTCTCGATGATATTGGCCAGCAGGATGTGCTCCGGGCTGGAGATGGGATCGGCATCGATTTGGGCCAGGGCCAGAAGAGATGAGACCAGACCTTCTATCTCGTCGCGTGCTATCTCCGTCTGAGCCGGATCGGACCAATCGAATTCGGGCGAAGCCAGAGAGCCGACCACATTGATCGGAATCCCTGTGACCGAACCTGGTGTATAGATGGTGAATTCAGCCGCATCTGCAAGCATTCTCATCCGATCCGGCCCTATGCCCCATTCTTCCAGACCAGCTCTCCACTTCTCCGAACTCTCAAGGGCAAGCTGACCGGGATCAATGCCTCTGCGGCGAGCTTCAGCCTCGTTGATCCAGGGCCGAAAGCTCTGAGGTGAAAATGAAGGGAAGTTCAAAAGCATATTTCCCATATCGCCCTTAGGATCAAGGATCAGGCAGGGTGTGCCTGACATAAGAGCCTCCTCCAATATCGCAATTCCAAGGGCGGTCTTGCCCGATCCGGTCATTCCCACAATGATGCCGTGCGTGGTCAGGTTGCGAGAATCATAAAAGAGCTCATCACCGGTATTCTTTCCACTTTCTGGATCTATGGCTCGGCCAAGAAAAAACCTTCCGGGCTGGTCTCTTGAATTCATGACCTGGATCTCCACCATGTCGCGGTATGATTCTGCCTCCGCGGCAGCACTATCTCTTTGGCATCTTCCATAAATCATGCCTCCTTTTCCTGAATACTTGAGAGATCCCTATCTGTTACCTCTTATTTATCTTCGATCCTGCAGCCGACCCGGAAAAAGCATCCGATAGATGTGCCCCTATTAGGATCTCGCCTAAGTAATGCTCAGAGACCAAGGAGACCAAGGAAGCCAGGGCTTGACCCGAAAGCCTTATATCCGACAATTGACGTATATAGAATTGGCAAAGGTCGAATCGTCTCATTCCCTCCTACCTAACTGACTTTTGCCTCCCTCCTTCTTATTGTCAAATGATTTCATGAATCTGGTGTGATATAGAGCTCAACCCTTGGCTGAGATGCAGCAAGAAAATCATAACAAGATAACAATAAGATAGACCAGTCAATCAGATATAACAGAGATGCCCTTGGATTTCGGCCCAAGATGTGAGCAGGATATGCCCGGAATATACCAGGCTCCTCTTAAAAGTGAGCCCCTGCAACTCCTTTATTCGTACTTCAAAGTGAAATCATCATCAGACATGGTCAAAAGGACGATGGAATCGTATATGCTCAGGATCAGGGTAAAGGCCAATCCGATAGCAGTCAAGCTTATTATAATATAGATTATCCCCATCTTGGCGTTTCCGAGATAGAATTTATGTGCACCTGCCACCCCTAAGAACAGAGCAAGCAATGCAGCCGCGATCTTATTCCTTCCGCTCCTGGTAGTGCCTGGCAGAGGCCTGACTCGCACCCCGCAATTGGGGCATATCTCTGCTTTGAGATTGATTTTAGTGCCGCACTCCGGACAATGACCGGTTGTCCTGACCGGGATGCTCTGTGATTGCTGATCGCCTTCAGATCGATAATTATTACCCACTTTGCTATCGATCTCATCTTCTATCATACTCATTGCCTCATATTACAGATTTATCTTGGCAGCAAAAAAATAAATGGGAACTTGCTCATCTCTTCAGATCGGAAGTGCAATGGGAGCATTTGACCGCCGCTATTGGTATGCTCTCCTTGCAGTAAGGGCATTCCTTGGTGTTGGGCTCAGCTGGCACAGGCTGCTTCTTCAAGGCGTTTATCTGCTTGATCAGTACGAATATGGCCAATGCCACTATGATGAAGCTGATAATGGAATTGATAAACAGACCATAGTTTATGGTTGGTGCAGCTGCCGCCTGGGCCTCTGCCAGACTGGCATAGGCCTTTCCGTCCAGAGCGAAGAACATGTCGGCAAAGTTTATGCCCCCCATGAGCATGCCGATGGGCGGCATTATGACGTCTTTGACCAATGAATTGACTATGCTGCCGAAGGCCGCTCCAATGATTATGCCCACTGCCATGTCTATGACGTTTCCCTTTACTGCAAATTCTTTAAACTCGCCTATAAACCCCATTTTCTCGTTACCCCCTTTAGATTTGTTTTTAATATAGCAGATATATACAGCAATTGATATAAAGCCTTATCGCATAGTGTGATCCTATTACAGAATCCTATGGCAATACCCCACTGTAGAGCCCTATTGCAGAGCCCCATTGGAAAGCCCTAAGGGATAGTATCATGTGGAGTCCTAAAGCCTGGCATAAAATGCTCATGCGCATTCAGGCAGCAACAAAACAAGCTGAGGCGAAAGGAAAATACGGCCTTCAAAGTCGGCTCCTCCTGAAGTCAACTGAGATCTCAGGACTTAAATTGAAAAGGCCGCCTCTCAATGCTCAACCTGATCAAAATCACATAGCCAACCTTGCCTGCTGGGGCACGCTAACCTCAGCAAGGACCTTCAGCCGGTAGTCCTGTAGCAGTGTGGTCTTTAGCTTTCCGGAATAGACGCTCAGGGTGATCTCCTTGGTTCGGCCGTATCTGCCCTTGCTGACCACGACGGTATGCAATATGCCCAACATATCCAGTTCCGCTATAAGATCGGTTATCCTGCGGTGAGTCAGATAGTCGGTCTCCACCAGGGGGCAGAGCTGCTTGTACATATTGTAAACCGCACTGGTGGTGATGTTCCTGGTCCCCTGCTCCTCCAGTAGAACTATGCTGTAGAGCACCAGCTTGGACTGGGTGGGAAGGGTCTTTATCACCTCTTCTACCCTGTCCTGCTCTATCTTCTCCCGAGCGGCTCTCACATGCTCCTCGCTCACTACCGCCGATCTGGTCCTCTCGGCCAGCTCTCCGGAGATGCGCAGAAGGTCGAGAGCCTTTCTGGCATCCCCATGCTCCTGGGCGGCAAATGCAGCGCAGAGGGGAATGACGCTCTCCTGCAGGGCACCAGAATTAAAAGAAAGAGAGGCCCTCTGTTCCAGGATGTCTCTGATCTGCTCGGCATCATAGGGCGGAAAGATGATCTCATCCTCTCCCAGAGAGCTCTTTACTCTGGGATCGAGAAATTCGGTGAATTTGAGGTCATTAGATATGCCGATTATGCTCACCTTGGAGCGAAGAAGGTCAGAATTGACCCGCGAGAGATTATAGAGAACATCGTCTCCCTTTCTCACCAGCTTATCCACCTCGTCTAGCATTATGACCACTACTTTCTTCTCTTCATCCAGGGCATCCCTGAACTCGGAATAAACTTGATCCGTGGGCCAGCCAGTCATGGGAATCTCTTTATCAAAGTGCCTGGCCAGGTGGGCTAGAATGCGATACTGGGTATCAACTACCTCGCAGTTGATATAAATCACTGAGCATTTTCTCTCCTCGGTACCGGCCTCTTCCAGCTCTTTGCCTACATACTTGGCCACTGCTGTTTTGCCTGTTCCTGTTTTTCCGTAAATAAGAACATTAGAAGGAGTCTCTCCTCTTAACGCAGGGACCAGGATGGACGCCAGGCTGTTGATCTGCTCCTCCCTGTGGGGCAGATTGCTGGGCGTGTAGGTGGGGCGAAGAACATCTCTGGACTGAAATATGCCCCCCTCTATTAGTAAATCGGCAAATAACCCTCTGGAAATAGATACCAAGTTGATTCCCCTCGAACAGGTTTCCTTGGCCTTGGGTGATATTAAGAGTTATGGTGAACACCCCTTGGTTTCCAATGGAGATAACCCTCCTACCCCGTGATTTCTAGTGGAATAGAAATAAAAGTCCGTTCTATATAATAATTTAGGTAATAAAAGGTTCTGAGTAACATATGTTTTGTTTGTATATAAACCTTTTTAATGACAATAAGTAGCTTCCCAGCAAAATGATTTGTTTATTGCATAGAGGCTATGCTTAATATAATGAACCTAAATTGCGTAGAATGAGGGCAAATAGAATACTATATTATTAAATTATCCTATCGAGCCAGCGAACAGAAGATCGAGCTAAAAAGAGATTCTCGAAGGTGATCAGGTCAAGACAAAGTTGTTCGATGAAGGATGCACAGCTTTGATCGAGCTGCTCTTCAAAGTTGTTCAGGCCTCGAAGAGTCAGGTTGGCCTCTCGATCACAAGCTTGATCAGAATCTGTCAGGAGTCCGGCAAATTGAGAATCATCCCACCGGCACGGTCTCGAGCTGACTGGCCACATTCCATATTAAAGTCCGGGTATGCAGAGGAATATTGGGATCGTTGCTGATCTCATCCAGTATTGATATGGCAGAAGCTGCTTTTACTGCTTCGCTCACGCTCTGATCCATGAGAATCGATTTCACGCTCTCTGCAGAGCGCCTGATGTTTCTTGGTACCGCATCATCGCTCATGATGCGCTCCAATACCTCAACGCATTGCTTTAGGACGTTTTCTGCTGTCATATAACCACCGCTTATCTCCCAGGAAAAAGGTTTAATGTCGATGTATGCTAAATGTCTGGTCTGAGATGATATGGTTGTTCTATTTAAACATATATGGTGGCGGTGATGGTTCATGGATGAGGATGAGGTTTTGAGCAAGATAACCAAGCTTTTAGAACAGGGGTGCACCATGCTGGCGTCTCATCATGATTGTGGCGCTCCGCTATTTCGCTGTCAGGGCGAGATCGTCTGTCCTGTCTGCTCCTTTGAGCAGCCTCTTCTTTCCGCATCTAAAGGAGCGTCTGCTGATGCAGTCTGGAGCGAGGGAGAGGGAAGATCGGATCCCTATCGCGCACAATCTTCGCAAATGCATAAGACAAGTCCGCGTTCAGGCAGGGATGGAGATCAATCGGGTCGATCCGTGGAAGGCTATCGCTCCGACCAATCCATAGGAGTAGATATAACAAGCCGATCCGTTGAAGGCCATCGCTCCGACCAATCCGTAGGAAGAGATAGATCGGACAGTCAAATAGAGGCGAATCTGCCCATTCAGGATGATCTGCAGCTCCTTTCCGCCAAGGATGACCTCAGATCTGCCATTCTCCTCCGCCTGAAGGAGCTGACTGTTTCATTGAGTACCGAGCAGGACCTGGATAAGCTTAGGAGGATCCTGGACTGCCTGGAAGCATTGCTGAGGACGCTGAGATCTCTGTCAGAGTGATCTTCTGGTGCTGATATGACTGTCGCTCTCTCAGGCGGCTGAATGAGGCGGCTTCATTTTCCATTGGAAATAATGGGGTTGTGCTATGCCGATCAGGAAATCCGGTCTCTCAAGCGTCTTTCAAATATTATTCGCCCTCTGCATCGCCACTTTCTGCATTTCCGGCTGCCTGGAAAAGGCAACTGGCCCAATGCAGGAGCCCTCTTCAGTTCTTTCTGATCAGGTTTCGGATTCCAGATTGGAGATGGATTATGATGTGGAGTTGAGCCGCGATCTGTTCCGGCTGCAGGGAGATCTGCTCTTTCCCGGTGCGGCTGATCTGGGATATATCCTGCTCAACGCCAGCCTTAGCAAGGAAAAGAGCCCTGTTCTCAGCACCAAATATCTGTTAATGCAGATCGAGCCCGACCACGAGTACGGATTTGAAATCTGCAAGAGCTGCAGGATTGAATCTGGAGACTACGATTGCATCCTGAGAGCGGAGGCTCCTCAGGGGCTAATAGCTGAGGAGGTCAGGAAGGTCAGCCTGGTGGAGTCAAGAGACAGGCCAGAGGTATGGTCTCAAGCGGAGGAGGCTGCCTTCTGGCAGATGATTGAAGAGTATGAGAAGGCGGAGGATGTGGAGAGGGAGATGGAAGAAGAGGATGGCGGAGATGAGTATGCAAGCAAGGAGGATGAGAGAGATGAGTATGCAAGCAAGGAGGATGAGAGAGATGAGTATGCAAGCAAGGAGGATGAGAGAGATGAGTATGCAAGCAAGGAGGATGAGAGAGATGAGGATGTGGGCAAGGAGGATGAGAGAGATGAGGGCGGGATTGAAGACAACGGCGGAGGAGGATATGAGCTTAATGCGAATGATGTTGGCAAAGAGAGCCTACAAGAGCCCTCTCATTCAGAGAGCAGTTCAATAGCTCTCTTTTTAGGATATCCGGCCAGAGGTGATGAGGATGAGATCTCTTCCCATGAGGCTATCCTGGTGGCAAGCAAATCGTCCAAGAAGTATCATCGTCCTGACTGCCGCTTTGCCCAGAAGATCAAGCCAGAAAACCTGATCAGCTTCTCCAGTCTTGAGGATGCCAGAAGAGAGGGATATCTTCCCTGTAAGGTCTGCAATCCCTAGAGGTCTCCGATCAAAAGGCAGGAGAGCTCGGAGAGTTTTTGAGGGGATAGCGTATCGGAAAGCTCAATTCTCTCCTGCTCATATCCCAGGCTGGATAGGGCAGCGATCTTGCGGTGCAGCCCATGGGATTCCAGATAGCTGCAGAGCGACTTGAGATCCGTCTCTTCATCCGTTAGCAGGAAGACTGTCTTTCCCCGCTGCAGCTCAAAAGCTATGGCAGCGGGGTCAAGCTTTCGGCCATGCACAGTGATGGGAACCACCAATAGCTGGCTGATCTTGAGCCGGGCACAGGCTACCTGGAGGCTGGATATGCCGGGGATAACCTCGCCTTTCAGATACCCCAGGCCAGAGAGCATGGGATCCCCGGTGCTCAGGACCACGGCATCGTCGGGAAGATGGTGCAGCTTTTTGTAGTCGTCGATTACCCTGATGGTGCATGTGGATGAGATATGCTTGCGGACCAGATCTATAGCCCTCTCCGATCCATAGATCAGCCTGGCCCGGGCTACAGCCTCTGCAGCCTGCTCCGTGAGCATATGCGGCCCGGCGCCCACACCTACGATGATCATCCCTTCTCTGCCTCCTCTTCGATTCGATCCTATTTATCCATTTTTTTTGATATGTTCATTAATAAAATTTGGATCTTGGATTATATTGGCTATTCATATCTTGCCGCATATCGGCCATTCATATCCTAGGGCACATCGGCCAGTATGCTCCCATCCCGGCCCAGGAGAACAATGCGGGTCCTGGGCAGCCTCTCTTTGGCCATCTGCAGCGCTCTGATGATGTTGCAGTGCTGAGGCTCTCTCTCCGTCATCTCTGCCACGGTATTGTAGCCGGTATTCTCCAGCAGTCCCGGCCAGGCCCATTTCAAGATAAGGGCAGGCAGGCCGCAGAGGATGCTCTCCTGGTCCTGGCCGAAATCCAGCCGGTCCAGCTGGCTTCCCATAAGCACCACCTTATAATCCGGAAAGAGCATGCGGCTCATCTTCAGGCCCAATCTTCCCGTGGTCGCCACCACCCTCTTGGCCTCCCTGAGCTCCAGGGCCCGGTCTGCGATGAAGTGGTCGTTCCAGGGCTCCACAAATCCGGTGGAGCCCAGTATGGATAGGCCTCCCACTATTCCCAGACGGGGATTAAGGGTCTGCCCGGCCAGCTCCTCGCCTCTGGGCACAGTCAGCTCGACCCTTGCGCCGGACAGATCCGTCTCCAACAAGGCCTGGGAGATTGCCAGCATGATCTGTTTTCGGGCGGAGGGGCTTATGGCTGGCCGGCCCACCTCGTCGCACAGGCCGCGGCCAGCAATCCTGCCAATGCCCTTTCCGGCCACAAGGACCGTATCTTCAGTTGGCCGGGCCGATGCGGCTATCTCAAGGCCGGCAGTGACATCGAATTTGTGGTCTCCGCCATCTTTTATAGCCAGGCAGAATCCTCTATCAGCAACCACAGGAACAGATACGGATATGCCGGCCGGAGTCATGACCTCTATGCATTTCACCGCCTCCTTCAAGGAGAGTACAGCTCCTTTGCAGGCTGCCGCAGCGGTGGTTCCTGTGGTCAGGCCCCGGCGGCAGAGCAGGCCGCTGGAGAGGATGGTCCATCTGCCGCTCTTTATCTTCTCTCTGACCTCTGGATCGGGAGACAGACGCAGCCAGGAGGCGGGTATGCAAAATCCTGTGACCGGGTCTTTCTCAGAGCTTTCCGCTGGATCAGAGTCTATGACTGGTTGTGGATGGACGACCGGATCTCTGGCCGTCTCTCTCGCTGAATCCACGATCCGGTCAGATCTTGGCTCTGGCATAGGTGTTTATGATCTCATTAATGGCCGCAACGGCTATCGGCGTCCCGCCGCGAGTTCCTTCTGTGGTAATGGATGGCACCTCTAATCCTCTCAGCCTCTCCTTGCTCTCGGCGGCATTGACAAAGCCCACCGGAACTCCTATCACCATTCTGGGAAGGGCCTTTTCTTCCTCTATGAGCCGGCATAGGGTGAGGAGAGCGGAGGGAGCATTTCCTATCACCACTATGGAGCCAGCCAGCCTCTCCTGCAAAGCCATGATTCCGGCTGAGGTGCGGGTCACGCCCAGCCGCTCGGCTATGTCGTCTCCCTGGCCGATAATAGGATGGATGGGGCTTTCATGCCCTGTCTTCAGTACTCCCGCCTCCACCATCTTTATGTCCACAAAGATGGGGGCATGCTCCTCTAAGGCCTGCAGGCCGGCCTGCTCGGGATGGTTATGGAACCTGATGATGTCTGCCAGGCTCGGGTCTCCGGTTGCTATGACGCATCTCTGCTTGATGCGGTCCTGCAGATCGCGGTCTCCCACCATCTGGGAGATGAGCCGGCGGCTCTTTTTGCTTATCTCCATGGCTTCAGGGGTAACGGCCCCGATGTCCGTATAACCTTCCATTATGCCTTTGCTCATGTTCAATCCGCTCGAATCCTTTTCTAATAGCTGTATTTATTCTCGTATCCTCTCCTGGTGATTATCCTCCCGTCCCGGATATAGGAGCTGCGGGAGGCCAGGATCAGGGTGAAGCGGAACCCTGAGGGCCGGGCGGCCAGCAGGTCTCCGGCGGTGAGGATCATGACGCTTCCTCCAGCCCGATCCACGTCCCTGGCTAATGCCACCGGCAGGCCTGGGCTGACCCTCTCAAGAATGGGGGCTACTTCCTCTCCCTTGAGGTTGTAGACCACCACCGCAAAACCGGAATTGGCCAGCAGGGAAGCCATTGCCGGGTCCCCGCCTGATGATAGCAGGGCGAAGTCTCCCACCAGCGGCGCCCCGGCCCGGGCGGCAACGCAGGAAAAGGCGCTCACCCCTGGTGAGAGGTGCACCGGGCAGGTCGCCTGATCCAGTATCCTCCAGCCGGCGGAGAAGATGGTGGGATCGCCCCCGGTTAGTATGGCTGCTTGGCCGCCCCGATCCGCTACCTCTGATGCCTCCTGGTATCGAGCCGCCATCCTCTCCGGCCAGGGGCCGTCATGGCTCACCTTCTGTGCTGCTGTTACTCCCTCGATTGATCTCAGATATCTCTCCGGCCCGAACACCTTTTCCGAGCCTGCCAGGATGCTTCGGGCTTCCTGAGTCAGGTTGCCGGCCCGGCCCGGCCCGATTCCCACCAGGTTTATGGCCGCCTTCCGGCTGACCGGTCCCCGGAAGGTTCCCTGTCCCAGGAGGATGACCAGGGTGGTCATGTTGATGCTCTCACGCAGCTGCTCCTCCTCCATCAGCCTCTCTGAGCTGGTAAAGACTGTCTCCTCACCCGGCCGGCCTATATCTTTGGCCAGCAGGGCCTCTCTCCTGCCGCATATCTCTAAGGCTTTGAGCAGCTGCCATTCCCTCCTTCTGCTTTTGGGATTGTAGAGGGCAATGGGCAGGTTCATCTCTGCCGCCAGCCGCAGCCGTGCCTCGATCTCGGGCCAGGGGGTGAGAAGGTCGCTGAGGCTGATGGCGCATACGCTCTGCCGGAAGAACAATCCCGCCCGACAGGAGGCGGCGGTGAAGGCGGTTATCGCCGGCACTATCTTCACCTCTGAAGGCCTCTCAGCCATCTCCAGGCCCAGTCCGGCCATGCCGTAGACATTGGGATCCCCGCTGCTGACCAAAGCTACCGATCCCTCCTCCAGCAGGTCCAGGGCCATGCGGACGCGGTCCACCTCCCGGCCCATGCCGCTGGAAAATGCTTTCTTTCCCGGCAGGAGATCTCCTATCAGCTCCAGATAGGGTCGGTAGCCGACCACGAAATCGGCGGCAACAATGGCCTCTTTAGCAGCAAAGGTGCGTAGCTCAGGCGATCCCGGCCCTATCCCTACTATGGAGAGCCTGTGGCCGGCTGGCCCATCCCCGTATCCTCTACTCCCCGATGGCAATTGTTACCCTCCCGTAGGCCTTTTTAGGAGAGATGAGCCGCCCGGCCAGGGCCAGGACGGCAGGCTCGGCCACTCCCACCAGCCCCAGATCCTGGGCCCGGGAGGGGGTTGTCGCCGCCTGGGAGTTCAGGACCTCCGAGGGCAGGCAGATAAGCTCCTTGCCCAAAATTCCTGCCGCTTCAAGCATGCCTTCTTCCTCTCTCTTCAGATCGGCTGTGGCCAGAATGGCAATATCGTCCCGGCTTTTTCCCGCCTCTTTCAGAGCCAGATCCACTGCCGACAATACCTCTTCCGCTGCCACGCCCTTCCGGGCTCCCATGCCAAGTACCAGGCCTCCTGGCTTGAGCACCGCCACATCCTTGTCCACCAGCACAACCCTGGGGCCCTTGAGTCTCAGCACCGGTACATCTTCCTTCAGGAAGGCCAGGTTGATGGCTTTGCTGGATTCAGGATTGCATATGACAGATCCGAGCCGCTCCGCCATCTCCTCCAGGCATGGCCGGCCGGAGGAGTCGGTGGCTGTGGTGATGGCGGGGTACAGTCCCATTCGGGAGGAGAGAAGGCGGGCCAGCTGGTTGGCTCCATGATGTCCGCCCACCACCGGAACGGCGCAGGAGAGAGCAGAGTCGATAGCCACCACAGGCCTGTCCTGCCATTTGTCCTTGAGCATAGGGCAGATCATGCGCACCACTATGCCCACGGCCATGACTGCAATTATGGCCTCAAATCTCTCCCAGGTCTCTTTCAACTCATCCTTGTGATAAATGACAAGCTCAGGGCAATAGCTATCCTCCAGTGCCCGGCAGATACCAACTCCCTTTTCTTCATCCCGAGGAAATGCCAGCACCGCTAACGATCTCTGTATAGATGAGACCTCCGAAATCCGGCTCTGTTCACCACGCCCCCCACCAGTATGAGGGCGCTCTTCTTCAGCCCCGCTGCCTCCACCTTGTCTGCGATGTCATCTATCCTGCCTCGTAGCACCAATTCATCCGGCCAGGAGGCATGGAAGATCACGGCTACCGGTGTGTCTTTCGGCCGGTCCAGGCTCTCCATCACCTGCCGGATCCTGTCTGTGCCCAGGAAGACGGCCAGGGTGGTGTTATGGCAGCTCAGAGCTTGCAGCTCGTCTCTCTCCAGGGTGGTTCCGGCTGGCCTGGTCACTATGAGCGACTCAGAGACTCCTTTCAGGGTGAGCTGGGTCTTCAGGGCAGCGGCGGAGGCGAAGAGAGAGGAGACGCCGGGCACGACCTCCACCTCCACTCCTTCTTCTTCCAGGGGCCTCATCTGCTCCAGAATGGCACCATATAGCGATGGATCGCCGCTGTGCAGCCTTACCACAAACTTTCCCTCCCGGAGTGCGGCAAGGATGCGGGACTGTGTCTCCTCCAGGGACAGGCCATTGCTGTCGAGGATCTCCGCCTTCAGCCCATTAAGCAGGGCGGGATTGACCAGGGAGCCGGCGTAGACCACCAGATCTGCCTCCGAGAGCAGCCTCTTGCCCTTGACCGTTATCAGCTCCGGATCACCCGGTCCGGCACCCACGAAGTAGATCTTCATGCTCATCAGCCTCTGCGCCTCCTGGCCAGGAGAACTGAGAAGTAGTCGCTTTTCTCGGGAAGAGTGCCGCGGATGATCTCCTCTTCCGGGGTGAAGAGCATCCTGCCCAGAACGAACTCCTCAAATCCTCTCTCTTGCAGCTCCCTGGCCATCTTTGCCGGTCGGATGGCCTTGATTCTTATAACTGTGTCCATGGGAGAGCCGTCTGATACCATGAAGGAGCCCTCCAGGGGAGCGGCAAAGCGGGAGGCCAGAGCCGGTACCACTCCCACTCCGGGTATGGTCCGGATCTCAATATCCCGGTAATTCTCCCGGATCATCCTCTCCAGGTGGCTGAAGGTAGAGAAGGTGTTCACATCCCCGATGCAGGCGAAGGCGGCGCTTGCCGAGGATGCCGCTTCGGCCACAATGGCAGCATTCTTCTTCCAGATCCTCTCCAGCTCCTCGGCGTCCTGGATCATGGGAAAGTCCAACCGCTCCGGGCGGCAGTATGGGCGGGCGAGGTCTGCAGCCATCTCACCGGGCACGAAGACTCTGCTGCAGCCCTTCAAGGCGGCGGCTGCCTTCAAAGTGAGCAGCTCCGGGTCGCCAGGTCCCAGGCTAATGCCAATCAACATCTTCCTATCACCATGAATATGGGGTTGGCTGGCCTTAAGGCCATATCGCCGGCCAGGGCGTAGCCCCTGGAAATGTGAATTTGAATCAGCTCCCTGAAGATGCCGGCCTGTTTCATCATCTGCATCAGGTGGGCCGCGGCGCCCAGGCGGGCCAGATCGGCAACGATCTTGGCGCCCGGCGCAGCCTGAGAGAGCAGAAGGGGGAAGAACTCATCGATGCCTTGAGTGCCACCGATGAAGCATCTGTCGATCCTGGGCAGGGTGGGCAGGATGTCAGCAGCCTCTCCGCAGAAGAACTGCCCTGAGGGCAATGCGGATCGGGACATCTCCACAGCCTGGGGCCGCTTATCGATGCCGAATACCCTCTGGGTGTAGCGGGAGGCGGCAGCTGAGACTGCGCCCGAGCCGCAGCCCAGATCCAGAAAGACCTGGCCAGGCTGGATGTCCAGCTTGCCCATGGCGATGTAGATGTTCTCCTCTTGGGTTGCCGTCCCAGGAAGCTTCATGGCTGTGCCGGTTGAGCGGGCTGGGATAAAAGGTTAATCCAAGCAGGATTGACAAAAGGAAAGTGAACTGAAAATATGCTTTCTGGACGTTGTTCCTTTCAGCATAAGAACTATCGTGGCTGCGGAAGCTCTGCATCTTCTATTCAGCGGAATCGTCGCTTTCAGGGGTACTGATGCATGTGTGACTAATGCATGTTGATATGTATCTCAGTGTCGACAGGAAAGCCCTGCTGATTCGGCTCAGGCCATTCTCCCTTCTGTCCGTTGCCGCTGGCGGTTATCTTATAGTTGATGCTTTTCTCCAACCAGGTGTAGAATGCTCCGTTGCTGTCCGTGTAGCCGCTATCTATTCTGGTTCCTCCATCCCAAACTTCCACAAAAGCATTAGCAGCATTATTTCCGTTGCTCTCATGAACTGTGATCTGAAAACGGTCCGATGCCGAAGCTTGAACAGTCAGGGCGGCTACGGCAAAAATCACCCACAAAATTGCCTTTGCATTCATATAATCCTCCGATGAAAAGCCTGTATTTCGGATTTACTTTTGTAAATATATCTGAGTCAATCTATTTATAATTTTCTGCAAGGCGCTTTTTGCATCATGATTCGCTGGTCAGATTTTACAGATTATTTTGCAGATCATATTGCAGATCATATGCTGTGTTACCGGTAGATCTGCATATTGGTGAGACAAATGGCAGCATTTATCGATCACATCTCCTCTTCCAGATCATCCTTTGCCCGAGCTATATCGAAGTATCCGGTGATGCGCACGATGTCCAGACGGGAGATGCTGTAGGCTCCGCCCTTTCTCTCCAGGGGCGGATTGATCTCTATATCCCGGAGGGAAAGGCCGCTCTTGCCCTCAGAGAAGCTCTGGTAGATCTGGCCCCAGGGGACCAGGTGGGCCGTGCGGGCTTTTCCCGCCCCGCGGCGCAGCTCCACAGCCAAGATACCCTGCCTGCCGGAGCGGGTGATGAACTCCGTCTCCCGGGAGAGCTGATGGGCCCCGGCGGCTTGGCTGAAGTACCTCCCGAAATAAAGCGACTTTGTCTTGCGGGCGTCCAGACTCTTGCATTCTATGGCCAGATAGTACTCCGGGATCTTGGAGTCCACCAGTATGTCCATGAACTGGGCGGCGAAGGGGGACTGCTTGAGCCGGTAGGCTATGGCGGCTATGCCATCTTTCTCGAAGAAAGCATTCAGGGCGTGGGTCAGTGCCCATTCGAAATCTGGCATCGTATCTTGGTCTGACCGGTATCTAGTAATATCTTTTCCTGAATCGCTGGCATCTTGCCGGTTTAGAGATGACTTAAAAGAAGCTTAATCTACCAGGCATTACAGAAAAGCTGGCATGGATATTGAGGAGATCGCAAGGATCTATAGCATGAGAGAGCTCAAGCCCATAGCCAAGAAATACGGCATTGCTACACGCTGCGTCAAGAAGATCGATATTGTCAAGGCCTTTCCGCCGCAGGCCATAGCCGAGCTGACGGGAGAAGCGGCGGAAGAGGCAGCCGGGTCGGGCCAGGGCAGACAGTAGAGGTGCATCTTCATGGCAAGACTGGGGCGGTTCATCCGGGCGGCGAGTATATCCGAGGCCTGGCAGAGGGGCCTCTCTCTAATATGGCGGCAGGGGGAGGAGATCACAGACCAGAGGGGGACCAGGATCAAGGAGATACTCTCATTGCAGATGGTGGTGGAAGACCCTTATCAGGAGATGATCCCTCCCGGCTACTCCTGGAATGAGGAGAGGCTGGAGGAGTATGCCCGGCAGCTTCTCTCGGGAGACAATCCCGGATTTGAGTACACCTATGGGGAGCGGCTGCGGGCCTGGGCCCTGCCCGGCGGCATCCCCCTGGATCAGATAGAGCAGGCCATAGCCCGGCTGCGGGCCTCCTCCAGCACCCGCCGGGCCACGGCGGTGACCTGGATTGCGCCCCTTGACTCAGCCAGGGAGGAGGTGCCCTGCATGATAGTGGACGACTTCAAGCTGCGTGATGGGCGGCTTCATTTATCCATATTCTTCCGCAGCCACGACTTTGCCGGTGCCTATCCCGCCAACCTCTATGGCCTGGCCCGGCTGCTGCAATATGTGGCCGGCGAGGTGGGGGCGGAGCCGGGCTCTATCTCCACCACCAGCTCCTCGGCTCATATCTATGAGCACGACTGGGACTGGGTGGAGAGGATGCTCTTGGGGAGAAGCTAGAGAGCAGAACTGAGGAATCCGGCTGCGCGGATAAGATCAAAGCCAGGTCGGTGGTGGTGCAGCCAACATCAATTCCTATCAGCATTTTCATTTGCTTTTCGGGGTGGAGCTAGGGCGGGGGGTATATCGGATTTGTGGTCTTTGCGGCATCGTATTTCAATGCCGCCCATTCTATTTATGTTTGAGATCTACAAGAAGCTTCGGGTATGAATACTAATCACGAGCCTAGAAATAGGTCCAGTTACATACTATTCAGCAAAAGTTTTTTCTTTAGAAGTCATGAATATACCATCTGCCGGAGGGATTTAGATAGGATTTATGTCAGAGTATATTGAGAAGGGATTGGGTCCAAACGAATTGTTGGCAGAATTACACTCACTTATTAAAAGCTACAACAGCGCCAAGGGTACTTTCATGCTTGTTTATGCCTCAGCTGTTGAAAAACCGATTCCAGATTGTGCCATGTGCATGGATGATTATTATACTATTAGAGATTTGTTAAGGAAGAATGACTTGAAAAAATTGGATTTCTATATTGAGACACCAGGTGGCAGAGGCGAAGCTGCTGAGGAAATTGCCAGATTTATACGGGAGCGGTTTGATGACATTGATTTCGTAATATCTGGTGAGGCCAAAAGCGCTGGAACCGTTCTTGCGCTATCTGGAGATAATATTTGGATGACCGAAAGTGGCAGCTTAGGTCCAATTGATGCTCAGGTGAAAATAGGTCGTACCCAAACTTCGGCACATGATTATATTGAATGGGTTGATGAAAAAAGAGAGGAAGCTAATAAAATAGGAAAGCTAAATCCATTTGATGCCGTCGTAACGGCACAAATATCTCCGGGTGAACTTAAGCATGTTTTCTATGCGCAAAAGTTCTCAGAAGATTTAGTTAAAGAGTGGTTGCCCAAATACAAATTCAAGAATTGGGTAACTACAGAAACGAGAGGCGTTACAGTTACACCAGAAATGAGGCAAGACGCGGCTGATTCAGTGGTAAGGGAATTATTAAATCATTCCCGATGGCGAAGTCATGGTCGGTCGCTCAAAATTGCGGATTTGAATGGTATTGGATTAAAAATTGAAAAGCTGGACGAAAATCCAATTTTGGCAGAAATAGTATATAAAATACAAACTCTAATTAGACTATTATTTTTAAATACAAATATATATAAGATATTTGCTACCGATTCTGAAAAGATTATTAGGCAAGCAGTGCCGGCAGGAGGTGCCCAAAAATTACCGCCATTGCCAGGCAATGCCAAATCTATACAAATAGATGTGAAATGCCAAAAGTGTGGAGAGATGCACAAATTCTATGCTAAATTCGAGGCAGATCCCCTAATTGACAAGCAACTTCAGGAGAAGGGATTCCAACCATTCCCGAAGACCAACAAGCTGATATGCAAGTGTGGATTTGAGCTAGATCTAAGTGGATTAAGAAACGATATAGAGGCAAAGACTAGGAAAAAATTCATAATTTAAAGGAGGTAGAGTAATATGGATGATCATGGCTGCATAGAAATAACATTAACTTTCTTGGAGAAGACCAAGCAAGGTACTTACGCGCCAATAGATGATGCATCAATTCCATATGTAAGACTCGGCGAGGTGACCGAGATCATTGAAGCATACGATCCAGAATATTATTATAGTACCGCATAAAACCAAGTTCATTGATCGAAGCCTGCTTTATGTAAAGCAGGTATTTATTAAGATTTTCCGGTAGATTTTGGACCGCCCATAGCCGTGAAAGGAGCAATCCTCTGCGGTCCGCCCGGCCCCATCCAACTTCCATCTGCGCGAACTCCTTCCCCGCCGCCACCCAGGCCATGAATGGCTTGCCCTTGTAGTCGCCTAGAGAGTGTCCACATCCTCGCTGTCCACACTGATCTCAATGGTCTTTGCTGCAGTCTCTGCATCCTGGTTGAAGGTTTAATCCATGGGATTCATGCCGCAGACATAATAGAGCAATAGCTACTCCAGCCGCTCTTTGGTAGCTCCCGCCCATGCCATTGTCGATGATGGCATCGGCAGCGATGATCCCAAGCGACCTAGCGAGGGTAGACATTGTCCCCCTTCTTTTTGCGGCATTAGCTGCCTCGCATGGCCCCAGGGCCAGGTTGCTCGCAGTCCCTGGCCCCCGAGCGAGGCCGGGCGGGCGAAAAGCGAGGGCTGCAAATTCGTCGTCCCTGCCAGGGAGACTATGTGCACCTACCGCAGCAATCTCTTTGGAGCTACTGCAATTGATCTTGTTTCGAATGATGTAGGGGCGGCACCGCAAAGATTATCTGCTTTTATCGATTTTCTGCTTCGTCTATGGTCGATAGCCTGCTGATGATCAAGGCCGAGGAGATCCTGGAGAAGATCGAGAAGGGAAAGCCGGTAGAGTATGAGAATGTCATCATCTACGGCGACCTGGATCTGCACCGGCTGGATTTGCCTCTCAATAATAAGAGGCAGAAGATCATCAAGTCAAGCATCAAGATCGAGTACTCGGTGATCAAGGGGGATGTATTCTTCGATCATGCCTGCTTTTCCGGGCTGGTCGACTTTGACGGCACCAGCTTCACCAAGGCAGCCAACTTCTCCGGATCGGGCTTTATGGAGGATGCCGGATTCTCCGACGCCGAGTTTGCCGGAGTGGCCAACTTTTCCCGGGCCTCTTTTGCAACGGAGGCCAACTTTAGCAGGGCTCGCTTTAATGACGCTGACTTCGGCAGAGCCCGTTTTGAGAGAAACTTTCATCTGGTCAATGCCAAGGTCTACACCTTGAAGCTCTCCGATGCCGTCTTTCCGGAGGGCTCTGCCATCCATCTCAAGGACTTCAACTTCAACCGCCTGGTGGTGCGCTGGAACTCGATCAAAGATAGCATCCCCTACAACGGCTCGGTCTACCTCAACCTGGTGCGTAACTTCCGCAATCTGGAGCAGTTCGAGGATCAGGATGAGTGCTACTACCAGTACCGCAAGGAGAAGCAGGCGCGATCGCACAGGTCCTTCCAGAGGCTGTTCGACCGGCTGGCCTGGATCTCCTGCGGCTACGGAGTGCGGCCATCCCACACCATCCTGCTGAGCCTCGCCATCATCCTGCTCTTCACCGGCATCTTCTGGGCGGGCAATGCCCTGCAACCGGACGGGGGAGATAAGCAGGACAGTGGCGGCGCAGCCGTCACTATCAATAATGCCTTCTACTTCAGCAGCATGCAGTTTCTGGGCAAGACCCCCCAGAACTTTTCCATCATCGAGGGCTTCGAGTTTATCACGGTGATGGAGACGCTGCTGGGATGGTTGCTCATGGCCCTGTTTCTGGTCACCCTGAGCCGGGTGATGTTGAGGTAAAACCGGCAAGAACAAGATATAGGAACGTACAAAGAAAACAAAATAGGGCGAGGCTCCCTGAACGGGAGCCGGCAGGACTTTTTCTAGAACATCCCTGGCGGCATGCCTCCCATACCGCCCATTCCACCCATGCCCGGTGGCATGCCCATGCCTCCCATTCCTGGTGGCATTCCGCCGGGTGCACCCCGCGCTGGGGGCTCCTTGGTGGAAGCCAGGACATCGTCTATGCGCAGGATGAGGCAGGTGGCATCTGTGGCGGACTGGATGGCCTGGATCTTGACCCGCAATGGTTCCACCACGCCCTCTGCCAGCATGTCCTTTATCTCTCCGCTGTAGGCATCGATGCCCGCATTCTTATTCTTCTCATGCTGGCTCTTGAGCGCTACCGCCTTGTCTATGGCGTCATATCCGGCATTCTCGGCCAGAGTCTTGGGCACTATCTCCAGGGCCTCGGCGAACTTGGTCACCGCCAGCTGCTCCCGGCCTTTGAGGGTTGCAGCATACTCTTTCAGCCGCAAAGACAGCTCAATCTCCGGGGCTCCCCCGCCCGGGACCATCTTTCCGTCCTCCACCACATCGGCCACGGCATGAAGAGCATCGTCCAATGCCCTCTCCAGGCCGTTTAACACCTGCTGGGTGCCGCCCCGCAAAAGCAGGGTGGCGGAGTGGTTCCGGGTGCCGGAGATGAAGGTCATGATGCCGCTGCCGATGCGCTTCTCCTCCACCAGGGCGGCGCTGCCCAGAAGCTCCGGCTTGAGCTCATCCAGGCCGGTGACAATGGTGGCTCCGGTGGCTCGGGCCAGGCGGTCCAGATCCTTCTTGATCACCCGGCGCAGGGCCAGTATGCCGGCATTGGCCAGGTAGTGCTGGGCCAAGTCGTCTATGCCCTTCTGGGTGAAAACCACATTGGCCCCGCTGGCAATGACCTTGTCTGCCGCCTCCTTGACCCGGGCCTTCTCATGATCCATGAACTGCTGGAACTGGGTAGAGGTGGTGATCTGCAGCTCGGTCTTGGTCTCGGTGTCCTTGGACTCGATGGGAGTGGAAAGAAGGGCGATCCTGGCGTTCTCCACCTTGCGGGGCATGTTCTGGTGCACGATCTCCTTGTCGATCACCACACCCTCGATGATCTGGGAGTCGAGGGTGCTCTCCCCTACCTTCTTCTCCACATTGACCCGGTCCATGTCGAACTTCTTCTTGCCGTTGTAGCTCTCCAGGGCGTTTAACACCAACTCCACAGCATACTCGGACATCTTGCTTTCACCGGATTCGGCGAGCTTGCCGGTCATGGCCGTATCGGCGATCTTCTTCAGCAGAGCTCTATCGTTCTCCGAGACATCCACAGCCATGCTCTTGGCTATCTCTATGGCCTTCTCCGCTGCCATCTGGTACCCCTGCACGATCATGGTGGGGTGGACCTTCTGGTCCAGGAGAACCTCGGCCTTTTTGAGCAGCTCGCCCACCAGCACGGCCACGGTGGTGGTGCCGTCGCCTACCTCTTTGTCCTGGGTCTTGGCCGCCTCGATGAGCATCTTGGCCGCAGGATGCTGCACATCCATCTCCTTTAAAATAGTCACGCCGTCATTGGTGATGGTCACATCCCCTATGGAGTCGACCAGAAGCTTGTCCATGCCCTTGGGGCCCATGGTGCTCCGCACAGCATTGGCCACAGCCCGGGCTGCCATGATGTTGTTGGAGATGGCGTCCTTTCCCGACTCTCTGCGGGTATCCTTCAAAATGATAATTGGCGTTCCGCCCATTCCTGCCATTAGATAGTCCTCCGATAATCTTGATTTTAGAGCTTATATGCTGAATCTCTGGTTCACAGTATTTGATATTCTATAAAATAGTTTCCCTCAAAGGTACTGTTGAATCTTTGGTTGGTGCACATATGGTGGTGCAATCGTGGTGGTAACTGCGATTCACTTCCTAAAGGCGTGTTACCAAGAGGGATTCAACAGTGAAAAATTTTTATGAAAAGGTGCTTATATCTCTTGCTAATC